>JAJDCR010000045.1 GCA_029260735.1 Planctomycetota bacterium
ATAGCTGTCAACTTAAGCCGCAAGTCCTTGAAATATCCCCGAAGGGGCTTAATGTTAGTAGCTCCGGGTGCAAACCCGGAGGTAAATGGAACACCCGACCCAAATCGCCCTGAAGGGGCGAAACTTTCTTTGTCTCACCCCTTCAGGGTGAATTTGGGACGCAATACATTATCCCATGGGTTGGAAACCCATGGCTACTCACATTAACCCCCTTCGGGGGAATAACTTACGGCTTAGGTTGACACATATGGGGCAACGCCCCAAGGCCATTAGGTTAAGGGAAACATCTAGAAAATAAAGGATAGAGGATGATTTTGTTTCTCTAGCCATTGAAAAGAGGAAGATTAGGTTTTCTTAAAAGTCAGGTTTTAGGAGGCGTAACGGACAACCACAAGGGCCTTTGCAGGCGGCCCTCGTAGTTGTCCCTACAGACCATCGCAGGAACAAATTCAGGTAAATGAAATCGATCAATATACCAGCCAATACAAGCGGTAAATTATTTCTTGTCACCTAGATATCCCTGTAGGGACAACAGCAAGGGCCTGCCTGCAGGGCCCTTGTGGTTGTCCGCTACGCCTGATAGAATACATCCTTGGGAAATTATTTTTTAGAAAACCAAACTACCATGCTATAAGAGGTAGAGGAATAAAATCGTCCTCTACCTCTTATATATTCTAACATCCCCTTAACTTAATGGCTTTGGAACGAGCGGAGGGACACGCTGAAAATAAAGACTTTGCCAGCTATTAAACCAGGCTGCAAAAATTCCCCCCAAACAAAAACCTACCCCACTCGCCAATGAATACGGCCAAGTAAAAATAAGCAGAAAACATTAATCCTTTGAAATACATGTCTTAGGTGGCTATTTTCCTACCCAAAATCAAATCTTCCAAATTGTATATGTGTTCTGAGGCAACTCAATGTTAGTCTGTAAACTGTTGAATAACAATAGATTATAGTGCCAGATGTTTTTTTTGGTGGGATATGTGTGGACAACTGATCAGACTCCGCTCAAATAAAAAAGCCCCTCGCAAATGAGGGGCTTTTTTTGTTTTGATCGATATTGTCTGTGTAGGTTTTTACTATAAGGTATTCCTGAACAATAGTTTAACAACTCAAAACCAAAGATTCTTTGTCCTGAAGGGACAAGACAACCCAGCCTAGGACGAAGTCCTAGGTAAACCGATGCCCGGATGAAACCTCACCATTTCGATAATGATGCCTAGACGAAACCACAACATTTCGATAACGATGTCCAGGTGAAACCTCACCATTTCGGTAACGATGCAAATACGACGAGTACATATATTTTACTTGGGCTCGGTTTACCTAGGACTTCATCCCATAGCTGTCAACCTAAGTCGTAAGTGTTGATACTGTAAAGGTTTTTGCCGCGAAGCGGTGGAGGGTTATAGCCTGGTGGCTTTAGCCCCAGGTTAGGAGTTTCCCCTAGATGGGTGTGCTGGAGGCACACAGGAAACATAGCCTCCTGCGCTCCTTCAGAGCGCATATTTGGAGAGACATCGTTTCCCTGGGCATGAATGCCCAGGCTATAACCCCCCACCGCTTCGCGTTGAAATACAAGAACTTACGCTTTAAGTTGACAGCTATGGGACTTCATCCTAGGCTGGGTTGTCTTGTCCCTTCAGGACAAAGAATCTTTGGTTTTGAGTTGTTAAAACTTCAGACTTTTTTTGGACTTTGTTTGAGGTACGAAAGTTTACGAAAAATACACGTCAGGGTTATCGGAAACTATAAATTCTTTGTCCTTAAGGCCAAAAATAAAAAACCTACCCACTCAGCCCCCCAAAGTGGCTCTACCACGAGAGGCTTTTTTTATGCCAGACGATAGGTTTGAATAACCGAAGAGCGAAGTTATAAATGGATTTCATATTTTCTGAACAAAGTCTTTGCACATTATCTCCATGAAAAAGTATAGTATAACTGCAAAAAGTGCCGTTTTTTGACTCTATTTACAGTTATACTATACTTTTTCATGGAGATAATGTGCAATATAGTTGACGTTGATCACATCTTAGGCCAATATTTCAGATAAAACAATTTGAGGGTGGGCAAGGCTTATCTGAAACCGCTTTTGAATGAGACTATCGAAAACCGTTTGATGGCTTATGTTCCCTGGAGGGTAAGGCTCCTGCCGCACCGGGAATGTGATTAGCTCCTGACATGGTATTTCAACACATTTATTTGCCATCGGTTTCATATTGAAAATGAAAAAACGCTTTTATATCGCAGGTGCTCCTGCCGCAACTGGAGATCACCTAGCAGGTTTCTTTATCAGGAATTAATCACATCCCAGGTGCGGCAGGAGCCTTACCTTCCAGGGAACATGGTACTTTGCAAGGCTTTAGCTAGTCTCATAAGGGAAAGAAGTAGCTCGAAAGATGGTGGAGCCTAAAAGTCAGCTAAATTGGTGTGATTGTTGCTAAATCTCAATAAATGTGATATTTTCTACATAGAATATTTTATTTTTTCGCACGGAGGACAAAGATATGGAAGCACAGGCGGAAACTTTAAGTGTTGAGCAGTTTCTATCTTCTCTGAAGCAGGTTTTGCAAAAACGTGGTGTGGAGTATGAAGAAAAGTTTGATATAACGGGCATAGGGAAAGTAACTATTCATGTTTCTCCAGATGATGAGATGCAGAAAGATGAGAGTGATTTGGAAAAAACTTCGGAGAATATGACCAGAGATGAATTGATAGCGGCTATTTGGCCAAAAGAGAAGGTTAAACCGTTGGGAGTGTTAAAGTATGATGATCCTTTTGGTCCAGCTGTACCAGATGAGGATTGGGAGTTTAATAATTAGCTATGATAGTATTGGATACGCATATTTGGATTTGGTTTGTTTCAGGTAAAAAGGAGCTTTTTCCTATATATATATTTGAGTAATGAGAGAACGATTTTCCATCAAAATAAAAACCATTCATAATCCGCTCTATCATGGTAAGATTGAAACAACTGGGTTTTCTTTCTATTGAAACGCTCTTTTTTATAAATGCTATCGTTTTTCCTTAAGAAGTAACAAAAATTAAACTAATTACTTTCAAAATTTAGAAACGCCTTCTCTGCTGTGTTGAAATTCTCGTTATTTGAAAACAGTTTTATTTTAGGAAACAATGTTCTTGCATATATTAATAAGTTTTTATCCTTGCTAGCAAAACCATCCGCATGTTTAAGATAAGGTAAATATTCTAAATCTCTCATTTCGTTATTCAGTTTTTTTGGATTTTTCATTAGAGCTCCTTGAGAGTGTCTCCATATAACCGCTAAAAAAAAAGCCCTTGTGTATTGATACATAATCCAGTTGTTATCAAATTTTTCCCACAACTCTGAGTCTAATCCCGAAAACAAAATTCCTTTAGCAATTAAAGGAATCACTTCTGAGTTTTCGCAAAGAAAACTCGAAGATAGTTGATCAAGTAACTCGAATTTATCTTTTGGAAAGCCACATGTTTTGAAAGTTTGGTATAAACATCCGCAGGCCTTGAAAGCTACCTCAAAATTTTCAATGCTACCAATAGACTGCTTATCTAAATCCATATCTTTCTGGATAAATTCTTTGAAACTTTTAGTTAGTTGATTATCAATTATTAAAGAATGAGATTCTTTGCTATTTCTTTCTTTTGAAATCATTGGCCAAATGTGTTCAATAATTTCAACCCTATCGATAACATCTTTAAAAATATCTTTACAATCTATTTTATCTGTGCTAGCCAGTTCCCTTATCAATACATCTGGTAACCAAAACGTCCAGTTTTTAAAACGATTATCTGCTAAATCACATCTTACAAATGAATTATCTAAAACAATGTTAAGCATTTTAGCTATGTCCTTACAAAATGTTTTCTAAATTTTAAAATTTACCTGGGAAATCGATCACGTCTGTCCAATCTTTAATTTTACCTATCAACACATATAACCCTTGAGCGTAATCTTCTTTAATTGTTTTCTTTATTAATCCACTCCTTTATCACTTCAATGGAACACGGTCTAAACATTCACCATTATCTTTTAGATCTATCTCAAATACAGGCTTTTGCTCATTATCTGACATTCTTTTCGCCTTGTATTATTCTTCACCCCAAGTAAGCCCTTTTATCCGACTCAATCTCCACAATATACAAAACCCTCTTTCCTTCGTCAGTAGGCCCACTCCCATAAAAATATCGTTCCTCTACACAGTCAACACCTAACCCAAACCGCCATTCGTCAATATTGTCGCCATCTCTTGTGGTGGTGGCAAGCAAATGAATTCACCCTTTATGAACAAATAAGCCCTAAACCCTCGGCTAGGGATAGCTGTGTGCATATACAGCCGACTGGATTCTGACAAGACATGTTTTCCTGCAATCCTCTTTTCCATTCATCTATTCCTCCTCTAGAGGAGATTTGTCTATAGTAAAAATCTTATCTTATGGAGAATCGCTAGTCAAGGGTTGAGTGAAGTCACATGTGCTTTTTGATGGAGATTCGTAGGAGGTGTTTTACAGAAAGCATATATTCTTAAATGAAAAAATACCCAAGGACGACTATTTTATCCCTAGGCATGTTATGACAAAACCAACGCTCAGTAAAAAGAGTCGTATCATATTCTCTCTTGCGATATTATGTACGACTTTATTAGAGCATTGGTTCTTTGGCAATTAGGCGGGAAATTGGAAGCTAAAGTCCTAAATCTGTAAATGAATTTCCACTCAGTCCATTATTCCAGTTAGTTCGGAAATCTAAAATTTCATATAATTCAAAAGGATTTATAACATCAATACCAAGGTCTTCACAAATATCAGGAACTCTTTTTTTCGATCGGGGTTGTGTTCTTTTAGATACTTCACTTGTCACAACCGTTCTATTGTCTTTATCAGCCAACGCATAAGCTATTAAAAAACAGTCCATGCCTATAGCCATTATTTCATCTGTATTTAAGTCTGGAGCATAAGTGTTCAGTGTTAACTCAAGGAGATCTGGTGAAACGTCTTCGTTAAGAAGGAGAGATTTTTTTCTTTCTCTCTCACTAGCCCATACTTTTAATTGGTCTTTACTTGTTCCATTGACTATCTCGTTGTGAATTTCAACTGGAACTTTAACTTTACCTTTTATAGCAACATGAGTTAACCAGTCCCAAAACTCAGGTATTCTAGGTATGGGGTAATACATTCGTTTAGCATCAATAAAGACATTCGTATCAAGTAAGTAAAGCAAGTGACACTCCTATCGTTACAAGTTAATGACGTTTTCAATATTCCTAGCATTGACATCTAATATTTTAGCTGCCTTGGTTGTGCTCAAGGCTCCTTCGGCCATCATCCGTTTGACAACTCGAATAAGTGGTGTACCAATTTGATGTTTTTTTAAAACATAATAACTCGGTCCCCCCTGTTTTCCTTTGCTTTTCTCTTTTTTTTCAGATTTCTTATTTTTCCATTTTGTATAAAACTCTTTATTGAGAAATAACCATAAATCCTTTTCAATCATATTGCAACAATACATTCTGTAAGAAACCATTGAATTACTGAGATTCCTTTTTTCCGCAAAATTTGAAACAAAGCTAACAATTTCATTCGTCGATTTATTTAAAGTTGACATTTTAATAGAACTAAGTTCTTCATGAGGCAGTAAAATGTTACTAGCAATATCATTACAAAGCTTTTCAGTTTTTTTCTCTTTTATTCCAGTTCCCAGTTTACTGCTAATACCTGTATTACCTAAAAACACATGAACTAACTCATGCAATAAGGTAAAGCTCCAGGCTGCTGGATGGTCTTTACTGTTTATGACTATAAATGGAGATACGGGATCTGCTAAACAAAAACCTCTAAATAGTTCGGGATCTATATCTGTATGATGACTACCAAGGTTAGATTGCAAAAGTACAAAAATCCCAGATTTTTCAATTTGAGCTCGTAAATAGTTGAAAGACTCTGCTTGTTTTTTTTGTCGGAAAAATTCTAAATCAAACTCTATATTTTCCTTTATAGACTCGATTATATGTTTAGTACTATCTGTTATTTTTATTGAACCAACGAAAGAAATAGGTATAGCTTCGTCTTCGTCTTCCAGGGCTGAGTTAATTAAATTTTGTCCTACTTTAATCTTCCTTACAAGAGCTTTAACCCATGCCTCTTCTTTTGGGGATATTTTTTTATTTGGCAAAGTTCTAAAATCTTCTATTGGTTTGCTTTCAACGGGTTTTCTTGATATGTAAAAAATAGTAAGAGGAATGTGATATTTATTAGACATAAGGAGTAGCTTACCTCGGGGAGGGTTTAACTTTCCTGACTCCCACTCCGCTAACTTTTCTTCACTAACCCCAAAAGCTGTGGCGGCTTCTCGCAAAGTATACCCCGCTTTTTCTCGCGCCCATATGAGATTATTTGGATTAATTTTTGGCATGATAGTAAACCATTTTCTATTTGACTTCAGTTAATTTGAACTAGTGTCACTTGTCATATTAGACGAGATAAACATATCACTGTGTTAGAAAAATACCACAGTAATATAACTTTGGCTAGGGAAAGTTTATCATGGGCAAGAACATCTTACTTAGGCTAGGTCGCCAGTTATTTTTTGTTAGTGGGCCTTTACACAAACAGGTCTTGATCACTTCTTAAAATGTGATCAACCCCCACAAACATAATACTAGCAGCCTGATAAGCTGCTCATCTTCTCGTGAGTACCTCGACAAAAAAACAAGCTCAATAAAACGATAGCTGCAATAGATAACCATTTAATCATTCTTTGACCCCTTATCCTGTTGCTCTTCGTTCAATTTTTTCAGACTTTCCTTTAAACTATCTAAGCGTTCTCTAGCACTAAATACTCTATTTTTGTCATATTCACTAAACTCGGAATCAAAAAGGGTTTCTTCGTCAGAGCCATCTAGCCTTGTAACCTCAACAGTAAGAATCATGTCATCACGATCTCTAGGTGCTTTTGACCATTCTCCAAACATGTTAGGTGCTAAACTCCATTCAGCTATCTCGCCAGGCTCTACTCCTCCTGGAACTTTATAATTAAACGTATCTTTAACCCAAGGAATACTTCTACCAGGAGAGGATAAAACAGCAGAAAAATACACTCTGGAAATAGGATACTTCGTTTCGTTCTTTATTTTAAGATCAATTATGGGCTTAGTTATGTATGATGATTCGGCATAATAAAATTCCGATTTAATAATTTTGAATTTACTAATTTCAGACCTAGCTTTTTTTACTATTTCGTATTGTTTTTTTAGTTCTTTTATCTCGTCGACAGTTTTAATTATTTTTTCTTTAATTCTTTTTTTCTGGGCAGCAATTTCTTGCTTTCGGTGCTCAAGTAATTCTTTTTCATATTGAACCTGTCTTTCTTTTCGGCGAGCAACTTCTTCTTTTTCCCTAAGAAGTCTTTCTTCTTCAAACTTGGCTTGTTTTTCTTCTATTTCTGCTGCTATTTTTTCCCCGAGCTCAATTACATCAAGCGCGGTTTTTCCATCAAGCTCTTTTACTATCTTTTTTTTGCTGCCTTCAGGATCTACCAAGTTGATATTTTTTAATGCAACAGCCGTAACTGCTGCTTTGAACTTTTCTTTTTCTTCCTTAGATAAGTCTTCCCTAATTTTTTTAATAGAGTCTTCTAAGCTTTCATCAGAAGATCCGTCAATTGTTTTTTCTCCGCAACCAACAATCAGAAAGGAAATTAGAAGAACGAATACGCGGCTCATGTGTATTTTTGTCATTTAGTCATCACTCCATTTAGTGGAAGATATATACAAACGTGAATCATTCAGAAGTACCAAAGAGAAAACAATAGATCCCGAAGCACATGCTTTTGTCCTTTAAGAATACGGATTGTGAATTAATAAAAAATACTAAACCAAATTAAGTTTGTCTAGAGGAAAATTTAGTGTGAGTAAGTCTTTGCGTAGTAAGAAAACCGCAAGATAGAGGGAAATAAAAATTTCAGGTGGGGAATTTGGCGGTATTATTCACCTTCGGCTCTTCAACCGGCAGTAAGTATCCCTTTGTTAATAAGGGCCTTTTCCATTTTGGAAACTTTGTCTTTGAGTTTTTCGTTCTCAGTGTTTTTTTCGGAAGAATCATCAACAAAATCATTTCTATCTAAATTGAATCTTGCCATTATCTCAAGTAAAACAACACCGGAGGGTTGATTTCTTCCAAGTTCCCATGAACAAATTGCATCTTTGGAAACACCAATTACTTCAGCCATTTGTCTTTGGGTGAGTTTTTCTTCTTTTCTGATGCGCTTCAAAACTTCAGAGATCCGTTTTTTTATCTTCTCTGTAGTCATGTCTGGGTCTCCCTTCTTAAGTAACGGTCTAGTTACTATTTATATATTCATTTGGTCTAAAAATCAAGTTTTTTTATTTTTATCTTGTATAGAATACTACGATTACGTATAATATACTACGTGAATGGGGGGGGGGTTTTTTATGAAATCTTCAATTGTCAAATTGATCGGTAAAAGAATCAAAGAGGAAAGGAAAAAAGAGCAGATGACGCAGAAACAATTTGCAAAAAAAATGGACGTAACTGCTAGCTTCATTTTCCTATGGGAACAGGGGAAAAATTCCCTTAGCTCATCTTATTTACTGCTACTTCCAGAGTATTTACCTAGATTCTCTCTTGAAGAAATTCCCGATCAAATTAAGTGTTTTCGGCAAATCCCCTAAACTTGGTATTTGGGGTGCCATTTACACAAAGGAAAAGCCTATGCTAAAAATGTACGGATTGTTTTTGACTTGGATGTCGGTTTGGATATGTGCCAAAAGCATATACGCCTTGCACGGAGAGACTCAGATTCATGGAATACTGGTATCTGTCTGCTTCTTTTCTGGTGGCGTGTTCCTTATGGCGCTTAATCCTATGCTAACTCAAGTTAACAAGAGCCGCTCAACCTGTGTTAGTGCCAACTAACAAGAAATGTTCGACAAGGAGATAAACCTATGCAAAACCCTGACCTAAACGACCTAGCTGCCAAGATTATGGAGCTAGAACAAGCGCGCTTCGAAGACATTGCCCGCATTGAGCGCCTTGAAGAAGAGAAGCAATTGCAGATCACTAATCGCTGTCTTAGCTTCGCAGAAGTAGCAAAAGAAGCGGGCGTATCTGTTCAAAAGATACGCCAAGATTATCATAGCGGTAAGCTTCCAGCTAGGTTCCCTATTGCGAAACGAAAGTTTCATGTAAGCGATGTCGCTAATTATCTAAAAGGGCGTGTTGTGCGACTACCGAAAGGAAAATCACTATGCTAGTAGAAGTTTTAATGATGCTGATATCAGTTGGGCTAATGGTCTTCGCACAAGACAATCCTAGCTTGAACAGCTACCAAGAAATATTCTTCTTTGGAATCGTGTGCTTTGTATGTGCCTTTGTCGGCATAATGTTCAAGGGTATTTTGACTAGGAGGTTTAGATAATATGGATTTACGAGATCAACGTGACGCTTGGAGAAAGCAAGCAGAAAAGTGGGAGAAGCTTGCCAAAAAGCTCCAAACTCAAAACTTGCTGATGGAAGCACAACTCAAACAAGAATGTGAGACCAATGCCGGAATATTGGCTGATGCTCGTGAGTATTGGAAAGGTTCTAGATATGTCTTGGTACAGCGTGAAGAGTACGAACAACTTAGGGAAATTGCTCATGAGGATGAGAAATATTCATTGACAGAGAAAGGTGAGAAAATAGTGAAAAAGAAGAAGAGCCGGATAGACTGCAATCGACCAGCTCTTCAAGAACAAAGCACTTAAACACAAACGCCCAGCGAGCGGTAACTCCCTGGGCATTTTTCTTGTGAATAAGGTACGGATACTATACGGAAAGCTATGCAAACTGTCAACAAAAAAAATCTATATCCTATAAAAAATCCCTTCGTGGAGATTGGGAAGCGCGTAGTCATCTACGACATAGAGGTGTATCAAAATCTCTTCCTCGTGGTATGTCTAGAAGAAAGTGGAACGTTTAGATACTTCACTTTTACTAACCTCAACGAACTACGCGCCTACTTAGCCGATAAAGATAAGATCCTCGTCGGGTACAACTCCCTTGGTTACGATGAGCCTATCCTCAAGGCAGTGCTCGCAGGTGAGCGGAAGAACGAAGCCGAAGTATATACCATGTCACAAGAGATCATTGTGAGCGAAGATCGTCGCTTGGTTAGTCGATATAGATATCACGTCCCTTGTACTTGGTGGCGATCTGTTGACCTCATGAATCTTGCTTTCAAGGACGACTCTAGTGATATGGGAATTGCTGGTCTAAAAGACCTCGCTATTCGGATCAAGCACCACAAGATACAGGATTTGCCCTACTCCTTTGACTGGATCTTGAACCACAAGCAGAAAGACAACGTTGCTGCATACTGCCAAAACGATGTTGATGTTACGCGAAAGCTTTGGAATTTACTATCAGATTCGGTAGCTCTAAGATACGAGCTGGAAAAGATGTATGGTGTTGACGTTCTCACCTTGTCAGATGCCCAGGTCAGTGAAGAAATCATCTGTCACCAATATCAAAAAGCTACCACATACAATAAGTGGAAGCTTTGCGAGATTCGAGAAGATGTCAACGAAGTACTCTTGTCGGAGATAGTTCCTGATTGGATCTATTTCTATAGCGAAAATCTTCGTCATTTTCTCGACAACCTAAAAACGAAGTCGATGAAACGTAAAGAGACTGGTGGTTTTGAGCTAGACTCCATCAAGGAAACTCTTGTCGTTGGAGGAAAAGAGTTCTCCTTTGCTGCTGGTGGTCTCCATTCGGTGGATTATCCCGCAATCTTGGAATCTTGCGACGAGTATCAAGTTGTGGACGTGGATGTCACTAGCTACTACCCTGCTCTAATTATCCGCGATGAGCTCCACCCTGGCCACTTGACAAAGATTTGGACCAATATCCTCAAAGACATCACAGAGCTCCGAATCAAAGCTAAACGCGAAGGGAAAAAAGGCGTTGCTGATTCACTGAAAATCGTTATTAATAGCGCATTCGGGAAAACAGGTGAGAAACACAGTGCTTTCTATGATCCTCGTGTAATGTACCGCGTGACTATATCGGGCCAGTTAGCCATTATAATGCTCATCGAGCGTCTTGTTGCTGCTGGTATCGAAGTGATCTCTGCAAATACTGATGGAATTGTCGTCAAGCTAAAGCCTGAGCAACGCGCACTCTTTGACAATGTTTGCACCGAATGGAGCAATCACACACAGCTCCAGCTCGAAGAAAGTAAGTTTTCTAAATACGTGCGACGCGACGTCAACAACTACATGGCTCTTGATGAAGACGGTAAGGTCAAAACCAAGGGCGAATTCAATGGGTCGAATTTACGAAAGAAAAACGATCGTCTTGTCATAAAGAAAGCGTGGCAAAACTATTTCCTCAAGGGCATTCCCATAGAGGACACAATTCTACAAGAGCGGGATATCACGAACTTCTGCTTTAGCTACAAAGCAACTCGATCTTTCAAAGTGACCTGGGCAGGAAGTGCAGCGCAAAGAACTAATCGCTGGTATGTGTCTACTTCAGGCAAAGATTTGATGAAACACGGTGGGAAAAACGAAAATACTAGCCATATCGCTAATGGTAAAAATAGCACACTCCTCAACGAATTACCCGAGGATTTTCCTGGGGACATAGACTATGACTATTACATAAGATCAGCTTATGAGCTTATTCACAAGATAGAGGCCCACAAGGAAGCCGAGAAGTACAAGGAGTTAGGTCTCCATCCTATCCCGAAGGAAGCGAAACGAAACCCTAGCGGAGCGAAATTGGACAAGATATCTCAATGGAATGAGACATATCACAAGTACGCTGGTCTTGGCCTCTACACTGGCCTTGAAGCGGGAGTTGTCGCCATTGATTTGGATAAGCCCGAAGCGTTTGAACTACAAGATAAGATTTCTGATACTATGACCGTGTGGCATTCCAGTAATGGTGCCACTAGACAAGATGTCCATTCTGGTGCTCATCGAGGAACTATCCTCTATCGGTGCAAGAATCGACTCCTTACTACATTGAAGGGCAAGAAATTTGTTGAAACTCATGGTTTTGAGCTCCTCTACGGGAAAAAGACTGTGCAAGTGTTTGGGCTTCATACCTCAGGTGAATTGTACAAAGTGGAAGGGCAGCTTACCGAAATACCAGAGGAATTAGAAAAGCATCTTCTTGACATAATGCCCAAGCGACAGCGTAACAAGAAATTAGCTGAGCTAAACCTTTCTTTTGAATGGGGACAAGAAGCCAAGGAGATGGCTGATGGCGAGAAGTACGAACCAACTGACGAGGATAAAGAAAAACTCAAGGAGCTAGTCTTTAAATTGCTCCTAAATCACGCACTCATTGAAACTGAGGAGAAGAACTATTGGAAACTACAAGGACATTGTCCTTACGAAGATCAACACGATGGAAACCGTCATACAGATTTTGACATCTTCTTCAACCAAAAGGGTATACCAAATAGCCATTGTTTTCACGCAAATTGTGCTGAGAGCATAAGTCAACTTAACAGTGATCTTTATTCTACTTGGTATCAGGCAGCTCGTAAAGCTCAGCAAAAAAAAGAGCTAGCGAAAATCAAAGTGCAGGAACTCACCAAGGTTAACGAGCTTGCCGAAATAAACACGATTGCCAAAGCACTTACTTCGAAGCAAAAGCATATTGCAATCAATGCGGCAACTGGATCGGGCAAGACCTATACTAGTGCGGATTACTTCTTGAGCTGTCTTAAGCACTCGCAGCCAGTTTGCTTTGTCTCGGGCAATCGCATAGACCAAGAGCAATTTGTTGAGCTCCTGGAGGAGAAATCAAACCTGACTACCGATGATCTTTATACCCAAGTACTCAGAGGTGGCGAGAATGTCAGCGAAGAAACCGACAAGGATGGTCACATCAAAATATCCGAATCCACCCTCGCGGTAGTCACTCATCATACCTATCTCCAGAGAAAAGGTATGTCCGATCTATTCTATTCCTTCTTGAAGTGGATCGAAGAAAAGAAGCCAATCATCATTGTGGACGAAGGAGACGCCTTTTGTGAAAAGATCACTCAAACCATCACTGTGGGAGCTCGATATGTAAGACGGCAACCCAAAGGATCAAAGCAGGCGGTCTATATCAAGCAAGAAATTTGTCCAGCTTTCAACAAAAGCGGAGGTTGTCACAATTGCTGGTACTTTAATCAACACCATAGCCAAAGCTACGAAGTAAGCGACTATCACGTCCCTTATATCAAAACTGAACAAAGGATGACCCAAAGTGAGCGCGATGCCAAAACGCACAGCTTTGACCTTCCTATCGTTACAGCCGAGCAAGAAGTCCAACTAGGCAACCTTTTCATGAAGCAAGTGCAGCAGCACAAGCGGCTCCTTGGCAATAAGTCATTTCGCTTCAATCTCAAGGAAGAGGAAGTCTTTGACGAAAAACTTGCTTTCCGAGACATGATTGACAGCGCATTTTTCCCAACGATTTACAAAGAATATCCAACAATAGAGGGCGAGTACATCGATCCGCGAGACATCACTGAAGAAGTTCGAGCAAAGGTTAAGTTTCCTTATCACACATGTGGCGTTCCTCACCTCAGTTTAAAAGACCTCTCCCCAATGGAATGGATTCACCGACATGCAAAGAAATCGATTTGGTTATCAGCTACGTTTAGCCCAACAAATATCCATTTCTTGAAGGAAGGATTGCAAGATCTAGCAGAGGTCCAAATTGAAGTGAGCAACCAAAAGATAGATGAGCTTTTGGTGGTTGGTTTTCAAGGCAAAATCACTTATGTAAAAACAATCAAGGGCAAAAAGAATGTATTCTTCCAAGATTATAGCTCCTATGGGCAAAGCCTTGTCTTCGAGCCACGCCTTGTTCAATCGCGCGATCTTTACAAGAAATGCCCGAATGACTATGGAGCTGCGTGCTACTTTGATGACTCGGCCAAAGTCAACGAGAAGTTTCGTGGTGGAAATTGGGAAGTACTCATCACTCACTCACGAGGGCCTTTGGGTAGGGCCATTAATTTGCCGAATTACTTCACTGTTTTCATATCGGCAAACATCTATAAACCAGCTATGGCATATGATTTGACTACTTATACTCAAGATGAGCTCACAGAAAGAAAAGAGCAGGATAGACAGGCGTTTATCTTACAGAATGCCGGACGTATCCTCCGGGGGAACCAAGGGCGCAAGGTTATTGTTCTTCAGAATACCGATACCAAGGAGACTAAAGCTATAACTGAAGCTCTCAAGGGAATGGTTCGAGAAAAGGTCAAATGCGGATTCTATGAGCATGATGTCAAGGCATTGCATGTCGATACTCTCCACTTTCATGAGAATGGTGAGTACAAAAAGACAGAGAAGGCTCTTGTGGATATCGCAAAGGGTGGACTCTCCAAGGTGACGGCATCTAAGAGGGTTGATATTGATATGAAGGTGATCAAAAAATTGCGAGAAGAGGTCAAGGCGAAGATGAAAGAAGAGAAGGCAGCCGAGAAGATTGAGAAGGTCAAGGAGAGACTAAAAGAGCTTAAAGCCGAAAGATATACCTGGGCAAAAGCTAGTACAAAACTAAATGTAAGGCGTGATTTTTCAAAGGGAACAAGAGATAAACTCAAAGAGTACTTCAAGACCTTATGAGTAAAAAGTGTGTCAAAATTGGTGACGAACCTTAATAAGAAGGGTAGTCACGAAAAATGACACACTTTTCAAAACTATGACAAGAATATGACAAGGGACTTACCATGCGGATAGTCATGAGATTTTATCAAAGCGTGAGGTTATTATGATCCATTCATTGTCCAAAATGCCAAGGCAATCTTGACCGTTTCGGTTTTGCCCTGATTGCCTCTCGAAGGGGTAACTGCTTGCGAAATGCGAGAAATTGAGAAAGAAAGGACAGCTATCCAGCAAAGATATAGTTTTTTGTGTCTCCAAATTTACGACTAAATTACTCAAAAGGAAAATCTTATGTCAAACGAAACTTATGACCTTTCTGTTTACTAATGTATCCAATATCCACTTTGTTTCAAATTCTTGCCCCACTGTGCGAAATTTGTTATTTTGAACTTCTATTTGCAATGCCATAATTTTCCTCCAACATTTTTGACAAGTTGGCTATATGGTATTTTTACTTTCTTTAGCAAATTTTTATCTTCTCAAACTTTTCAAAGGCCCTACTTCTCTACATCAACTGCGCAACGGAATTAAAATTAGGAGCCCGTTGCATGGAAAGTGTGCTCGGCGGGCTTGGGAAAAAGGATATGCCGAAACCCTGATTGTCTATTTTATTATAGCTTCTTCGCTTTATGTTTTCCTTATTTTATTCATTTCTAAGGGCAAGTAGAGAGTAAAAGTTGTTTCTTTTTGCAAAACACTTTTTACTTCAATATAGCCCTTATGCTTTTCAGCTAAAGCTTTACAAATCGCTAGTCCAAGACCAAAATTTTGCCCCTGAAACTTAATAGAGTTTACTCGATAAAATCGATCAAATATAAATGGAATATGTTCAGGAGCTATTCCTTCTCCTGTATTTTTAATGACAAACTTAGCATAATTTTTTGATTTCTGTAAAGAGATAAAAATTCTTCCTTTCTTGGGTGTATTTTGGAAAGCATTGCTCAATAAATTTTCTACAATTTGTTGTAGAGAGAAAGAGTTTCCATAAATATAAACACTATAGTCTATATTTTCTTCGATGTAAATTGCCGCTTCGCTATGTGTTCTAGCGAGATTGTTTTTTGTCAATTCTATTAGATCTGCGAAAGCAACTTCTGAAAGCTTTGTTCTTACTTTTTCATTTCCTGCTCGGGCAAGTAACAGAAGTCTCTCAATTAAACGATGCATTCGATCTATTTCATTAATGGTGTCGACTAGTGTTTTTCTGTATTCTTCAGGAGATCTTTTCTTACGTAATAATACTTCTATATCGCCTTGCATAATTGTCAAAGGCGTTTTGAGTTCATGAGAAGTATCGCTCGTAAATTTTTCCAAGGTCTCGAAGGATCTTTGTAAACGAGAAAATAAATCGTTTAAGGTAATGCACAGTTGACCAACTTCATCATTCTCTGTCGAATATTTCAATCTTTCGCTAAGATTTTTTGCACTAATTCGAGAAGCATCCTTGCTAACTTGGCGAAAAGGAGCTAGAAGTTTAAAAACTAAATACCAAGAACCAATAGCAGTAAAAACAATGCACGGTAATATTAAAAAAAATAGAGTAATGATTAAATCATTTAGTTTTTCTTTTTCAGAATTCTGGAAATAGAATGCCCGAATAATATACTGATTTGAAGAATTTATAAATAATTGGGATAAAGTTAGAAATTTTTTATCCTTTGTTTCTGAGTATTTGGATACAGTATAGTTTTTATCATTGTAAGGAAGATTATGGGAAGAGTACAAAATTTTATCTTGGCTATATACTTGAATCGCAATAAATGGAAAGATTTCATTTGTTTTATCTGCATCTTCTTTATGAAAATGGAAATTTCTGTTTTGGTCAAAGAAATTTTGCTCACTTTGTTTTATTGCAAAATAAAGAGATCTTTCCATGTTTTTCTGAACTTGCAGGGTGTGTAGCATGTGAAGACTCATCGAGAAGAAACATAATATTATGCTAACAAACAGAGTAAACGTAAAAGTAATTTTAAAACGAATACTTCTCTTTATTTTGCAAAACATACTTAACCCCGCAAATGATTAAAATTTAGGCAGCCGGTTTAAAGTTTTTCGATAATACTCTCGCAGTTTTCTATTTCGGAGGAGTTTTTCTTCATTTTGAGTAATGGGGGTAGAAAATTCTACTCGAGGAAATTCATCCGTATTGAGAAGTTTTTTATTTTTTAATTGCCACTCGCCCACATACAATGAAAAAAAATATTCCTTCTCTAAGAATCTATCTCTTGGTAAAAGAATGGAGATCATTCTTTTTTTCAGTTTTACTTTAACACGTTTTCTTGCCGTCAACTTACCCATTTTTTTTTCAATAACTTCAGGATCAAAAATAAGTGGCTTCTTCGATCCTATTAGAGCCATAAGAGGATACTCATCATTGTTTTCTCCTCTCCATAGAGAGGTATACGGAAAAACAGAAACAAAACTGTCAGCAATCATTTGGAATTCATTTTCTCCCAATTGATATAAAGGAAGCCATTGACAGAATAAACCATTTTTTTCTAAAGATTTATTAGCTATTTCGTAGTGTTCTTTTGTGTAAAGGTAGCCTGTATAGCTATGCCAAGGAACAAAAAGATCTGAGATAATAACATCGTACTTGTTACCACTTTGGTACAAATGATGGCGAGCATCATTTACAATTATATGAACTCGTGGATCTCTAAAAACATTATTTTTTTCTGGATGAAAGAACTTAGCTGCTTCAATAACTTCAGGTATTAATTCTATAGCATCGATATGCTTTACTGTTTTATGCTGTAGAGCACCTTTCATGGTCATCCCTGTTCCAATTCCTAAAAAAGCTATCTTTTTAGGTGCCCTGTGTAAGAGAAGAGGAATGTGTGCTTGTCTTTGTTCGCGAACTTCGGCAAGACTACTGCCCAAAACATAGTGGTTGTTTTGGGTTATTTTTAAGTTGTTCGAAGATTTTTCGCGAATAACATCAATTGGTCCATAGATAGTTTCTCGGTGCCAGATTTTTTCGTGATTTTTATGTTTATACTCGTCTACGGGAGGTAAGTAAATACAGATACAGAAAATAATGATATAAAGAGGAGAGAAGATTAAAATACGCTTGGCTTTGTAAAAATTCAGAAAAAATACAATCGAAGTACAACAGTAAATAAGTGCTAGAAAAACGAAAGATGAACGAATTCCGAAGTAGGAAATCATAAAAAAAGTAGCTGCTCCTGAACCAATAGCTCCAGAGATCGTATTGATGAATGTTATGTGCCCTATTGTTTTTCCTTGATGAGAAGAAAGATGATCCCAGCACAAAGGTAAAATCGTAGAGGCAATTGTAATGGGGAAAACTACAACAAAAAGATTCAATAAAAAGTAAGACAAGAGGTAAAGAATAAAGTTGTTTGTGGGAGCAAATAACTCTCCTCTTGTTAAGAATAAAAAAATTTGTAAAGAAAAGGGGATTGCTAAAGAGATTCCAGCGCAAATCCATACAAAATACTGGGTAGTTCTCTTTTTTATTTGAGAAACGATTAAACTTCCTAAACTTAGTGATATCAAGCAAGAACAGAGAGTAGCAGTGAAGTTATAAGTGCTATTGTGTGATATTAATGAAAATAGATGCGTATATAAAACTTCTAAACCTAGGATACTTCCTCCTGAAAGTACGATCATCCAATAGACAAAAGGAGATATTGATTGTTCGACTCGGTGAGAGGAAGAGGAGGACAAGGAGGAAGAGAATTTTTCTATCTTCAAAGAAACGACAAAAGCACTCAGACCGCAAATGATAGATACGCCTGCTGCTAAATAATTTATCCCTGTAACACCGAAGTAATAGATAAGTACTGGACTTAGAAACGTTCCGGTAAATGCTCCTGCTGTGTTCAAAGCATAAGAATAAATAATAGGTTTTTGGGCTTGCTTTTTCTGAATGGCAATAAATTTAGCAAAAGCAGGGAATGAATACCCTAGGGCAACAACAGAAGGCAGTATTACAACTGTGACAGCAAGAACTCGAAAAATAATACGAAAAGATGGACTAGAATGATTTCCCCATGCCTGAAAAAAGGGAGAATGCAAATTTTGTAAAAGAGTAGGAATGAGAATACTCCAGGCACCCACAACTATTTCTGCAAGCGCATAAGAGCGCAGTGGAGTTTGTTTTTGATCGACAGTTTTACCAGCCCACCAATATCCTATAGACATTCCCAAAAAATAGATACTAATAACAATTCCTGTGCATTGAGCCGTATGGCCAAAAATTAAACCAATTTGCCGATTCCATGAAACTTCGTAAACGAGAGCACTGATTCCTGAACAAAACAAAAGGGTATAAAAAAAGCACATTCGATGCATAGCAGTCTCATTTAAAATTCATTGTCAACCTTACTCCGTAGAAGAGAAGGTTGACAAGCTTTTAGTGAATAGAAAAAATTGTTTGTGGTCTCATTTTCTGACAAGCTTTCTTAGTATTAATCTCTTTGAGAAATATTAATACTAATGGTCATGCCCTTCATGATTGTCTCCTTCTTCATGATCGTGTCCCTCATGGTCATCTCCTCCTCTATGATCGTGCCCTTCATGGTTTTGTTCACTTTGAGAATTATTTTTATTTTTCTGACTACACCCATTCATAGAAGTAATACTAGCTATAATTAAAAGACATAGTAAAAAAGAAAATGTACGTTTCATACACAGCTCCTAAATTAAAATCGGCTAAAAAATAAACATATAAAAAGAACTATAAGAACAAGAAAAACAATAAGTCCTACTTCTTCTTCTGATGACATTTCCGCTTGTTGAGAAAAAAAATCTTCCCCAACTCTATCTAAGATAGATATTTCTACGGTTCCCTCATCAGCTCGAAAACGTTCATAAAAAATCAATATATTAGGACCTATTGTAATTTGATCGCCATGAATTAATGGAAATTTTTCCAACACTCTTTGACCATTTACTTTGGATCCATTTTTACTTTTGTTTTCAAAGTACCAGCGATGCTCTTGTGGATCAAGATAGATATAAGCATGAATTTTTGAAACAGTTGGGTTAGGAATCAGTATAGTTGTTCCCGGCTCTTCTGATAAACCTCTGCCTATGATATTTTTTTGCTCAAAACTCAAATCCCATATTTGGTTTGAGTTTTGATTGACTATGAATACACCAAATTTATCCATCTCACTTCCTTTTTGAAGTCGTTTCTTCTTCTATTATAAACCACTTATAGAGAACTGGTACAAAGAATAGAGTGACCATTGTAGATGTTGCCAGCCCTGCAACGACCACTGTAGCAAGAGGTCTCTGCACCTCACTTCCTGTGCCTGTAGAAAAGAGCAAAGGAACTAACCCTATAAGAGTTGTGATTGTTGTGATGAGAACAGCCCTAATTCTCATACAACCTCCTTTTATACTCAGCTCATCAATAGGTAGTCGTTGCCGTGCCAAGTCATTTAAACAAGCAACTAAAACCATTGCGTCTTCCAAGGCTATTCCAAAAAGAGCAATAAAGCCGACAGAAGCGGGTACAGAGAGGTTTTGTCCTGTTAACCATAGTCCAACCAATCCACCAACTAAAGCGAGTGGAATGTTTGTAAAAATAAGCAATGAGCTTCGCAGTGAATTAAAACTGGAATACATTAATAAAAATACAATTAATGTTGTGAGAGGGATAACTAAAGCCAAGCGTTTATTTGCTTCCTGTTGCAGAGTATATTGGCCTCCCCAAGTAAGCAAATATCCAGATGGAAATTTGACTTGCTCACCTATTTTTCTTTGAGCTTCTTCAACAAAGGTTCCAATGTCTCTCCCTACGACATTACATTGAACCGTTATAAATCTTTGGCTGTTTTCTCTCGTAATTTGACGTGGACCTACAATCTCACTAATCTCAGCAATCTCTGAGAGTGGAATATGACCATTACTTGGGGTTGGAATTAAAATTTGGCTAATAGCTTCGGGAGTATTGCGATATGCTATAGGAAATCTCACTAAGATATCAAATCGACGAACTCCTTCAAAAATTTGGCCAACAGTTTCTCCGCCAACAGCTGCCTTTAAAACACCTTGAGCATCGGAAACATTTACACCATAACGTGCCATCTTTTTTCGATCTATCCGTATAAGCAACTGAGGTATACCGCTTACCTGGTCAGCCTGGACATCTGCAGCTCCCCTAACTTTCTTTACAACCTCAGCTATTTTATCTGCTGTTTCTTTCAGTAAACCAATGTCTTCACCGAAGAGTTTTATTGCCAGTTGCGCCCTAACTCCTTCAAGAAGTTCATCCACACTCATAGCTATCGGCTGGGTAAAATTAGGTATAATTCCAGGAATTTCTCCTAGTTCTTCACGAATTAATTTTTCCAATTCTTGTTGTTTACCGACTCTCCACTCAGCTTGGGGTTTCAAGGCGACAAACATTTCAGCACTGTTAATGGGGTCTGTGTGGGCACCGACTTCGCCTCGGCCAATACGAGTAACCACTTGAGTGATTTCTTTTATTTTAAGCAAACGCCTTTCCACGATCATAGTTAAGCGTTTACTTTCATTGAGAGAAATAGAGGGTGCCATGCTCAATCGGATGACTAGGCTTCCTTCTTGAAGTTGAGGGGTAAACTCAGAACCTAGCTGAGGAGCGATTATTATTCCTATTGCTAAAATAGCTATTGCAAGAAAAATAACGAAAGCACGATTTTTCACTAAAAAAGACAGACAAGGTTTATAAAGCATTAACAAAAATCCAAAAATCCATTCGTCTATAGATTTCCGTGTTTTTTTTGTTTCAGTACGTTTCATTAAGAGAGTTGAAAGTACAGGAGCTAAAAAAATAGCATAGATGAGAGAACCTAACATTCCTAGTGATACGGTATAAGCAAGAGGGCGAAAAGTCTTTCCTTCTACACCTTTTAGAGCAATAAGAGGTATGAAGACAATAATGATTATGGCTATGGCAAATATGATAGGACGACTAACTTCTAGACAAGCACGTGTAATAATCTTCAAATACGGTTCTTGTGAAGGAATTTTTAAATGAGTATCAACATTTTCAACGATAACAATTGTCCCATCGACCATCATACCTATAGCTATCGCAAGTCCTCCAAAGGACATTAAATTTGCTGAAATGCCAAAATACTTCATTCCTATTACTGCAAATAACATAGAAAATGGAACAGTTAGTGCTACAACGATTCCCGCAGATAAACTTCCCATAAAAAGGAGTAGTATGAATATAACAAAAATACCTCCTTCCATAAGAGCATTGGTTACGGTAGCAACACAAGCTTCTACTAAGGTTTTTTGCTCATAGTAGGGCACAAGCTTTAAACCTTTTGGAAGAGAATTATTAATGGTGCTAATTTTTTTTTCAACTTCTTCAATGACCGTTGATGAATTTGCCCCATAGAGCTTTACTACCATTCCGGCAACAACTTCTTTTTTTCCATTATATGTTTGGACACCTCTTCTAACTGCTCCTCCAATACGAATATCAGCAAGTTGTTTCAAATAAACAGGGGTTCCATCCTCTGTTTTAATGACGATATCCTCTAGATCTTTTATGCTACTTGCCAGCCCAACTGAGCGGACAATATACTCTTCTGCATTTTGTTCAATGAATTGGGCGCCTACATTCAAATTATTTGATTTGATTTTTTCCATAACGTCATTGAGAGATACCTCAAAGCTCAGTAAGGCTTCTGGTCTAATGACAATATGGTATTGTTTTTCAAATCCTCCAATTCCAAGAACCTCTGTAACTCCAGGAACAGTTTGTAAATGAACTTTTACTACCCAGTCGTGAATGCTCCGAAGCTCTTCCAGTGAATAATTTCCTGTTTCATCTTCCAAAAAATAAAATAGTACTAATCCCATTGCAGTAGAAATAGGACCCAGTTCGGGACTTCCAAAGCCCTCGGGGATTTGCTCTCGGGCCTCTTGTAATCTTTCATTTACTAATTGCCTCGCAAAGTAAATATCGGTTCCATCTTTAAAATAAATATTGACAACAGAAATACCAAAATTAGAAACAGATCGTATTTTTTCGATACCTGGTAATCCGTTCATTGCTATTTCGATGGGATAAGTAACATATTTCTCAACTTCTTCGGGAGCAAGACCTTCTGTCACAGTAAAAACTTGCACTAGAGAAGGTGATACGTCAGGAAAAGCATCCAGTGTCAGATTGTTATAGCTTACATATCCTAGACCCATAATCAGCAGAGCAAGGGATATAATTAGTAAGCGACTTTTAAGAACAAAACGAATTATAGATTGCATTCTAATCCTCCTTTATTAATGACTATGTCCATGATCAAAACCACCTTTTTGCATCTCTGCTTTTAAAACAAATCCACCTTGAGAAACGTATTTTTCCCCTAATTCTAAGCCAGAGATAATTTCGACATGGGTTTCATTGCTGCGGCCAAATTTTACTGCTTTAGATTCAAACCCCTCTTTTACTTTCACAAAAATATGAGGTTGATTTTCGATCATTTGGATGGCCGTTTTAGGAATTAGAACAGCAGCATCGTCTTGTGCTGTCGTCACTTTTACTTTAATGAATAGTCCTGGTCTCCAATTTCCTTTCTTATTTTCAATGATGATGCGTGCAGTAGCAGTTCGTGTTTTTTCACTAATTACAGGGCTAAGATATACTATTTTGCCTTTGCTTTCGTATTGACCATCTCTAGATTCAATCTCTACATCTAGACCTACACGCATGAAAGGCAGATCTCGTTGGTATACGCTTAGCTCTCCCCAAACAGAACTAAGATTAGCTATAACAAAGGGAATCTCCTCTTCCTTAAGAAATTCTCCCAAAGTAATATGTTTTTTGATAATAATTCCAGATAAAGGAGATTTTAAGTGAACTGTACCAAGTTCGCTCTCTTTTAAATGACTTTCCTTTTGAGTTTCTAATTTCTCTAAATCTTTTTCAGGTAAACCAAAGATATGTAAGCGACGCTCAGCGGTGTTTAGGGCTGACTGAGAAACTGAGAAAGTGCGTTGTTTATTTAAAAACTCTCGTTTTATTTGAAAAGAGACATTACTAAGGATCGCTATGTAGTTTGCTTGGGCTTTCTTATATTCGCTTTCTGCTTCTAAAAAGTCACCACGGCTAGATATTTTCTGCTCATGCAGTTCTTTTTCTCGCTTATATGTTTCCTCAGAAAAGATAGTTTGAATATAAGAAGACATTAAACTATTGCGGCTATTTCCTATGTCTAAATCATTTGTTTTTTCTTGTATTTCTTCCAAAGACATAGATTCTTTGAGAAGGGAAAGTAAGTAAATGGTATTATCATGGACAATTTGAGCACGTTTTAAATCAAACTCAGCAAGTTCCATCTGTTGTTTCAGAGACAAATACTCTATTTTTGCTTGTGCTAATTGTGGGCTTTCCAATGTAGCAATGATTTGATCTTTTTTGACATTATCTCCCTGTTTTTTATGAACCTTTTTTACGATACCTGGAACTCTAGAAGCTATGTGGGCAACTCTATCAGGATCAACCACAACTTCTCCTGTAAGACTCAATTCTTTTCTGAATGAGCCTGATTTCGCAGTAGCAATTTCAATATCAAATTCTTTTAGCTCTGTTTCACTCAGACTTAAGCTTTCTTTCTCCTCATGGTCATCATGGCCTTCATGGTCATCATGCTCTTTACCAGATTTATCTTCATCGTGATCTTTATGCTCTCCCTTGTGGCTGGAGTGGTCATGACCTTTATGATCTCCCTTGTGACTGGAGTGGTCATGTCCTTTATGACTTTTTGTAGAGTTTCCAAAGAAGGATTGCAACTTTTCTGAACCAAAAAACAAAACTATTGCCAATATTCCAATACCGATAAGAGTAGTGAGTACTTTATTTTTCATCTTTTTCTTCTCCTTGTTTTTTTGATTCTGTTATTTTGTTAGCGATCAAACTCTCTATCTCAAGAACTTTGCTGTGATATGAAGTCAAGGTTTCAATGTATCTATTTTTTATTTCAAAAAATGAACGCTGAGCATCAAGTACTTCGAGATAGCTGAATTTACCTTGTTGGTAGCCTTGGCGAATCGCTTCAAGAGCAGACTGAGAACTAACAAGGACTTGCTCTTCCAACTTGTCAATTTCCTCTCTTGCAATAGAGAGGATTTGATACGATTTAATTAGAGAAGAATGGATTTGTAGTTTAGTAAAGGTGCCTTGCTCAACAACTTCTTGCATTTGAGATTGGGCATTGAGGATATTTCCTTGGTTACGGTCGAAGACAGGTATAGGTAAAGAAAAACCAGCAACCAATGCTTGGTCGTCTGTCTCAGAAAAAAAACGAACCCCAAAATCAAGATTGATATCTGGGATTCTTTTTGCTTTTTCAAAACTTACAATAGCTTGGTATTTCTCCCTTTCTTTTTCCATTTGAATAAGCTTAGGATTTTGTAAAAGATGTTCTTCTATACGATTTAAAGACATTACTGAATTCATTTTATAGAAATTGCCAGAAACTATTTGGAATTTTGGATTAAGCTCTCCCCAAAAAAAAGAGAGGGTTCGCTTTTTTATTTCCAAATAGCGGCTTGCCTTACTCTGTTCAATTTCACTATTAGCGACCAAAATGTTTGTTCTTGTTAGTTCAATGGGAGAAACTTTTCCCGAATCTACACGTATTTTTACGATTCTATTAATTTCATTCGCTAAATCGAGTAGATCTTTTGTTAGTTTATTTTTTTCCTGTGCAGCTAATACTTCGACAAAAGCTTTAGCCGTAGCAGTAAAAACCTCTAGTCGCTTTTGCTCGTAATCCCAAAGAATTAGGTCTCTTTCTAAAGAAGCAATTTTTGTTTTTTTAGAAATTTTTCCACCTAACTGTATCGGTTGACTAAATTGAATTGTGATTTCTGCTGTATCAAAATCTTGTCTGTCTTTTTCTCCTCCAAACTCTTCCACTTCGAAATTAAATTCAGGATTACCCCATAAACTTGCTTGCAAAATACGTGCTTCAGCGGCCTTTATTTTCCAAGAGAAAATAGACAATTCAGGACTCTTTGATAAAGTAAAGAGTAGAGCATGGTTTAGCGAAAGAATCTCAGGTACGATTACCTCGTTTGTTTTTTCACTATTACTTACGACTTCAGGGTATTCCTTCACAAGGTTTTTGAGTAAAGGACCTGGCTCAAGCCATTTCTTATTTGTATTTGTCTGAGGAAGTGAACACCCCATTAGCAATAAGAATATTAGACCTATCGATAGATGTACTGAATACATTAATATCTCCATTATTTGTACTTACAGCATCTTGCTAGAACTTTATCTAGGTGCCTTTATCCCAATACTTAAAAAATAGAAATAGCAATACAAAAGTATTTTCAATTAAAAATGGGATCACAAACACGTAGCTACAAGAATTAGCTGTAGGAATTTGATTTAGTACGTATAAGAAATGAAGAAATTCTGTTTTTTTAAGAAGAGTGAAATACGCATACATTTTTTAGCGAAAATCACAATAAAAATTCAAACTTTTGTTGAATAGAAGAATTTCTTATAAAGAGAAAAGGAGATATTTTAGGTAAGTAATGTGCAGAGTAATAGAAAAATGGAGATGGAGGAGTGTTTTTGCTGGATTTTTGTCGGGTAAAGATTGTAAATCTCGCTTGCGACTTCGAAAGAGTATGTACTTTGTGGTAAATCAATATCTATAGAGTTTTGACTTAAAAAGATACTTTTGTTTAAATCGAGACAATAATGATTATTGGAATGACTTTTACAAAAAATATCTTCGCTACATGTTGAATGTTGAGTCGAACTATGACAATTAGAAAAATCAGAAATATGTGCTCCGCAAGGAATACAATTATGTAAAGAGATTATTTGTGTGATGCAAAAAGCCATCAGCAAATAAAACACTCTATTTTTTAAAATCATAATTATTCGCAACTTTCTTAAAAACTATTTAAGCTTATAATGATTCGGAGATAGTTTCTATCTATAACATAGTGTTATCTATAAGTCAAGATTTTATTATTAAATATTTTTAAAATCGGTAGTTCATAGATAAATAGATTAAGCTTGTTCCAGTAGGAAATAGCGTAATCTCAAATTAGTATAAGATTCAAATATCGTTATCAGAAAAAAGATAGTGAGTACCCACGGTGGTATCGGTATTCTTTCAAAAAGTATCTTTATTTCTAATTGGCTGAATTGGCTATCTAAAATTGTTGACAAGCTCCGATTCAAGCGACAAACAACAAAAGTATCAGGTTTCATATATTCTAACGCCACATTAAGAACTTGACGATCCTTTATTGCACCGCTGGCTTTTTTTGCAAAAATTCTTCCACAGCCAGTCTTTACAACATATCTATTTACCTGTTGAGATTTTGGTCTGCTTTATAAACAGAGCCGCAGTTTATATTCAAAAATTTTGTCGAAAAAATTTATTGATTTTTTTTAAAAAAAGGATATCATACATGAATACATGCTCATATGTTTGTTCTATGGAGGCATAAAATGTCAAAATCTGAAGAAAAGAGCTTCAATTGTGGTATTACTAAAATACACCACGATAACCTCAATCAAGTTAGAGAAGAAATGCAATCGTTTGAAGAGTTAAATCGTCTGAGCAAAATTTTCAAAGCGTTGGGAGATCTAACCAGGTTAAAGATAGTAAATGCTCTAGTATGTAACGAACTATGTGTTTGTGACCTTGCATCACTATTTGAAATGACACAGTCAGCAATATCACATCAGCTTAGAGTTTTGCGCAACCTAAACATTGTAAATTATAGAAAAGAAGGAAAAATTGTATATTATTCCATAAATAAGGAAAAGATGGATCAAACTTTGCAACAAACTTTATTGCACTTGCTGAAAAAAAAAGAAACAGAAAGAGTACTTCTTCAAAGGTAAAATTTGAACAATGATACTTAAACAAAAAACATTTCTAATATTCGCTGTGATATTTGCTATAAAATTTTGTTGTTGTTCATTGCTTTGTGGCAGTTTGCCTTGTTGTCAAGACTCATGCCCTTCAAAAAAAGAACATTACTGTTCAAATTATCCTTTATTTCAAGTTTCTAATGAGTCACAGCAATTAAAAACTTCTATAAATTTTTACTATTCAGAACTTTATCACATTACATTTAGATTTTCTTCCCTCTTCATCAAGAACCTACCATTTAAATTTGCTCTCCCCTTGCCATTGAAATTTCTCTCATCTCAAATTCTCCTTATATAAGATCCAATTTAAACATACTCATATATAGAAACACATTGTAATCCATTTATTTTACTTGATGTGACTGCTTTGCGTTAGACATTTAAGTGATGGTTTATAAATTTGGTCGGTAATCCTTTTACGTGAGGAGATTTTCCGTGAAAATATCTTTCAAAATAATGATTTGCCTTTTTATAGTGGTTGGCAGTATCAGTGCTATTTTTATTTGGCAACCAAATTGGTTATCAAGCCCAGTAGAGTCAGAAGATAGTGCTGAATTCTGTTTAGAACATGGTTATATCAAAAAAAACTGCTATCAATGTAATTCTAAATTAGTTGATAAATTTAAAACAGCCCTGGACTGGTGCAACGAACATTCTTTACCAGAATCTCAATGTGAACTATGTGATCCTTATGCAAAATTCAAAGCAAAAGGAGACTGGTGTAAAGAACACGGAGTACCAGAGTCTCAGTGTATAAAATGCAATCCAAAATTGGCAAAAAAACAGCCAAAATTTATTGATTGGTGTAAAGAACATAATATTGCTGAATCGCAATGTACTATCTGTAACCCTGATTTAAAAATTTCATTGAAATCGGATTGGTGTCAGGATCACAATGTTCGTGATTCTGAATGCATTTTATGTCATCCTCATCTTAGAAAAACAATGCAGAATGACTCCAATATTTTTTGTAAACACGGTTTTCAGGAAGGAAATTGTTATCAGTGTGAGCCAAAACTAGCAGAAAAATTCAAAGCAGCAGGAGATTGGTGTGGTGGGCATAACGTTCCAGAATCGCAATGTTTTCCATGCAATAGTGGTTTGCAAGAAAAGGTAAATAAGAGATTGGCTCAAAATAGCCAAAAAGATCAACCCGATAAAGAATGGTGTGAACATGGTTTTGAGGAAAGAAATTGTTACCAGTGTAAGCCAAAACTAGCAGAAAAATTCAAAGCAACAGGAGATTGGTGTGGTGGGCATAACGTTCCAGAATCGCAGTGTTTTCCATGCAATCCCAAACTTAAAGACATTGTGGCTGAAAGATTGACTGTCTCAGCTGTAAAACCAGAGCTACTTCAAAATAATAGCGATATTGTTGTCTCTTTAAATACAAAAGCATCGTTACCAAAATCTGCTTTTTGTGGCACTCATCTTTTACGCATTAAATTTTCTCGAAAAGAAATTGCTAGTTTAATAGGAATTAAAATAGAACCTGCACGCAAAAGAGTAGTAAAGGAAACTTTAGCATGTAATGGTGAAGTTATGTACAACTCTTCTAATCTCACCAGAGTTGCTTCTAGATTTCTTGGAATCGTTCAAAAAGTTAATGTCCGTGTAGGACAAAAAATCAAAAAAGATCAGATTTTGGGCATAATTAACAGCCCCAATTTAGGGCAACTCAGAATAGATATTGCAACTAAAGAAAAGCTCTTCCACAATAAGAAAAAAATATACTACAACATAAAGAAAATGTTGACTTTACTGGCAAAAAACAATATTTCTTCAAGTCAGGCTACAGAAAAAATGAAAAAATTAGAAATTGGTCTGGTAAAATCTTCTCTTTTAAAAAAACTAGCAGAGCTTGAATTAGTCCAATCTGAATTAAATCGCCAGAAAGAGATGGAAAAAGAAGGAGTTGGTCTGAAAAAGAATCTTGTTCAATCACAAAAAAAGTTTGACTCCACTTATACATCATATGTCTCTCTAATTGAGCATACAAAAGTATCAGCCGAAAGAGAAATGATCGAAACTCAGGGACAACTAAACAATGCATTGCAAAATCTGGGAACTAACATTAAGAAAATTTCTGCATCAAAGAAGCCATCGGAATATATAATCCGCGCTCCATTTGATGCAACAGTTATTTCTGTCAAAACTGCAAGAGGGGAACTTGTCGAATATGGAAAGCCCCTTTTCGTAATAGCCGATTTATCTTCTATGTGGATTAGACTAGACATATTTGAAAAAGACCTACCGCGTTTGAATAGCAATCAACCTGTTCGTTTCAAAACCCATGCCATCAAAGATGCAAGTTTTGAAGGGAAAATATTATGGCTTGGTTCTGAAGTTGATGACAAAACTCGTACAGTTCATGTTTTGGCTCAAGTTGATAACAAAGATAATCTTTTGCGTGCTAATATGTTCGGCAAAGCTAAGATTTTGATACATCAAAATGAGAAAGTAATTGTTGTCTCTAAAAAAGCTATACAATGGGAAGGGTGTTGTCACATTGTATTTGTCCAATTGCAAAACGATTTATATGCTCCACGAAAAATTCGCTTAGGATATGAAGGCAAAGATTTCTATGAAATTAAAGCTGGTCTACTAGCCGGAGAACCAGTTGTTACACAAGGAAGCTTTCTTTTAAAAACAGAAATTTTGAAAAGCAGTATTGGTGCAGGTTGTACAGATTAGTAAACTTTGGACTACATCAATATCAATCTCTGTAAATATAAGGAGCTTTCATGTTAAACAAATTGATAGAATTTTCTTTGAAAAACCGATTTCTTATAATCATACTAACATTTATTTTGGCAGTAGCAGGTTTTATATCACTATCAAAACTTTCTATAGATGCTTTTCCCGATACAACTCCCGTACAAGTTCAAATAAATACCGTAGCCCCCTCTTTAAATCCTTTAGAGATTGAGCAACAAATAAGCTTTCCTGTAGAGCTTGCCATCAGCGGTTTGCCTAAACTTAAATTAGTTCGATCTATTTCCAAATTTGGTTTATCTCAGGTTGTTGTGATATTTGAAGATGGAACAGATATCTATTTTGCTAGACAGCTTGTGATGGAAAGGCTCCAAAGTATAGAGCTTCCCCAAAATACTCCTCAACCAACTTTAGGTCCAGTTGCAACGGGTTTAGGTGAGATTTTTCATTATCTTATCCAAAGTAACACACATAATCTTACGCAAATTACTACTGCTCAAAATTGGATTATTAAACCGCAGTTACGCATGGTATCTGGTGTTGCCGAAGTCAACACTTGGGGTGGATTCGAAAAGCAATATCATGTACTTATTAGACCAGAGTTTTTAGTCAAATATCAATTGACATTTGAAGAGATTTTTGAAGCTCTTGAGCGTAATAATCGTAATATTGGAGGAGGGATAATTACCCCTCACGAAGGAGAAGCCTTTCTTGTACATGGTTTAGGTTTGGTATCATCAATTTCAGAAATTGAGAACATTGTCATTAAAGCTATAGATGGTATACCGATATACATTCGCGATGTTGCAAATATTGAAATTGGGCATGAAATTAGGAGAGCAGCAGTAACTGCAAATGGCAAAGGAGAACAGGTTTTAGGTCTCGGTTTTATGCTTATGGGGGAAAACAGCCATATTGTTACTCAGCGCTTAAAAAACAAGCTAAAAGAGGCTCAAAAATCATTGCCTTCAGGAATGACTGTAGAATTGGTTTATGATCGAACTGAACTTGTTGATGCTGTATTGAATACCGTCAAAAAGAATTTATTTGAAGGTGCTCTTTTGGTTATTGCAATCCTATTTATATTCTTGGGTAATTTGAGAGCGGGATTAATAGTTGCTTTAGCAATACCTATTTCGATGTTGTTTGCTTTTAATGCAATGTTATATTTTGGTATTGCTGGTAGTTTAATGAGTCTGGGGGCTTTGGATTTTGGCCTCATTGTTGATAGTTCTGTCATTATGGTAGAAAATAATGTTCATTGTTTATCTACTCAAGACCAAAGATCTCGTTTAAATATTGTTCGAGATGCCTCTATTGAAGTCAGAAAGCCTACCATGTTTGGCGAACTCATCATAATGGTTGTATATCTTCCCATATTATTTTTGGAGGGTGTAGAGGGAAAACTTTTTGTACCAATGGCCTTAACTGTAATTTTTGCACTCGCTGGTTCTATGATTCTATCCCTAACCTTAATGCCCGTTCTTTGCAGCTTATTTCTCCAAAAGAAAGTAAAGACAAAAGATCCATGGTTGATTCGCATTCTCAAATGGCTATATCGCCCTATCCTTTACCTCGCTTTACGTTTTAGACTTCTGGTCATCATCGGAGCTGTGGCATTGCTTATATTTTCTGGGTGGGTCGCCACTCGCCTTGGTTCTGAGTTTATTCCTCGTTTAGAAGAAGGTGCTTTAGTTGTTAATACAGTAAGACTTGCAGGAGTTTCTTTAGAAGAATCGGTACGTTATGGAACTCGCATAGAAAAAACACTTCTTAATGAGTTTCCTAATGAAATAAAAAATATATGGACAAGAACAGGAACTCCCGAAGTAGCTACAGATCCTATGGGATTGGAAGTATCTGACATTTTTATTACTCTAAAATCCAAAAAGAAATGGAAGCGTGCAACATCACAAGAAGAATTAGTGATTCTACTAAGCCGTACTCTACAAGGTTTACCAGGGATGCGATCCGCTTTCACTCAGCCAATAGAAATGCGTGTAAACGAAATGATTGCCGGTATACGTACAGATTTGGGGATTAAGATATTTGGAGATGACTTTGATGTTTTAGTTCAGCTGTCAGAACAAGTAGAGGACATATTAAAAAAAACCTATGGCTCTGCTGAACTTGTAACAGAGCAACTGACAGGTCAGCCAGTCTTACAGATTCGCATTCGCCCAGATGATATTGCACGTTTTGGAATTTCCAGAGATGATGTACTTCTAGCAGTAGAGTGTATAGGTGGGCGAAAAATAGGAGAAATTCGCGAAGGACAAATGCGATTTGCGTTGGTGACACGACTTCAAAAACAATATCGTCAAAACCCGCAAGCTATTAAAGGAATACTACTCAGAACAGTTGATGGAAAACAAGTTCTTTTAGAAAAAGTTGCCGATGTTGAATTAGTAGAAGGTCCAACAGTTATAAGTAGAGAATGGGGACGACGTCGCATTGTTGTGTCTTGTAATGTACGCGATCGTGATGTGGGTTCATTTGTTACTGAAGTAAAAAAAAGAATCAACAAGGAACTAAAGTTTCCTCCAGGATATTCAGTAGACTATGGTGGACAATTTGAAAATCTTGAGCGAGCACGTTTGCGCTTAACAATTATTGTTCCTATAGCTCTTATATTAATATTTATTCTTCTCTACACCACATACAACAGTGTACGCGATGCAATGATCATTTTTACAGGGGTTCCTTTCGCTACCATTGGAGGTGTTTTGGCTTTATATTTACGAGGAATGCCTTTTACTATAAGCGCAGGAGTTGGCTTTATCGCTCTTTCTGGAGTAGCGGTATTAAATGGCTTAGTTATGGTTTCTAGTATAAGAAAACTGTTGGAAGAAAGAAATACATTAGATAATGCCATTACTGAGGCGGCAGAATCAAGGCTTCGAGCTGTTCTAATGACTGCCTTAGTGGCAAGTTTTGGATTTATTCCTATGGCATTAGCCACCAGTGTTGGTGCTGAAGTCCAAAGACCATTGGCAACAGTTGTTATTGGAGGAATCATAACTGCCACAATGCTTACCTTGATTGTTTTACCAGTGCTATACTCCTTTTTTGGAAAGGCTGATAATTGTGAACAAAAAAGTTAGTTCTAAAATAGAGAGTGGCAAGACTATTATAATAATCTTAATTATTATTTTTGTTAATTCTTGCAGCAATTTACCATCCAAATTGGACGTAGAAAATCAAATGAGAGTAATGGCAAAGACGCAAAATACTGAAAAAATATCAACCAAACATACAATAAATGCGTCAGGAATATTAACTCTCAGTGAGACTCTTGAATGTATAAAACAATATAATCCCAGATTGAAAGCCGCCAAAGCAGGGATTTGGGAAACACAAGGAAAATCACAGCAACAGATGCTCTATCCTAACCCTACCTTTGAGTTTGAATCAGAAAATATGCCACTCAACAATTTTGGTAATTTTGGGCGCTCTGAGAATAGCTTTACATTAAAACAAAAATTTATTGCGCCTTCGAAACGTAACGCTACACAAGCAACATTAAACAAACAAGTTGATATTGTAAAGCAAGACTGTGTAATTCTGGAACATAGATTTTTAGTAGATGGGAAAAGAACATTTTTTGAACTATTAGCAATACAGGAAAAACTTATTGCAACAAAACGATTATTAGAAGTTGCCAAAACAAGTTTAGATATAAGTGAAAAACGCGTAAAAACAGGTGAAGCAAGAAATGTAGAATCTATTCGTGCCCAGGTTGAATATTCACAGACTGCTTTAGAAATACAAGAACTAGAAGGCAAAATGGATTATACTTTCCAAAAATTACTCCTGTTGATGGGAACTCCAGATTTAAAAATAAAAAAACTGCAAAACATATCATTTACAAATGTACCTGAGTTCGATTCGAAAAAGTACAATTTTAAAAATTGGAAAAACCATCCAGAGGTTAAAAAAGGTGGATTAAACCACGACCTCTCGGAATTAAAATTACGGCAAGCAGAAGAAGATCGTTGGCCAGATATTGAAGTTGGGGTTGGAATTGAGGATGATAATAATGAGGATGAAGAATTTTTAAAATTTTCTTTTGAAATTCCCTTGCCAATATTTAATCGTAATCAGGGAAAAATATCAGAGGCCAAAGGAAGTAAACAAAGAACAGTAAGTGAGCTGCAAGCAATTCATAATGAATTGAAAACTAACATTGATCAATATTTACGTTTATATCTTACGGCGAAAAAAAAGGTCGATAGCTACAAAGAAGATATTATCCCTAAAGCTAATCAAACATTTCAGTTGACAAAAAAACTATATCAATCCAGCGAAGTCGGGCAAATTGAACTTCTTAATGCTCAAGAAACACTTGTAAAAGCAGAGTTAGGCTACATAGATGCACTTGCAAATTTATGGAATTCCATAATATATTTAGAATATTTTACAGGATTAGAATTACTTCCATGAGGGGGTAGTTAGTCACATAGAATTTAGTTCATAGTTTTTTATACCTATTTTAGGAGTATGTTTATGAAACACTTTCTTATTTTTTTATTATGCCTTCTAGTTGCTCTCTGTTTTGTTGTGGGATGCGATAACAAAAATAATAATTCTCAGAATAAACAAGATAAAGACCATAACCACAAAGATCATGCCCACAAAGAATGGTGTGAACATGGCTTTGAGAAAGGAAATTGCTATCGATGTGAGCCAAAACTAGCAGAAAAATTCAAAAAATCAGGTGATTGGTGTGGCGGGCACAATGTCCCAGAATCACAATGCTTCCCTTGTAACAAGGGTTTGCAAGAAAAAGTAAATCAAAGATTGATGCAAAATAACCACAAAGGTCATGACCACAAATAACTTATTTATTAACAAAGCAACCTCGAAAAGTAGTTTGGCTATCAGCTGAACTGATTATTGCTTTTTATATCTCTAACGAGAATGATCCTGGTGCAACTAAGAACACACTTGAGGAAAAGATAATCACAGCACTTAATTCGACTGCAAAAGAGATGGATAAGACCAAGCCTAAGAGGATCAGGAAAAAAACTGGAATGAGCAAGAAAAGATTCTCTAACACCAATTTTCTATACAACTTAGTGAGCTCCTTGCTAACAATTGAAGAGCCATCTAACTGTCTAGATTGGGCGGAAAAGAATCTTATACTTCTTAGGCACGAGGCACAACTAGGCCATATTCGTATCGGAGAACTCCTTATTTAAAAAGGATTTCCAAGGCGCTTATGAATCCAAAAAAAAACGATCCTTGTAAAAAGAAAATACAAGAATCGTTTTTGTATAAAAATAGGCTTAGCAGCTAATAAGGCAAAACATCAACATCCTCCGACAAATACTTTGGCGACAAAGCAAGGTATCTCTTCATAGTAGACCAATCCTGATGCCCAACAATTGACATAACCTTAACCGGATCAACCCCTTGCATAATCATTTGACTTATATATGTGCGGCGAAGATCGTGAACTGTGACGTCGTGTATTCCTGCTCGCTTTGCTATTCTTTTAAACCTAACATATAGATTGCCGCCGTGGTAGGGTGTGTTATTTCGAGTTGTAAAGACAAACGACTGCCCATTCTCTTTTGCTTTTCTTACATGCTTGTCTATGATTTGGAGGCACTCTCCGTTTAGTGGAATAAATCTCTGATATCCTGATTTTGTATTTTCGGGTCTTAGATCGATTCTTTTTCTTTGGAGATCGACATCTTTGACTTCGAGAGAACATAACTCGCCGGATCGTAATCCTGTTGATATAAACACTATAAAACACTCGTAAAGATCTGGTGCTTTTTTTTGGGCAATATCGCGGATGCTTTTGATTTCTTCTAGGCTAAGATAGCGAGGGATGCCTTCTTTTTTTACTTTGTAGTACTCCACATCTTCGAAGGGGTTCACTCGGACTAATTTTTGTTTTTTTGCCCATCCAAAGCACTGCCCTATTATTTTCAATTCGCCATTTACCGTTGTGTTGTGGGGTTCTCTCCCGTTCACTGTAATCTGTGATTTTCTCCAATCTCGATACTTTTGCCAGGTATTTTGATCAAGATCATTGGTGGTATCTAAGTGATAAAACTCGAAGAAATTTAGCCACGTTTTTAGTAAAATTGCGTTTCTGCGGTAGGTGCTTTCTTTGACATATTGTTTTCGATAAGCAAGAAAGGTGCTCACTATGTTTTTGATACGGGTGACGTTTGTTGTGGGTAAATTAACAAGCTCCAGTTCGTGATTGTGGCGTTGTTGTCCCTCCCAGAGGAGGGCAATTTTTTTCTCAGAAAATCCTCTTTGTCGATATCGTTTTCCACCCACTCGCAAATCGGCAACCCATTCCTTACGTTTTTTGTCATACCACGGCATATTTTTTCCCTTTCATTCTGGTGGACATATGGTGGACAAATTTTAGCAAATCAGGGCATTTTTGTCAAGAAATACGGCAAAGATACGGTAAAATAAAAATAGGTGAAAAACATTAACCCTTTAAATCATATGGCTTAGGTGGCTATTTTTCTACCCAAAATCAAACCTTCCAAATCGTATATGTGTTCTGAGGCAACTCAATCCTATTCTCCCCTGGTCGTAGAGAAAACATATTTTCCAGTGTGATTAAAATGGCATCAGAAGAGCGCATCCCCAGCCAATCAATCAAAGCTTTGACAAAAACTATGTGAGGAGTTTTTTTGTCTAAGTAATAGACTCCCAATTCTCGGGCTATTGTTTTTAGCTCGACCAAATGAGAAGATCTTTCTAGAGATGTTTTATCGAATTGCTGGCAAAGAAACTCTAGTTTCTTTTCCAAGAAGGGAAAGCGGTCTTCCAAGAAATGAATGAGACCGTCTATTCTCGCCGTGATTAAGGCTGTTTCTCGGAGAATTTTGTCCTGATTTTTTTCATTTTGGTGGGCTAAGATTTTTTCTAATTTTTGGCTCCAAGTCTCAGAGTTTTCTATTTTTTTGTTTTCTTTTCTTTCCCGGATGTTGGAAAAAATAAGGGGTTTTGCCTTTTCTCTTAGAAAATCATTTTGTTCTGTTTTTTGAGAATGAAGCTTGTGCCAGCAAATCTCACTGCGTCGTAAATTCGAAAAAAGATATTTTTCCATAAAACCAATCCACCGTGAGGGTTTTTCCTTGTTCTTTTGAAGATAGCGGTAAACACCACTTTCTGATAGGAGAAAAGAATCTTTGTTTAGAGAAGGAAAATTAGGTAATTCTTCTTCTTTTGAGAGAAGAGAGGGTGGTAAAAAGAACCAATGAAGATTCTCCATCGACTCTTCTTGGTATTGATACGCTTCTTTGGGGGAAAGATTTAAAAGAGCTCGAACTTGAAATTCGAAAAAAGTAAAACGTCCTTTGTGTAGGATGACAAAGAAAGTATAATTGAGCGGAGGACAAAAAACAGTAGCCCAGTAAGTTTCGGGGAATTGCTGGCGAAGAAAAGGAAAAATGTTTGTTAGTAACCATTTTCCTAATAAAACGATCTCTTGGCGGCAATTCTTAGACAAAAGCAAAGAAAGTCCTGCCTCGTGGAGAAAGAGAAGACGAGTACTTCGATGGAAACTATCAAGATTTTGATTTTCTCTAAGGTAAGATTTGAATTCTCGGAGGGCTTTTCCCTTCAGCACCGAGGTGTGAATTCCTTTTTGATAAGAACAATCTCTTTCCATCCGAGAAAGTAAGCTTGGATAATGAAAGAACTTAACAAGCTCACGAAGTAAAATCATCCCTTCTCCGGTATGCTGATTAGAAAATAACTGGATAGAGCGAGAAGAATGAGAAAAAATTTTAACTAGTTTTAGCTCCATGACTTTAGTCTCCTTATAGGGCGCGCCCTAGGCAAAAAAATATTGAAATGTTTTTTAATGTGAGAAACCAAAAGTTTTTGTTTTCCCCACCCTATTGTAAAAGAGCTATGGACAAAACATGAGAAGAGGGTTTTGTGATAAAATCTATTTACTGGGAAGAAGACTGGTCACAGGGCCATGTGGTTATTATAGACCAGACCTTGCTTCCTCTTGAAAAAAAATTTCTTACGATAAAAAATGCCGAAGATATGTGGGAAGCTATTCGTTTCTTAAGAATTCGAGGAGCTCCTGCCTTGGGAGTAGCAGCCGCTTTTGGTTTGTTTTTAGGAGTCCGAGGAGATTACTCTAATTCTCAAGATTTGCTGAACAAAGTGAAGGAGGTCTCCGACTATTTGGCTACCTCTCGACCAACAGCAGTAAATTTATTTTGGGCTTTAGAGAGAATGAAAAAAATAGCTCTTTCCCAAGAAAATTTTTTACCTAGAGAAATATTAGAAGCACTTTGGAAGGAAGCTAGCTCGATTCACAGGGAGGACGAAGAGAAATGCCTGCAAATGGCTCAATATGGAATTGAACTCCTCCCTGAAAATGCTCGTATATTAACCCACTGCAATGCGGGTGCCTTAGCAACAGGGGGGATTGGATCGGCTCTCGGAGTTTGCTTGTATGCGGGAAGCCAAGGGAAAAAGATTGAGGTTTTTGCAGATGAAACAAGACCTCTTTTACAAGGAGCTCGCTTAACCGCTTGGGAGCTATGTGAAGCCAATATACCTGTCACTTTGATTTGCGACAACACAGCTGGTTTTGTTATGCAGCAGAAGAAAGTGGATTTGATTTTAGTAGGTGCAGACCGAATTGCTCGCAACGGGGACACTGCAAACAAAATAGGAACTTATAGCCTAGCAGTCTTAGCAAAGGAGAACAATATTCCTTTTTATGTTGTTGCTCCCAGCACCACTTTTGATCTCAGCCTAGAGAGTGGATCAGAAATTCCGATAGAAGAGAGAGGCCAAGAAGAAGTAGTTCAGTTTGGAGGACAAAGGATCGCTCCGCCGGGAGTATCGGTTTATGCACCCGCTTTTGATATTACTCCCGCTCGATATATTAGTGGCATTGTAACCGAGAAGGGTATTTTGTACCCCGACTACATTGAGAGTATCGCAAGTCTTTTGAGCTGAAAGAAAAAAATATGAATCCAATACATCTTTGTCTAATTTTTGGTGGTCCCAGCAGTGAACATGAGGTTTCTTTAACCTCGGCGGCTTCGATCGTAAAAGCTATTTCTCCACAAGATTTGGATATCACCTTGATTTGGATAAATAAACAGGGGCAATGGTACCATCTAGCCAATCAAAAAATTTTAAAAAAAGCTCCTGACACGCTTCTATCTACAAATATTTTAGAAAAAGCTGAACTCAAGCCAGTATTACTGGACTATTGTCATCATCAAACTCTGCTTGAATACAATTTAAAAAAGAGGAGTTTTCTTCCTTGGAAAAAGCCCATTGATGTATTTTTTCCTATTTTGCATGGAAATTATGGAGAAGATGGCAAAATCCAAGGCTTACTTTCTATGACAAATATTCCGATCATAGGTAGTGGAATTCTTGCTTCTGCCTCTGGTATGGACAAGGTAACTATGCGAGCTTTATTTCAACAAGCTGGGCTTCCTATTTGTCGCTATCTTTATTTTTTTGGGGAGGAATGGAGGAGAGATTCCCAGAGTTGGAAAAAGAAAATTAAAGAAGAGATTGGCTTCCCTTGCTTTGTCAAACCGGCCAATAGTGGATCAAGTGTCGGAATCAACAAAGTAAAGGAAGAAGCCCTATTAGAAGCGGCTATTGTCGAAGCAAGTGAGCATGATGACAAAATTCTAATTGAAGAGCAAATCGAAGGGCAAGAGTTAGAATGTGCTGTTTTAGGAAACTCTTCTCCTCAAGCTTCTGTTGTCGGAGAAATTATTCCCGTAAATGAATTCTATGATTATGAGGCCAAATATCTCTCTTCTCAAAAACAAACTCACATTCCTGCTCATATTTCTCCTGAAAATAGCAAAAAAATCCAGGAGATGGCAATAAAAGCTTTTCAAGTTATTGGTTGCCAAGACTTTGCCCGAGTTGATTTCTTTTTAGAAAAGAAAAGTGAAACAATCTACATCAATGAAATAAATACTATTCCCGGCTTCACTCCTATCAGCATGTTCCCTCAAATGTGCCAAGCAAGTGGATTTAGCTACCGCGAACTCATTTTACGTATGGTCAATTTCGCGATGGAGAAGAGAATTTAACTCACTTAGCCACATTTGGACAGAAGCATCGCTGGGCATTCTCCAATCTCCTCGCGGAGAAAGAGCCACGCTACCTATTTTCGGTCCATCTGGTAAACATGAGCGTTTGTACTGCTGGCTAAAAAAACGTTTATAGAAAATCTTTAGCCAAGAAAGAATCTCTGGGGTACTATATTCCTCAGAAAAAGCTTCTTCCGCTAGAAAAAGGATTTTACGCGGAGAAAAATGGAAGCGAACCATATAAAACAAAAAGAAGTCATGGAGAATATAAGGGCCTATCTTTTCTTCTGTCTTTTGCTCAATCTCTCCTTCTGAGTTTGGGGGAAGAAGCTCTGGAGAAATCGGAGTATTTGTAATACGAAGAAGAACTTCCGCCGTTTCTCCCGAAAACTCAACTTCAGAACACCAGCGAATCAGGTAGCCGACTAAAGTTTTAGGAACTCCTGAGTTGAGCCCATACATAGACATATGGTCCGCATTATAAGTACACCATCCCAACGCTAACTCGGATAAATCTCCTGTTCCAATAACAAGCCCATTCATTCGGTTAGCCCAATCCATCAGAATCTGGGTTCTTTCTCGCGCTTGGGCATTTTCATAGGTAACATCTTTTGTCTCTTCATCATGCTCAATATCTGAAAAGTGTTGTAAAACCGCTTTATTAATAGGGATAACCTTTAAGGAAACTCCCAACAGTTCGGCTAGTTTTATCGCATTCGCTTTGGTTTTTTCACTCGTACCAAAGCCTGGCATCGTCAGAGCCCAAATTCCTTGGCGAGATAACCCCATTCGATCAAATGCTTTTATCAAAACGAGAAGAGCTAAAGTAGAGTCTAGCCCTCCTGAAATTCCGATGACAGCAGTATCACTTCCCACATGCCTCAAGCGCTTAATTAACGACATTGTTTGAAGAGAAAAAATTTCTTGGCAGTGCTCGCTCTTTTTTGCTTCTTCTCCTGGAACAAAAGGGGTTCGACTAACTTTTCTAAGCAAAGAGGCTCGGCGTTCTTTTCCACTAAAATTGACAATTCGATACTTTTGATCGCTTTTGGAAAAGCCAAAACTATTATTCTTCCATCGCTCTAAGGAAAGCCGAGCAACATCAATATCTGTCATAACCCAAGTTGAATCGATATGAAAACGATCTGTTTCGGCTAAAATAGTACCATTTTCGGCAATTAAAGAATGTCCGGCAAAAACCAAGTCTGTGCTAGATTCTCCTCCTCCCGCTCCCGCGTATGCATAAGAAGCCAAGCATCGAGCAGACTGTGAGGCAATCAAAGAACGGCGGTAGTCCGCTTTGGAAAGAGTTTCATTGCTCGCCGACAAATTACAGATAACAGTTGCTCCGGCCATAGCCATTTGACCACTAGGAGGCTCAATTGCCCATAGATCCTCACAAATTTCTACTCCAATTAAACACTGAGGAAAGGGACGAAAGCGGAAAAGTAAATCAGCTCCAAAAGGAATTTTTTGACTGCGCCAAGAACATTCTTCCATAGAAGCATCTTTAGAGGTGGAAAACCATCTTTCTTCGTAATATTCATTGCTATTGGGAAGAAAAGTCTTCGGGACAACACCGCAAACTTTTCCTTGGCTCAAGAACGCAGCACAGTTGAAAATTTTGCCTCGTAAGCTAACGGGTAAGCCAATAATCACAGCAATATCTTTTTCGGCAAGAAACTGAGCTAAATCACAAACAGCCCCCTGCGCTTTGGTTAATAGATGCTGTTGATAGAAGAGATCACCACAGGTATAACCTGTAATGGAAAGTTCAGGAAAAACCATCAAGTGGCAACCGGCATCTTCCCCTTCTTTAACAATATCTTTAATAACTTGCAAATTAAAATCGACATCAGCAGTTCGCCCTTGGGGAGAAGCAACTCCGATACGAAAGAAGCCCAGAGACAATAGGTTCGGCTTTCCCATTTTATTCCTCTCTATATTTTAAAGCACCATTTTCCCAAGCGAGATAAGATATTTTTTGTCCCACGCATTCAGGTAAGACATAAACTTGCTTAGGAGATTCTGGATTCCCCAAGTTCATCACTTGAGGTTGGTGGATATGCCCACAAATAAGAGCATCCGCCTTAGCTTGACTTAGTATTTTATCCATATAGTCTCGGCTTAGAGACATTTCTTTTTTCTCTTTTCCTTGAATAGCCTTTTGGCTTGCTTGGCGAAATTTTTGTCCAATTTTAACACAGGCTTGGCTAGGGAGAAGACGAGAAAGTAAGTAAATAAAGCGACTTTGTAGTATACTCTTCATCTTCAAATAGTTAACATCGTCTAAGCAAAGTCCATCGCCATGAAAAAGAAGAAATTTCTTCTCACCTAAATAGAGAGATTTACCGTCTACAATCACTCCACCTCCCAAGCGTTTACGAAAAAACCAAGAAAAAAGAAAATCGCGGTTGCCATTCAAGAAAAACAATCGTTGAGTGGATGTTATTTCTTGCAATTGGCGTAAAAAAGAACGGACAGTTCCCACATAACCTTGGGCATTTCCTGCCCAAAAATTAAAGAGATCCCCCATAATAAAAATAGTATAACCTTGGCCCAGTTTTTTCTCTAAAAAATGAATGAACACTTCCATTCGATCGACTTCATCTAAATCGATATGTAAATCTGCGACAAAGATATAAGAAGTATTGAGTTGAGGAAGTTTTCTTAAGGTTTGAGGTAGTGTGGTGTCTTCCATAGTATCCTTTTTTCTAAGCATCTGAGAGTTAGGAGTCAGAGACCTTAACAGGATTCTTTCTATAATCAAAAAGAAGCTTACTCTCCTGAGAAGTGATCATTATTTCACTATTTTCTTCTAGTCTATCGGCAAGAATTTCTTCTGAAATTACTTTGCTAATTTCTCGTTGAATTGTCCGAGCGAGAGGCCGAGCACCATAGCGAGAATCATAGCCTTTTTTAGCTAAGTAACAACGAGCAGAGGAATCCAAAACAACACGAACCTTCCTTGGAATCATTCTTTGATTGAGCTGAGTAATAAGTTTATCGACAATTTTTTCCATTAATTTTAAAGTAATGGGGTTAAAAAGGATAATCTCTGTTAAGCGGTTGCGAAACTCAGGAGTGAACATATCTTCAATCGACTTTAAACTATCCAAGCGCCTATCCTGTAAAGGATTAAATCCAATTGCATCCGAAGCTAAATCACGCGCTCCAGTGTTTGTTGTCATAATTAAAATTACATTCCGAAAATCTGTCTTACGCCCATTGTTATCCGTTAGGGTAGCATGATCCATCACTTGGAGCAAGAGATTAAATACATCGGGATGAGCTTTTTCAATCTCATCTAAGAGCAAAACGGCATGTGGTGTGCGATGAATGGCATCGGTTAAAAGCCCTCCCTGATCAAACCCTACATAACCAGGGGGAGCCCCTATTAAACGAGAAACTGTGTGCTTTTCCATGTACTCACTCATATCATAGCGAATTAGATCCACTCCTAGAGTTTCCGAAAGTTGCCTACTCAGCTCCGTTTTTCCCACCCCAGTAGGACCTGCAAAAAGAAAAGATCCTACTGGTCGGTCTGGTTCATTAAGGCCCGATCGAGCCAGCTTAATAGCAGATACCAGTTTTTCAATAATTTCATCTTGTCCAAATATTTTTGCTTTTAGCTTGGTCGAAAGATCTCGCAGCTTCGGTTTTTCATCTCGCTGCATAGTTTGAGGAGGAATTTTTGCCACAAGAGAGATAATTTCTTCAATGTGAGAAGCATTGATCAAAGGAACCTCTGATTCTTCTTTTACAAGTAGTTTGCGAGTAGCCCCTGCTTCATCCAAGATATCAATAGCCTTATCAGGAAGAAAACGATCATTGATATATTTGGCCGAAAGCTCCGCAATCGTTCGCAAAGCTTCTTCGCTGTACTTCACTTGATGAAATTCTTCGTAGTGCTTTTTTAGTCCTTGGAGAATCAAATAAGTCTCCTCGACACTAGGCTCTGCTATTTCTACTTTTTGAAAGCGCCGAGAAAGAGCTCTGTCTTTTTCAAAATAAGTTTTGAATTCGTGATAAGTGGTCGAACCAAGGCAAGTGATTTCACCATTAGCAAGAGAAGGCTTTAATATATTGGAGGCATCTAAAGTTCCTCCCGAAGCTGCTCCTGCTCCAATAATTGTATGGATTTCATCAATAAAAAGTGCAGCTTGTTTTTTTTGCCCGATAGCTTGTATAACTGCTTTTAGACGTTCCTCAAACTGCCCTCGGAATTTTGTTCCTGCGACTAGAAATCCCATATCTAAAGCATAAATAGTCATGTTTTGAAGTATTTTAGGAACCTCTTTTTTGACAATTTTATAAGCTAGGCCTTCCACTACAGCAGTTTTTCCAACTCCTGGATCTCCCACTAAAATAGGATTATTTTTTTTACGCCGAGCAAGAATACGGATAATCCTTTGGATTTCATCTTCCCGACCAATCAAAGGATCGATTTTTCCAGCGTCAGCCCTTTCGTTAAGATTACTACAAAAACTATCCAAAGGGTCCGCTGTTTTATCTTCTCCTGCTCCCATTTCACTAATAAAGGCTTCTTCAGGAGATTTACTATCCTTGCCTACTTTGTGAGAAATATAACGAACAATATCTCCACGTCTCAATTTCTGTTGGGATAAGAAATAGACAGCGTAAGACTCTGGCTCTTGAAACATCGCCACGAGAATATTATTTCCTTGGATTTCTTTCTGACCAGATTGAGCGACATGCCGAGCTGCAATTGCCAGAATTCTTTGAACAGACAAGGTAAACATAGCCTCTACTTTACTTTGAGAAAAAGAAGCTTCTTCTGACAAATCTTCTCCCTTAGATTCACTAAAAGATTCACTAAAAGATTCATCAAGAGATTCGCTAAAAGATTCATCAAAAGATTCACTAAGAGATTCATCAAAAGATAATCTATCTTGTGTTTCTGTTTGGGGAAGGAACTGCTCCATAAAGTTTTCTAATTTTTCTCGGAGCTCTTCCACATCAACCGAACAATTTATTAAAGTATCCTGGGTTTCTGAATCAAAAGTTAGAGCGTACAATATATGCTCTAATGTAATAAATTGATGCTTACGTTTAGAAGCATATTTATAAGCTCGATCAAAAGTGATTTCTAATTCTTTGCTAATCATGGGGCTAAATCTCCACCGCTTCCATTGTACAACGTAAAGCACATTCATATTCTTCAGACAGTTTTTCTACTTGACGAATACAAGTGGAAGCAACTTCATAGGTATAAATTCCCACCACAGAAACCCCTTTAGTATGAGCTTCTAGCATAATACGGCGCCCCTCCTCCATCGATTTACGAAAAACGATCTCTAAAACTAAAACAACAAATTCTCGTAAAGTATAATGATCGTTGTGGAGAAGTATTTTATACATTTTTGGTTTTTCCAATTGAATCTCTTCTTCGACTAAGAGATCCTCATCAAAATCAAATGTATCCATAGTATTTCCTTTTCAGAATCATTATTTGTTCTCCGACAATTTAAAGGGAGATAGTCGTTTACATTCCCCCATTATATCATTTATCGCTTCGGTTTCCTGGTCAATATATTCTTGGATAATTTTTTTTAAAAGGGGATGAAAAATCCAATGAGCACTGTAGGTGTATTCGGGAAGAAATCCTCGAGAAATTTTATGCTCTCCTTGGGCTCCGGCTTCAAATAGCTGAATCTTCTCTTTGATCGCGTACTCGATCAAAGCATAATAACAAAGCTCAAAGTGAAGGCAATTGTGCTGGTCACATCCTCCCCAATATCTACCATAAAGATGATTATTTTTACGAAAGCTAAGTGAACCTGCTATGTACTGAGAAGAACCTTTTCTTTTTGCTAGTGCTAAAACAGTATAAGAGCTCATTTTTTTTGCAATGTCTTCAAAAAAGCTTTTTTTCAGATAGGCTTGGGCATATTTTTGATAGGTGGTTTGCTGATAGAAAGTGTACATGGCTTCCCAGTGCTCATCTTGAATATGCTCTCCCTCTAGAATTTGAATATCAACCCCTTCTTGCCCTCTGCTTCTTTCTCTTTTCACTTGGTTCCGTTTTTTCGCTTTAAGTTCACCAAGATAATCAGAGAAAGTTTCATATCCTTTGTTATGCCAATGGAACTGATGGGTATAGCGACTCATCGCTCCTTTTTTTTCTAGGCATTTCATTTCTTCAGGAAGGGTAAAAAGCCAATGTAAAGAAGACACTTTTTTCTTCTGAGCCTCTTCTAAAACAGCTGAAATTAAACAATCAGAAATCTTTTCATAATTAGCCTCTGGATGGACGAGAAGGCGACTTCCGGTAGCCGGAGTGTAGGGAACAGCAACAACTAACTTGGGAAAATAAGGCAGTCCAATTTGTTGGTAAATATATGACCAGTTCCAGTCAAAAATATACTCTCCATAAGAGTTATCTTTCCAATAGAGAGGAACCGCCCCGACCAGTTTTTGGTTTTCTTCCACAGTAACAAAATGAGGAACCCAACCACTTTCTTTTCCTACACTAGAAGACCGCTCTAAGCTATGAAAAAAATCATACTCTAAAAAAGGATTGTTTTCGCCAATCAGACAATTCCATTCTTTTGGTGCGATCCCCTTTAGACTACTGTGAGTTGAGATCTTCATTAGCAACGGCTCCCTTTCCTAAATCATGAAATTCTTTCAGGTTCTTTGCTCCTGTGGGAAAAGGGATCATGGGCTCATAACAGTCTAAAGTTAAAAAGTCAATCCCTTCCAGCAGTAGATTTTGGCGTATTTTTTTGAGCTGAGAGTCTTGCATTGTTTTAGCCAAAGCACTTTGGAGTTTATCGACCAAATCTTCGGGAGTTTGTTTTCCTGTCACATAAGGAGGAGAGGGTAAAGACGGAGTTTGGGCAATAATTTTAATGCTTGCCAGTAAGTCTTGGCGATATTTCTGAAATAAGGCGTAACTCACGCAATCAATCGCAGCCACATCGGCAGCTCCTTTTTGTATAGATAAGAGACTATTTTCGTGAGAGCCACTAACACTAACTTGCTCAAAAAAATGATTTTCTCGAGCGAAAGGAGCAATCAGTAAGCGTAGAGAATTCATTCCAGAGTGAGAAGTCGGATTATTGATGACACAGTGTTTTCCAAAAAGCTCTGGCAATGATTGAATCGGGCTATCCTTATGGACAACAATGAAACTCTTGTAGTTGCTACTAGAACAACCTTTGGCTTCATAACGAGGAGTTCCTAATAATCTCAAACAGTGCTTGTAAGACAAAACCACATCATAGCCACAAGCTTGCCCAAAAAGAAAATTCGAAGAACTCCATTGTTTTTCATAAGGAATTGTACGATTCAGCTTTTGAGGAAGTTGAGAAACTCCCTCTTCTTGGAGGTACGAGGTTAGACCCGACCAAAATTGATCTGTGGACTCTTGAATTTCAGGTAGGTCATACCAAGGTAAACTAGCAATCCATTGCATTTTGTAATAAGGGGTTAATCCTGGTAATGGCTTCCTTGAGCAGAGCTGGAGGAACCGAAGTATAGCAAAGACGTACAAAACACTCAAAGTTATGACCAAAGACACGTCCTGGTGATAAAGCAACTCCCACATCTAAGCAACGATGAAGAAAGGCTTCGACATCATCAGTTGACAGAACCCCCAAAGGACGTAAATCAATAAAAACAAATCCTCCTGCCTGAGGAGAAAAGTATTTTCCCTGAAGGTGCTCTTGAGTGACATCGGCTCCCTCAACATAAGAATCCAAAATTTTTGTTAGATCATTGTTCACAAGACAAGCTAAGGCCATGAACTGAGCTGGAATTCCTGTATGGTAGGTACTATGAGAAATAAGACCTCTCACATTTCCTGTAAACTTAGGCGGGGTAACCAAATACCCTACTCTATGTCCAGCCAAAGCAAAACTCTTTGAGAAAGATCCTACTGTTAAGCACCTAGAAAATGCTCGCTCATCCTGTGCAATAGGAGAAAAAGATTCTCCCCAACAAAGATCAGCGTAAACGATATCGCAAAGCAGCCAAAGCTCATTTTTTTCTGCTATCCGAGTAAGAACATTTCGATAAGAGGAAGGATAAACAAAACCACTCGGGTTGTTCGGATCGCAAAAATAAATTCCTGCAGTGCGAGCGTTTATCTTTTGAGAAAGACGCTCCTCAAACTCATGTTCATCAGAAGGAATCCCATCACTACCAACCGGAACTTCTACGACCTTGACTCCCCGACGCTGAAGAATACCAACAATCAAAGGCCAAGAAGGAGTCAATATAATAACTTCATCTCCCGGGTCAAAAAGAGCTTCCACCGCAATGGAAAGCCCTCCCGTTGCCCCAGGAGTAATAAAAACATTGTCTTTTGCGACAGACCAAGAGTAAGACTCTTTTAAATAGTTAGCTGTTTTTTCTCTCAGAGAGGGCAAACCTTGGATAGCTCCATACCGATGAAGAATCTCTGTATTTTTCGTAATTTCGCAAGAAACTACCGGAGGAGACAAAAAAGTATCTCCGATGTGCAGAGGAATAAGTTCCCCTTTAGCGCTCAGTTCGGCCATGCGTTTAGCAAATGGCCCGAATGTCGTCGCTCGTAAATTTTGAGTAACATCACTTATTGCCGGAAAGCGAGGCATAGATCATTGCTTTTCTAGGGCTTTGCGGAGAATAATTTCTACCGGATAGCCAAGTAAATTATCTTTTTGTTTGTGTAAAATGCCTTTGTCATTAAACCAGAACTTCCATTCACTACCCTGCAATTGCCAAATTTGACAATTAACTTTATTTCTGGTTGAATTTAGATTCTCTCTTCCTAGTGATAAGGCTGCAAAGCTTTTCTGTTCTCCTGTTTGTGGATTAAGCATTATCACCTTCTCTTTATTTTTAAGAAAGTAAGACAAATTCCAGGCATTGTTTGTTGTTGTGATAAAAGCCCTACTCTGTTTCCCATTAGGGCCTAAACCAGAAAGCTCTCCATTTTCGCTTACTAAGCTCAACTCAAAAACCTCTCCATTGTTATCTGTCCAACTTTGAAGACTAAGAAGTTGCTCATTTTTCCATACCTCTTCGCATGTATGTTTTTGATAGAAAGAGAAAAGCCAAAGGAAAGTGACTTGAATTTCGATCTCTGATCTCATTATCGTCATCTCTCCGTCGCATTCTATTACAAGTTTTTGCTTACCTGCTTTTTCTCCATCAACAAACACATCATAGAAATAGATACCTTCATATTCTTCATAGATATTCAAAATTCCGAAAGTTGTTTTTGCGAAATTTTCTTGCTTATCGTAGCTATTTAAAACGCTTTCTTCTTGATTCTTTAAAACGTCTTTCTTCGTAATAAACTGTTCTTCTTTTTCTTTTGGTAAAGAGTCTAAGGATATTTTCTTTGCCAAAGAAAGCTCTTTTGGTTTTTCTCTTTTTTCAAAAAGAAAATCTTCTGTTATAAAAGATTTTTTTTCTTTCTTATTGAGAGTGATTGAAGACTTTGTTTGGAAATCAGAAGAAAGAGTTTCTGCTGCAGTAATAGGAAGCTCACTTTTTTCATCTATCTTTATTGTAACAGATTTTTCTACAGAGGGACTTTTTTTTTCTATCTTCTCGACCAAAAAATTTCTTTTAATTAATCTGGAGGAAAATTTTTTTTCATCAAGTACACTCTTCGGGTTCTTTTGAAAAGTGTACTCTTCTTGGTGAAGAGAGTTTGCTAAACGATTTTTACTTTTCAAAAGACAGCTCGTTTTCTTTTCTTCAAGTTTTTTATCAATGGATGCAGTGTTCTTTGGAGAACTCATGTTTTGGCAAGAAATCAAGAAGAAAATAGAGCAGCCGAGAAAGCAAAAAACATTTTTTAAAAAAAACATGATAGATACGCCTTAATTGGATTAGGACATTTAGCAAAAATATCTCTTTCAAAAAGAGTACACAAAATTATTATGCCAAAGACATACTTATGTAAATATACTACAATTATCTCTAGAATGCAAATTATATTAAACATTTACTATAATTTTGTTGAAAATATTCTCCTATTCAGGTAAAGTCTTATCCATACTATCCTAATTTACATTCTCAGGAGAAAATCCAATATGCAAAGCTTCATTGCCACTCGTAGAGAGTACAACAGGAAGAAGCTATCAGAAACAGAGATGTGTACTCATCCGATGGACCAATTTAATATTTGGTTTGAAGAGGCTTTAGCTTACGATATTGTGGAAGCAAATGCCATGGCCCTAGCCACATCTAATCAATCTGGTCAGCCCAGTGTTCGTATGGTTTTGCTTAAGAATTATGACTCCCAAGGTTTTGCTTTTTACACCAACTATGGAAGCAGGAAAGCAAAAGATTTGGAGCAAAACCCTAACGCATCTCTTATGTTTTGGTGGGGTCCTTTAGAAAGACAAATTCGAGTTGAAGGGAAGGTAGAGAAAACATCCGATAGTGAGTCCGATAAATACTTTTCTACTCGTACTAAGATGTCCCGTTTAGCAGCGATTGCTTCTCCTCAAAGCCAGATCATAAGGGAGAGAAAAGAGCTATTAGATCATTTTGAAAAAGTTTGCCAAGAACACAAAGAAAAATCCATAGTGCGTCCTAAAAGCTGGGGAGGATACCGGATTTTCCCCTCTATGGTAGAGTTTTGGCAAGGAGGAGAGCACCGTTTACACGACAGAATTAGGTACCAATTAACAGAAGGTTCCTGGCACCTAGATCGTCTGGCTCCTTAGGAAAAAGCTATGAATGACATAAATCAGATGAATCAGATGAATGACACAAATAATGTAAATAATAACAGGGTGGTCTTAAAAAATATTAGCAAGTTTTATTGGGAAGGAGAGAAGCGCCTGGATATATTGAAGGATATTCAAGTAGAGTTTCCTCCTGGAAAGTTTATTGCCCTGATCGGCAAAAGTGGCTCGGGAAAAAGTACTCTTCTTAATCTTATCAGTGGCATAGACACTCCTAGCGAGGGAGAAATTGAAATAGGCTCCTTTTCCTTAACTCGTTTGACAGAGAAAGAGAGAACGCTTTTTCGTCGCAATCATATCGGGATTATTTTCCAATTTTTCAACCTAATTCCCACCTTGACTGTCCTTGAAAATGTTACTTTATGCCAAGAGCTAGGCGGATATAACAGTGCTCAAGACAGAAAAGAAGCTCTCCAAATATTAGAGCAAGTCGGCCTGGGAGAAAAAGCTCAGAGTTTCCCCGATCGTCTTTCAGGAGGAGAACAGCAGAGGGTTTCCATTGCTCGAGCTTTGGCTCATAAACCTTCTCTCATTATCGCCGACGAACCAACAGGAAACTTGGATGTAGAAACGGGAAAAGTAGTCCTAGATCTTCTAATCAAACTTGTCCGAGAAAATGGAAAAACCTTAATCATGGCAACTCATAGCTTAGAAGTTCTCTCTTTGGCTGACCAAGCTTACACCATTAAAAATTCACAGCTTGCTCCTGCTAACAAAAACTTTTCGGACAATATCCTAGGAAAGGACGAAGATTGATTACTTTATTGCGCATCGGTCTACGCTACCACAAGCATCATTTACTGCAAAGTTTTTTGCTTATTTTAGGAATCGCCTTGGGAGTTGCTGTTGTTATTGCCATTGATTTAGCCAATACCAGCGCCAAAGATTCTTTTCAAACTTCCGTAGATAGCGTTGTCGGAAAAGCCACTCACCAAATTGTCGGAGGCCCCAGTGGGATAGAAGACGAATTTTACCGCAAATTGCGCATAGAGTATAGAGTGCGTAAATCAGCCCCAGTTGTTCATGGATATGTTCGAGCCGTTGATTGGAAACGTCCTATTCAAGTACTCGGCATAGATCCTTTCGCAGAAGCACCTTTTCGCTCTTACGTCACTATAGAAGAGAATAACCTTTCTGGTGGTGTTTTTGGAGATTTTATTTGTCAGCCAGGCACTGTTCTTCTGGGGCAAGAGTTAGCTGAAAGAGAAAATATTAAAAAAGGAAGTTTATTAACTCTAGAAAGAGGAGCCCAGCTTTTTCAAGTAAGAGTAATAGGCTTCATCTCACCTTCGACAACAACTGCTTCTCAGAGTCTTCAAGGAATGATGATCGCAGACATTGCCACAGCTCAAGAAATTTTAGGAAAAATAGGAAAACTCAGTCATATCGATCTCTATTTGTCCCAAGAAAACGAAGCAGAAAAAATTCGAGAAATTCTCCCTCCAGGACTTTCCCTAAAGCGTCCCCAAGTAAGAAACTCCTACATTGCCCAAATGATCCGTGCCTTTGAGTTTAATCTTTCTGCTCTTAGCTTAATGTCTCTCATTATTGGCATGTTCCTTATTTATAATACGATTACTTTCTCCATCGTCCAGCGACGCTCTGTTTTAGGAACATTAAGAGCTTTGGGAGTAACCAGAAAGCAAATCTTTCTTATGATATTGGGGGAAACTTTTGTTTTTGGACTCCTCGGAGTTATTTTTGGAATCGGACTAGGAATTTTTTTGGGAAAAATAGTCCTTGGCTTTGTCGTTCAGTCCATCAGTGATTTCTATTACACCCTCACTCTTTCGAGGCTCAATATTTCATCTTGGAGTTTACTTAAAGGAACCGTTCTGGGAGTCTTGACAGCCTTAATAGCGGCTTTATTTCCCGCCTACGAGGCGATGAAAACTCCCCCCACAGGGCTTATGATCCGCTCCCTTCTAGAAGACAAAGTTTTTCGCTACATTCCCCGTATAACTCTAGGGGGAGTTTTCTTTTTTGCTTTAGGGATAGGTCTTCTAGTTATGCCAAGTAATCGTATCGAGCTAGGTTTCCTGGGTCTCTTCGCTATTATTTTAGGAAGTGTACTTTTCGTTCCCCTTCTAACGGTAGTCTGCATGTGGGGAATTGAGCGTTGCCAAAATCTATATCCATCTTTATTCTTAAAGATGGCTGCTCGCAGCATCTCTCGCTCTTTAAGTCGAACAACTGTAGCGATTGCCTCTTTAATGGTAGCTGTTTCTCTCATCATAGGGGTCAGTATCATGATCGGAAGTTTTCGTAATACCGTAGAAAGCTGGCTGCAAACTGTTCTCACAGCTGACATTTTCATATCTACCCCAAGTGAAACCGGGCGACTTAACAGCTTTGATCGAGAAATTATCTCTGTTGTTGCCTCTGTAAAAGAAATCAAAGAAGTAGCCACATCTCAAACTTTACAGCTAGAAACCCCTACATATGGAATGGTAAACTTAAACGCTGTTGATCGAGATATTGCTCGTAAAACAAGACTTTACCTGTGGCAAGATGGCACTCACGATGAGGTTTACCAAAAACTGCAAGAGGGAGGAGTAATTGTAACAGAGCCTTTTGCCTATCGTCACAAAATTAAAGCCCTCCCCGGTAACTTCATCGAACTTCCTACAAATTTCGGACAAAAACGTTTTCCCGTTGTAGGGATTAGCTACTCTTACTCTTCCGACCAAGGAATTGTCGTCATGGCTTCTCCAGTTTACCGAAAATACTGGGAAGACCATCGAGTTAGTGGAGTCGCCGCATACATTCACGAGGGAGAAAACGTTTCGGCCGTAGTAGCTAAACTAGAAAAATTATTTTCCGGACGCTATAATTTTGTTGTCCAATCCAACCGAAATTTAAGATTGTCTGCTCTAAAAATCTTTGACCGCACTTTCACAATCACAACCGCTCTGCGCATTTTAGTTGCGCTCGTTGCCTTCATTGGCATCTTAAGTACGGTTATGGCTTTGCTTTTAGAAAGAACAAAAGAATTTGGCATCTTACGGGCCAACGGAATGACTCCCGGGCAAATTTTTCGGCTCATCCTTTGGGAAACTAGTCTCTTAGGTCTCATAGCAGGTATTCTCTCGATTCCTTTGGGCACCATCATGGCTGCTATCCTAGTCTACGTCATCAACATTAGGTCTTTTGGTTGGACTATCATTTTTCAGCCAGAACTATCTTATTACATTTATACTGTTGCCATCGCTTTAGGAGCAGCCCTTGCAGCAGGTTTATACCCTGCTTGGCGCTTACAAAAAGCCAAGGTAATTCAATCTTTACGAGCAGAGTAGGTGAGGAAAATTTATGAAACTTAGAACTTTTTGCTTTTTCTCCATTTGCTTTCTTGCCTTATGGCTTTGGATATTTAGCCCTTATTCTCCTCCCAAATCACTCCCAAAGGAGTCTAGAATTTCAGCGATAGGAGCAATGTCCCAAGGAATTCAACAAGAAGGGTTTGCTAATGCAGAAACTCTTCGAGAGTTTCATTTCCCCGCGGATCGTGGCCCGCACTTAGATTACCAAACAGAATGGTGGTATTACACCGGAAATCTAAAAGGAGAAAAACGACGCTTTGGTTTTCAGCTAACTATTTTTCGGCGTGCCTTACAGCCAAAGAAACAAGAGCGAAGCTCGGCTTGGGGAACAAACGAGATTTATTTTGCTCATTTTTCTCTCAGTGATATCCAAAATCAAGTTTTCTATCATAGTGAACGCTTTAGTCGCAAAGGAAATGGTTTAGCAGGAGCCCAGAGCAGCCCTTTTCGCGTTTGGATAGACGATTGGAGCATAGAGGGGCCTGAAAATAAAGTAACCCTAAAAGCTCAAGGAGAAAACTACGCTATTGATTTACAAGTTTCTCCTCTTAAACCAATAGTTTTTCAAGGCAACAAAGGCTTAAGCCAAAAAAGTGCTGAAAAAGGAAATGCTTCCTATTATTATGCCCAAACGCGGCTTAAAACAACAGGAACAGTAGAAATAAACTCAAAGCCCATAAAGGTAGAAGGACTGAGCTGGCTTGATCGTGAATGGAGTACAAGTGCCTTAGGGAAAAAGCAAAGTGGCTGGGATTGGTTTGCCCTACAGTTAGAAAACGGCTGTGAGATCATGCTATATCAGCTTCGTCTTAGCGGTGGAGGAATCGATCCATACTCTTCCGGTAGTTTTATAAATGCAAAAGGAGAAAAGAAACATCTAAAAGTAGATGATTTTGAAATCTCTGTTCTGGATACTTGGACAAGCTTAGAAACAGGCATAACATATCCTTCCGGCTGGGAAATCAAAATTAGAGAGCCTAATATTGCATTAGAAGTCACCCCCCTACAGAAAAAACAAGAATGGCCAGATACCTTTCGTTACTGGGAAGGAGCGGTCAAAGTAGAGGGCGAGAAAAATAAAGGATATGGCTACGTTGAGCTAACAGGGTATGAAAAACACTAGGATACAGATAATCCTTATCAAAAAAGAATTTTAATTTCAGTTTGCCAAAAGATAGCACAGAGATTATAATTATTCTAATAATTCAATATTCATAAAAAAATACTATTATCTAAACAGGAGAAGTAAATGCCAAAAAAACTTTGTTTGATTGTCCTATTCATTCTAACAACCATTCATATCCAGGCGACAAGTTTTACTGATTCAGTAAGTTTTCTCGCTCTCGTTAGTAATGAAACTACTCTTGATTTTAGTGGCCCTCAAAACTCAGCAGTTGGTGCTACTTTTACACCCGTCCAAAACGGAACATTTAATCCCTCCGCTATGAACGAACTTTTTGCTGCACAAGGAGTAGTTTTTGGAGAAGATGTTAGCGAGCTAGGTATTGCACATCTCTCTGACAATGCTCCTGGAATAGAAAGCTTTTCTGGCACCGATGGAATTTTAGTAGGAAATTTTGGAGCTGATACTCCTAGCTTAGGAGCTTACTTTGTTGACCCAAGTACAGCTTTGGGTAATGTTTCCCCTGTCACAGTATCAGCAGTTGGTAGTGTCGTTGTTTCTCCTGGCAATGTAACTCTTTTTGTTTATGATACAAATGGAAGTGTTATAGAATCTGTTAGCCGTAATGGTACAGGTTTCCTAGGAATTACATCTAACACTCCTATTGCAGCAGCAGGTTTTGCTTTTAACAATAGATCATCCAGTGGCGTTGATACTTTTATTTTCACCTCCGCGAATACCGTTCCCGAGCCTTCTAGCGGACTCCTTTTCGCCTTAGCCATCTTAGGATTAGCATTTAAACGCAATCACTAATTCATTCCCCTTAGTAATGTATTAATAAAGAAGAGCTTTCTAATAACAAAGCTTTTCTTTATCTTCTTCTTTAACTTCCCTAACAACTCATAGAAAAAAACTAGCCCTCCTTCTCTTATTTTTCTTACTTACAAAAGTAGTTAATTATAAAGTATCAATAATTTATTTTAAAATAAATTATTGATACTTTATAATTAATATGCATAATACTTAGAAGTAAAATTCTATTTACCGATTTACTTAGTTATAGTAAAAAGTACTAAGAAGTGTTCAGACACCTACGTTTAGAGAAAGGAGGAGTCATGGACATCTGCGTTATAGGTGCAGGCCCTTCTGGGTTATGTACCATAAAAGAACTCCTTGACGAAAAACATACAGTTACCTGCTTTGAAAAAAATGAAGACATTGGCGGAGTCTTCTTTTATAGCCATGATAAAGGAGGGGTATATGACTCCACTATACTAACGGTTTCAAACTATTTCATGGCTTTCTCTTCTTACCCTCCCAGTATGGAGGAAGGGAGGCATCAATGGACGAGAATCCAATATACGGAATATCTAAAAAGTTTTACCAAACGTTTTGAGTTGTCTCGCCACATCCACTTTAATACCCAAGTCACTCGAATAGACAACCACGATAACGCAGACAAATATTGGGTCACAACTAGCGGACCAAACGGAGAAAGTAAACAAGTTTTTGATGCTATCGCCATTTGTACAGGCACTCATCAAATTGCAAAAACTCCTACTTTTTCTGGACAAGAAAAATTTCAAGGAGAAATTATCCATTCCGAAAGTTATAAAAACGCTGCGCGTTTTTGTGACAAAAATGTTGTCTGCATAGGAGTAGGAGAAAGTAGTGCCGACATTTCTCATGAAATATCTCTTGCCGCTAAAAGATCTATGCTCTCCATGAGACGCTACCCCTGGGTTATCTCTAGATACATAAGGGGGTTCGTCAACGATGCGTTTACCGCTCGAATTTTTTATTCTTTTCCCCTAGAGTATAAAAAAAATGTGGGAGTAAGAGGTTTCCGGAAAAGACTAAAAAATCCCGAGGCTAGCCAATATGCCTCCTGGGATAAAATGCAACTCTTACGGGCGAAATGGAACACAGAGGCAAACAATCGTTTTCGGCAATACGCCACTAAAAATGAAATTTTCCTCACCGATATTGCCGAAGGCCGCTTGGAAGTAAATGTCGGAGGAATTGATCATTTAACCGAAGACTCTGTTGTTTTTAAAGACGGTCAGGTCTTTCCTACAGATATACTTATGTGTTGCACAGGATACCAAAATCGTTTCTCTTTTTTAGAGCACATCATCAAGATAGATGATATACGCGATATGTACAAACACATGATTCATCCGAAACTCGGTTCCAGAATTGCTTTTATGGGGTGGGCTCGCCCTGCAACAGGAGGGATTCCCGCCTGCTCAGAAATGCAAAGCCGCTACTTTGCTCTTCTTTGTAGTGGCAAACGAGAACTTCCCCCCAAAGAAAAACTAGCTCAAATAATCGAGCACGATCGACAAGCAGAAGAGGACTTGTTTTGTGAAAGTCCCCATGTTAGAACGCTAGTAGATTGGCATGAGTACATGGATTACCTAGGAAAACAAGTAGGTTGCGCTCCACATCATTTTTACCTAGACCCTATTTTGTTTTTCAAGATGTGGTATGGTGCTCAACTTTCTTATCATTATCGATTAAGAGGACCGCATGCTCAACCCAAAATAGCCAAATCTATTATTAAAAAACTTCCCGTGAGTTTTGATCGCATAGACCTTTTAACATTACCCTTTTATTCCATCTATGCTAACACAATCACAAAAGTAAAAGAAATATTCCGCAAACCACCTTCTCCTATGCCCAACTCTTAACAAATCTCAAATACTCTTCCCCTAGAGGGAACATTACTTGTTCCCTCTTCTCCAAGATATAGATAATTTTACAAACAATTGTTTGCCTTATCGGTTTAGGAAAAGTACAATCCGATTCTGTAACAGGAATCTTAACATCTTAAAATTTTATGTCTTAACAGGAATGTGTAAAATGAACAAAGAGTGTATACGAAATATCTTATCTGAGGGGAAAGTTAGCTCCAAAATTATGATTAGTGGTTGGGTGAGGACTAGACGCGACTCAAAGGACTTCTCGTTTATTGAAATAAACGATGGAAGTTGCCTAAAAAACCTTCAAGTTATTGCTGATCAGGATATCCCCGGCTATGAAGAAAACGTCCTTCAGGCTAATACTGGCGCTTCCATAGAGGTCATTGGAGAAATTTGTGAATCACAAGGAAAAGGACAAAAGGTAGAAATCAAAGCAAAAAAAATAAAGCTACTTGGGGATTGCCCTGCTGACTACCCTCTCCAGAAAAAACGCCACACCAATGAGTTTCTACGAACTATTTCTCATCTACGCCCCAGAACAAACACCTTTGGAGCGGCTTTTCGAGTTCGTCATGCTGCCAGCTACGCCATCCATAAGTTTTTTAATGACAATGGATTCATTAATTTACATAGCCCCATAATAACTGCTTCTGACTGCGAAGGAGCAGGACAAATGTTTCGTGTAACTGCCTTAGATATAGAAAACCTTCCTAAAAAAGAAGGGAAAGTAGATTTCTCTAAAGACTTTTTTGGAGAAGAGACAAGCTTAACTGTTTCAGGTCAACTAGAAGCGGAAATTTTTGCGACAGCCTTTAGTAAAGTCTACACTTTTGGACCAACCTTTCGAGCTGAGAATTCCAACACAACTAGACACTTAGCTGAGTTTTGGATGATTGAGCCAGAAATGGCCTTTTGCGATCTTTCCGGCAACATGGATGTAGCAGAAAAATTCATAAAGTACGTTATTGACTACGTCTTGACAAACTGCGCAGAGGACATGGACTTTTTTAATAAGTGGTATGAAAAGGGAATCATTCAAAAACTGCAATCTATTCGCAAAGCAAAGTTTGCTCGCATCACCTACAAAGAAGCTATTGAGGCTTTAGAAAAATCAGGAAAAGACTTTGAGTACCCCGTTTCCTGGGGAATAGATCTCCAAACAGAGCATGAACGTTACTTAACCGAAGAGTATGCCAAAAAACCTGTTTTTGTAACAAACTATCCCAAAGAAATCAAAGCTTTCTATATGCGCCTTGATGAAGGAGAGGAGACGGTTTCAGCAATGGACTTGCTCGTTCCACGACTAGGGGAAATTATCGGGGGATCACAAAGAGAAGAAAGAGAAGACGTGCTTCGACAAAGAATTATAGACAATGATCTCTCAGAAAAAGACTATGCTTGGTATTTGGAGTTACGCAAATATGGAAGCGTTCCTCATGCAGGTTTTGGATTGGGATTTGAAAGGCTAATTATGTACTTAACCGGAGTAAGTAATATTCGCGACGTTATTCCTTTCCCTCGTACTCCTGGAAATGCTCGGATTTAGGGTTTAGAGGGAGGGAGACTTATCTGAAACCGTTAAAAAAAAAGATGATCGAAAACATCTCTAAGCACCATGTTTCCTGGAGGGTGAGGCTCCTGCCGAACAGGGGATGTGATTGGCTCCTGATGGTATTGAGGCACATTCACAGGATCATAGGTTTCATATTGAAAAAACGTTTTATATCGCACGTACTCCTG
>JAJDCR010000046.1 GCA_029260735.1 Planctomycetota bacterium
CTGCCACTCGATTTGAAACCACTGCAGTTTTTCACGACATTCCTTAACCTTCCAGCCATTCTGGATAAACAATTCAAAATCACTAACTACGGTAGACCATTTCGTTTGGTCGAGAAAAGCGAAAGTCTTCTTGTAGTACTCGTGAGCTTTTGCTTGCTCTCCTGTAAAAAAATAGCTATGACCAGCATTCAAAAAAGACCCAAAGTTTTTCGAAAAGCGACTCTCATAGCTTTCCCAAAATTTCCGAGCTTTTTGGAATTTTCCTCCCATCAAGAGAAAGCCAACATAGTTATGATAGGCATCAGGAGAATAAGGTTTTATTTTTAGTAAAGGGGCTAAAGATAAAGCCACTTTCTCTGGTTTTTCTCCGCTTAAGTAAAGAACCTCTGCCCTTTCCCAGCGTCCAAGAGCTAAATCAGGATATTTCTTCAAAACCCTCTCATACTGCTCTAGGGCATGGGAGTATTGTTTTTTCTCTTTTAAGGAGCGAGCCTGAGATAAAATAGCTTTGTGGTCCAATTGGGCCCAACTAAAGGGAAAAAAAAAGGCAAACCATAAAAGTAGGAGAGAAAATTTTAGCAAAGATGACTCCTTTTTATTTTTTTCTTTTTCTTACGAGTATGGAAGAGATCTTCATGCAAGTAAGATTTGCGATTTTAATAATAGGATAGTTAAAGCTGGAAAAAAAACTTGTATTTTATTACTATTTATAATAGTATTTCTTTTATAAGAAAATATCTCTTTTATAAAAGTCTGGTTAGACTTCTGAAATTAAGATTTTTTTTTGGAGAAGCCATGAAGTTTATTATTACCTGTTTCTTATCACTTTTCATTCTGCTGAGTCCAGCATACTCTGACCTTGTTATTACTAGTTTTGATCCCACAGTTGTGTTTAGTGGGACCGGAGCTAGTGAACAAGCAGATATGGATGCCGCCTTAGGCATTACCGGCTATACTATTGAAGATTTTGAGGATTCTACTTTAGTGGACGGCTTTAAATTTGGGCCAGAAGGAGTAACACCTAGTTCTGACACGACAGGATTAGGAAATCCTAATAATCCTTTTACTCAAGCCGTCTGGGATGGTAACGTTAGTTTTCTTTTTGATTCTCAGATTGGCCCTAGTGTTTTTCAGTTTAACAACGCTGCTTCTGTGGGAATAGGGGTTGGCGATATTGAAACTAATATACGTATGTTTGTCAACGGAAATGATTTTGGATTGATTCGAGATTTTTTAAACTACAATCGAACCTCTGACAATAATCGAGAAATTTATATTCGTGTTGATGCAAACTCTGGAGATGTTATCAATACAGTTACCTTTGTTTCTGATCTACAAGGTGGCAATGGTGGTGATGGTCTCTTTATTGACCATGTGGCTTTCTTAGAGAGTAGTGTCCCAGAACCATCCACTTGGCTAGGATTAATATTAGCAAGTTTATGTTTTTGGGTGAAAAGGAAAAGTCTCTCTGTTTGAAGAACTCCATAAGCGAAAAAAAGCGACCTTGTCAATTAATGATAAGGTCGCTTTTTTGTTTAGCCAATCATCTCAACACATGGCTCAGAGATAAAAACCTCTGGTAATCCTACTCTGCTTATCATTACAGAGTATAATCTTCTTGGAAAGCTTGATTTAACCAATAGTGTGGATCAAAAGAAACCTTTCCAGATAAAAATTCTGTAGCTTCATTTTCCCACTGAGTAACTTCAAGGTTCACATGACTATCAGCCATCTTTAGAAGTTGGTTGATTCTTTGACGTTTTGAGTCATCATCCCAATACTCTCCTACCAAGTAATACAGGCAATGAACAAAGAACCATTGCATATGACAAGATCTGTCATTCGCCAGACGAAAAACTATATTGTCATTCTTTTCTTCCGATATAACACAGAAATCCCAGTTTGAGTCTGGCCATTCATCTGTATCAGAAGATAGCCACTCAAGTATATCCTCGTTATCTGGGTAATATATGTTTTTCATAATTTTCTTTCATTAATAAGTGGTTTGTCTAGAAAATTATTGTACATTGAAGCATGGCCGAGTATAATGACTCCAAAAGGAGTCAAAAATGGCAAAAAAACGAATAGAGATAGCATTAACAGAAGAAGAGCGAAAAATATTGGAGAAATATATATCAAAAGGTAAAAAAAATGCAAGAGAAATAACCCGATCAAGAGTACTATTGCTATTGGATGAAGAAAGGGAGATAAAAGATATACAGAGGATATTAGGGATAAGTAGGTCAACGATATACAATATTCGTATAAAGTATCTGGAAAAGAAACATAACCATATCTTAGATTTTTTAAAAGATGACCATCGCAGCGGTAGACCGATAGAGATAGACAGCAGAGTAGATGCAAATATAACGATGATAGCGTGCACTGATTCACCTGAAGGAACAGCAAAATGGACGTTACGAATGATAGCAGATAAAATGGTAAAATTAGATATTGTTGAGTCAATATCTCACGAAAGTGTTAGACAGAGTTTAAAAAAAACAAACTTAAACCCTGGCTAACTGAGCAATGGTGCATTGGAAAAATTACAGGCGACTACATCTTTCGTATGGAAGATATACTTAATGAGTATTCTCGGCCTTATGACCCCTTGCGGCCTTATGACCCCTTGCGTCCTTTGATTTGCTTTGATGAAAGACCATGTTTTCTTATTGAAGAAGTAGGTGGGATTATCCCTATGAGTCCAGGTAAAGTTAAACGTTTGAATTACGAATATAAGAAAAATGGCTCTTGCTGTGTACTCCTAGCATTTGACCTTCATACTGGTTTTCGTTATGTCGAAATTCGTAAGCAACGTACCGCTGTTGATTATGCTGAATTTATGAAAAATCTTATTGAAAAACATTACTCTCATGTTGAATATCTTCGCCTTGTTCAGGACAACCTCAATACTCATAATCCAGGCTCTTTTTATCACATTTTACCTGCCGACCAAGCTTTCGAACTTGCTCAATGGTTTGAGCCTCACTATACTCCCAAAAAAGGAAGCTGGCTTAATATGGCCGAAATAGAGTTTTCTGCTCTCTCAAAACAATGTCTCGATCGTCGTATACCTGATTTTCTTTCTTTGGAAAAAGAGGTTCTTGCATGGGCTTACAAACGAAATTTACAACATAAAACTGTTGATTGGAAGTTTACTCAAAAAGATGCTCGAAACAAACTGCAAAGACATTACTCTCTTGTTCAGAAATTTAATTGACAGACCACTTATATGTTTTTCATAATTTTCTTTCATTAATATAAAACTCAGGATGTTTCCCTCAGAAAACCAGTTGTATATCTTATGCTAAAATTTCCCCACATTTTCCCCCAAAAAAATAAAAATTTACTTCATATTTATTCCACCTCTCAAAAAAAAACATCATCACAACCAATTCCTCACCAACAACTTACACCCCCATCCCAGTGGAATCATAATCCCCTCGCCCAAGGCCATTATCTCGGTTTTTTAGGGAGTTTTCGACTTTCGAAATCTCTTCTTGGGTCAAATATCTTGGAATTTCAGGCCTTTTGTCTCTATACAGCTCGACATTTTCAAAGTAGTTTACCGATACTTTCCCATGTTTTTTTGCCCACCGAAAGTAACGCCTTACAGTCATAAGCCTATATTCAAAGTTCTTTTACTTGGCTTGCTTCTTTGAATGGTCAGAGGAGACTCCTCCAGTTCTTATAAAAAATTCAGGTCACTGATTAGGCCAAAAAGTGCTAAAGAAAAATCAGAGTAATCCGCTCCATCCGCTTAATCTGCGGTCTACAAAGGCCCCCCCCAGACATTCCCCTTATGCTTCAATTCTTTTTTTCACTTGCACTTATAGCAATAACGTTTTTTGGGTGTGGCAGATATGTGGCATATTCACTATAACAAATATAGCACTCCATTTATTGAGATACTAGGCTTTTCTATTGAGACTTTGGTGGAATCCAGATTTTAAGTCTTATCTATTGTGGTTATAGAGGCATATGGGGTATGGACCTGTGAGGATTACGAGAAAAGGTGGGACAAATAAGAAGGAAATTCTTATCCGCATTGGCGAATATGTCAAACACTGGTGTCGGTGGGTGAGAAGCGGTGTTACACTTGCGAGAGAAGAACTTGAGGATATTCTAGATGGTGTGAGTTATGACCGCTTCTCTGGGGCTTATGTATGTAGCTGTTTTTTTATTGCATTTTCTACCATTTTTTTGTAGTCTAAATTAATAAATATTTGAAAAAACAAAAATCAAGGAAGTTTCCAAATAAATTACAAATTATTGCTAGTTGCAATTTTGCTAAATCAAATACTATGTAAATGATGTTCTATAAGGAGTCATTTGTGAAATATTTTCTTGTCACAATCATATTTCTAGTCCAAGCCATTTCATTAAATGCTCTAAGTTTATCTGAAACAATACTTTCACATAATCCAGTAGCATACTGGCGCTTTAATGAACTAAGTGGCAACAGTGCCCTCGACACCTCCGGCAATGGTAATACAGGAACCTACAACGGTGGTTTCTCTCTAAATCAAGCAGGAGCAACTGGAGATGGTGATACCGCTGTTAACTTTAACGGTTCAAACGGATTTATGAGTGCCAATAACATCACCATAAACAATAGTTTTACTGCTCTTACATGGGCTCGTTCTAACACTTCCACCTGGAATTCTCATGGCTGGGTAACTAGTGCCCGTGTTCCCAATGGTTTCATCATCCACAACAATGTTGGAACTACACAAGTTTCTGGGCATATAATTGCCAATACTTCAGGCACCGCTCATACAGGGATAGGGACTTTTAACGTTGGTGACATCACTGATTGGCATCAATATGGTGTAATGTATGATGCTAACACTCAAGTTGCAAGCCTAATTCTAGATGGCCAAATAATGGTAAGTATTAACTATGCTGCTTCCAACAGAGACAGTAGCTCAAATATAAATGTATTCTATGGCCAAGATATGTGCTGTTTTCCAAGATTTGGTAACGGTCAAGTAGACGAAGCTGCTATTTACGATAGAGCTTTATCACTTACTGAAATTTCAGCGCAGTTTAGTACAGTATCATTCGAAGCAACAACAGTACCTGAACCAAATGCCCTGCTATTGTTATTACTTGCGATAGCATTTATCAAAGAAAGAAAGTTTCACAAACAAGGCAATTAAACAATATCGACTCAGTACTGGACAAAACGAATATGAACTATAAACTTAAAGGAGTTTCTGACCATGTTCAGCTCAATATATATTACGCAATTTAAGAACTGAGTGTCTGATTCTATTACCGTTGAATGAAATCTCCCTCCCCAAAACCTACCTGTTTTTCTATGTGCTCGATTGTAAGCCTTAGCATAGTTTCCGCTTACGTATTGCATAAACTCTGAAAGATTGGGAGATGCAAGCGTCCCTACAAGTAAATGAACGTGGTTAGATGTGATACAATAAGCATAGATGTCTGTACCATACTTTTCTTTCGCTTTCCCTAATATCTCTTGGCCCCTTTGTGACTATTCCAATAGAAAAAGATCCTGGTACAAATCCTACATCATTGAAGATATTAGACCTTAAGGGTGTCATCCTGAACCTTCTTGTTTACTATATTTTGTATTGGCTTTACATAATTTTGTGTTGGCTTTACATATGGAACAAAATGGGATATGCTTCATTGCCTAATCATTAATCTGTCGAACTTGTCGAACAGACTTTTTTTGCAATTAAGAAAAGAATTTTTGTCTGACTGTTAAGCGATCAACTGGCTACTTCTTTTCCGCTTTCATCATCTAAAGCCTTTGTTTTTGTTGGACTTTAGCACGTCTGGCACAAAAATAAAACCTAAACCTGCGAATCTCGGCCAAATCTATCTAAGTCGTAACAGATTTGGTATAATTTTTGGACATTATGAGAAAAGAGTCTTTTCCAACGATCCTCTATTTTTAACAGTAGTATCTAGAAAATTTTCTCTCCTTGCAGCTAGAAACCAGTTTGACAATATCTGTAAATTCTGTTGGTTTAGAATAAGAAAGTCCTGTATAATTTAATACTGAATTGACAATCTTTGTAAAGTACTTAAAAAGGGAATGGCCATGTCTCCAAGTGAATTTGTGGATGAAATGCGATTGGCTGCTGCAGTTAAATGGTACGAAATAGGAATGATCTCCCAGTCTAAAGCTGCTGAAATGGCTGGAATAAGCCGCCAGGAGTTTTTAGATGCTCTTTCTCGTTTCCATGTTTCTCCTTTTCAAGTAACTCCTGAAGAGTTGGAGAAGGAGCTGGCCGATGGGTAGAAAATGGGTGGTAAACGCTTCTCCTTTAATTGTATTAGCTAAAATCAACCAAGTTACTTTAATACAAGAACTATGTGAAGAGTGGATAATCCCTATTGGCTTGCTGGATGAGATAAACTTGGGACCAGAAGATGACCCAGCAAGACTGTGGCTACAAGCTAATAAAAAAGGAATAATCAAAAAAGTAGCAATTGTACCGCAAGTAGCAAGTTGGGATCTCGGGCAAGGAGAGACAGAGGTTCTTTCCTGGGCATACAGTAATCCCGACTATAAAGCTATTTTAGACGATAGAGCAGCAAGAAATTGTGCTGTTTCTCTTAATGTTACAGTCAAAGGAACTATAGGAGTTCTCTTACTGGCCAAACAAGAAAAAAAAATTAAAAGAATAACTCCTCTTTTAGAGCAAGTACAACAAGTAGGTTTAAGGATAGACTCCCAACTACTTTCTATGGCGAAAAATTTGGCTAATGAAAGCGCATAGGAATATTTGTAAAAGAAATACTAAAGAAATACTTGTGCCAGACTCGGATTAGACAGAATTACATCGTTGAGGGTGTGGTGGGTGTGTTCGGGGGGGGGGTAACTTTGTTAGGTTTGTTGTTTCTGGGTGTGCACTAATTAT
>JAJDCR010000047.1 GCA_029260735.1 Planctomycetota bacterium
CTGCCACTCGATTTGAAACCACTGCAGTTTTTCACGACATTCCTTAACCTTCCAGCCATTCTGGATAAACAATTCAAAATCACTAACTACGGTAGACCATTTCGTTTGGTCGAGAAAAGCGAAAGTCTTCTTGTAGTACTCATGAGATTTTGCTTGCTCCCCTGTAAAAAAATAGCTATGACCAGCATTCAAAAAAGACCCAAAGTTTTTCGAAAAGCGACTCTCATAGCTTTCCCAAAATTTCCGAGCTTTTTGGAATTTTCCTCCCATCAAGAGAAAGCCAATATAGTTATGATAGACATCAGGAGAATAAGGTTTGACTTTCAGTAAAGGAACTAAAGATAAAGCCACTTTCTCTGGTTTTTCTCCGCTTAAGTAAAGAACCTCTGCCCTTTCCCAGCGTCCAAGAGCGAGATCAGGATATTTCTTCAAAACCCGCTCATACTGCTCTAGAGCATGGGAGTATTGTTTTTTCTCTTTTAAGGAGCGAGCCTGAGCTAAAATAGCTTTGTGGTCTAATTGGGCCCAACTAAAGGGAAAAAATAAGGCAAACCATAAAAGTAGGAGAGACAATTTTAGCAAAGATAACTCCTTTTTATTTTTCTTTTTTTTTTACAAGTCCAGATAAAGTGATGTACTTTTCGGCAGTGGCTTTTTCAATAATGGCGAGCAATTTCTTTTGGCGTATACAGCATTTCCTTCCTTGAGATATTACCGTTTCAGATTACTCTAAGATGAATTTCTTGTCAAAGAAAAATCACCCGTTCTTTTTCAATTGATATGGATATTTTTTATGTTGCGGGGGAGTTGTAAGTGTTGCTATAAAAAGGGATATGTAGTGGGGTTTGTGGTGTGAGTCAGATATGAGGCAAAAAAGCCTTTGTTTTTGGGAAGGGCTTTTTGTTTTGATGTCTTACTTTACGTTTGATAAAACCTTTCGCATTGTCATTTTCTTGATTCTGAAAGCCGGCTAGCTTATACTATAAATGGTATTATACTCTTTAAGGGGAAAATATTATGAAAATTGAAGGCAAGATTGAAGAAGGAAAAATAGTTGTTTCTCAAGGTATTCTCGCCGAAATGGGATTAGAAGAAGGAGATAGTTTCATTTTTCAATGTGAGATGAAAAAGAAAAAGACATCAGAAAAAAAGACTAAAACTCTCTTTGGGGCAATGAAAGAACAAACCTTAATCAAGGGAGATATTACTTCTCCTATTGATGTAGAGTGGGATGCAATGCGATAGTATGAAAAATGTACTTCTTGATGCAAAAATTTACACATGAAGAGATTGAAAACGCCTCTACTGCCATTGATGAATATGCCCCTGTACCTTGATGTTTCTTTGGTGGAAATACCTAACTTTACTAGACTGTCCTCAATTTTTATGCTCCCATTTTTTTGCGTGTTCAGCCTCCTATAAGAGCTATTTTTTTCTACGGGACATTTGTGACGTTTGTTGGGTTTTAGCCGCTTCTTCTGTGTCGTAAATTTTAAGTTTACCTTGGTGCTGGCTGGGGGGATGGGGAAAAACAACGCCTTCTTTGGGAAATGGTGGAGGTGGAGGCATGGGATCAGGCACCATGTTTATCTCAGAAGACAAAACTTCTAAGGCTTTCTGAGAAGTCTCGTAGGTTTTAAAAAATTTATAGGTGATTAAACTAGAGAGAAATGCGTTTTTTTCAACAGAGCACACATATTTGATTTCTCCCTCGGCTTGTTGAAATTTATCCATAACTTTGAGTAAAATCGCTATACCTGTACTGCCCATATATTCAACATCTGTGAGGATCAAAATCAAATATCTTGTTCCTTCGTCAAAAAAGCTCATCAGCTTATTTTCCAGTTGTCTTATGGTATCTGCAAAGATCGATCCTTTTATTCTTGTTATTAGCACAGGAGAACCATCGCTTAATTTTTCTTGTGTTGATTGAAAAGATAGATTTTTCATTTTCGCTTCCTGTTTTTTAAATGGTGTTTCGCAAAATGTGGTAAGGCAGTTTCCTTTTTCCCAATCCCAAACTCCTACGTTGCGATTTGATTTTTCATTTTTCGATCTTCCTTAAGGTATGACAACGACTCCAGGCAGCAAAAATATTTTTCATTTCCAACTCTTTTCCATTTTTTGTCGTTCTCAAAAAACAACCCTCTTTTTATTAATCTTACTAGAGTTATATGGGGCTTTCCAGTTGTTTTTAGCATTAGCAAATCTTCTTTGGCAGCTTGATTCTTTATTCAATGAGCGCTATAATCAAAGTTAGATAAATAGTTTGTAATTACTTTTAGTGGGATAAATATGTTATTGACAAAATTTCAATTTGCAGAAAATGAAAATACTCCAAACTATTGGAAGGTCACAGATTTAGATCTAGAAAAAATTAATCTAATCGTAGGGTTAAATGCCACGGGTAAAACTCGAACAATGAATGTGCTCAATATTTTTTGTTCTCAAGCGAGAGGAGAAAGAGCTAAACTGTGCAATGGGAGTTGGGAATTTTCATTTAAGAAAAAGAAAGAAGATAAAGTCTTCTTGTACAAATATTCTGCAGTAATTAAAAATCAAGAAGTTCAAAAAGAACAATTTATTATTGACGAAAATATTGTTTTAGATAGACAGTTGGACAAGGGGTGGATTGTTGACAACGAAGGACAAAGGAAAGACTATGATCCTCCTAGTGATAAACTTACTTTGCAAGTGAGAAGGGATAAAAAAGACTACCCTTATTTAGAGGACTTATTCTATTGGGCGCAAAACTATTACAACTTCAAACTAAACAAAGCACGATCTGACCACTTGATAGCTGACCATTTTGCTATAGATGACAAGAATCGCCTAGAGTCATTTTCTTCTATTCCAAGGCTTCTAGGTAGTATTATCTCTGAAAAGAATATCAAGGAAGAAATTATAAAGGATATGGAAGCTATTGGTTATCCCATAAAGGATATCACCGCGAAAAATTTTCCTTTTACACCTGTCCCTTCAACAGCTTTAAGCTTGACTGAAAAAGGACTATTATGTGAAACAGAACAAATGTCTATTTCTACAGGTATGTATCGTGCGCTAGGAATTATCATTGTTTTACATTACTTGCGCCATAATTATTCCGCAGATAAAAACGTTTGGTGTACATTCGCTGCTGATGATGTAGGAGAGGGATTAGATTTTAGTAGAAGTTCAAAACTTGTAAAATTAATTCTAAAAAGAACAGAAGACTATCCTATACAAGTTATTTTAACATCTAATGATAGCCATTTACTTAACTCGATTAGTGTGGAGTACTGGAATATTCTTACACGAAAAGGGCATGTTGTAAAATCTATTAATTATTATAACAGCAAAGAAAGCTTTGATGAGTTTATGATGCTAGGATTAAACAACTTTGAGTTGTTGTCGGGAGAAATGTATAAAAGTAGGAAAACAGAGGATCTGCACAAAGAGGAAATTCTGTGAAAATCGCAATTTTTGTAGAGGGGCAAACAGAGCAAATTTTCATTACGAAACTTCTCTATAATTTCTTTCCTCCTGAAAAAATACAAATCTTATCGACAAGAAGAAATGGCCGACACGAGGAAATAAATATACTCGATAAAGCATCGCATGCCGAGTATTTTGTTTTAATTTACGTTGCCGAGGGAGATAACAGGGCTCTTTCTGCATTAAAGGACTATTACCCAAAAATGGAACATCGGGGGTTTACTAAATTCTTTGTTTTGCGTGACTTAAAATCTCAAGAGTATAAAAAATTTGGTGATGCCATTATTGATAAACAGAGAAGCTTCATAAATCAAATCAACTCCAAAAAGAATATCTTTCTTCATTACAGTAAAATGGAAATAGAAGCATGGTTTCTTGCTGCACCTCAACTATTCTATGAGATTGACAAAAGACTAACTGTTCAAAATATAAAAAAAACAATAGGGCAAGATTTAGACGTAGTAGACCCTGAAATTGCCTTTAAGAGTCCTGCAAGTGAAGTAAAAAGAATTTTTAAATCTATAGACCAGAGTTACTCAAAAAGCGAAACAGATGTCAAAGAAATAGTTTCTCATATAGACTGGGCAGAGCTTTGTTTTCAATTTCGTGGACAGAAAATTTCTTTCTTTTATGATTTTCTTGACGATATAAGTCAAATAATTCCTTAACTAGATTTCAATAGATAGCGCTAAAAACGGGATTATTCGCGCCAAAAACGGGATTACTCACGCCTTAATATAACTTACTTCACTTCAATTTTAAAAAATCAAAATAGGTACCAGACGTACTTTCATTAACCTTAAATGATCTGATGTTTACGAAGAGCAGGAAGTTAGAGCAATGTTCTCTTCGGGAAAGGGAGAGTAAATGCTGAAGAAGTTCTTTAGAAAAATAGAAATCTTGGTTCTTTTACTCCTTGGGATTATTTTTCGCCCTGTTACTACAATTTCATACATCAAAAGGAAGAAGCTGTTTTGGCCTGGAGCAATTTCTTTTTCTATTCTCTACCTTTCTTTTCTTTTATACGCCTCAATTATGGCCGGCTATTTTAGTTACCTCGTTTCTGAGTCTTTCCTCTATTCAATGTTGGTTTTTAGTTTGTTTTGCATTAAGTTTCTTTTTATTGTCTCTCTTCTGGCAATACCCTATATCGTGTTTCATTACCTATTTGTTCGTGATAAGGGGCATGAAAACTTTAAGCCATTTTTTTGTTGTATGGGACTTTTTTCTCTGTCTTATTTTTTGTTTCTCATTTTTCTTATTTTAGTGATTTATCTAACGAAAGAACCTCCTCAGGATTTGGAAGGAAAAACCCCTACCAGTAAGACACTTATGGTGGTATTTTTTTTGTGTGCTTTGATGCCTTTTTTCTATGAGGCAATTTTTATTAAGCATTTCTCTTCTTTCTCTTGGCTCCAGTCTTTACAACGGTCTTTTCTTGGATGGGTGGGGGTTATTATTGCCCACATTGCTATTTTATCTTTAGTTCCTACGATAAACAAAGTCGCGATTACTCACTCAATGATGAGATCTCGTTCAATGCAGCCAACTATTATAGGAGATATGAAGGACGGAGATAGAGTAACAATAGATTCTTTTTACTACTGGTTTTATCCCAAAAAACGAGGGGATATCGTTGTTTACGAAAGCGAAGATAGCTTAATCTTAAAGCGAATAGTTGGACTCCCTGGAGAAACCATTCACATTATCGAACCTCATGTATACATTAATGGAAAGAAGCTGGCCGGTTCTTTTTACTCTCAAATAGAATATGCAGATGGGAAGAGGGATCGCTTTTTGAGAGATTATTTGAAGTACGCAGTGGAATCACCTTTGACTGTTCCCGCTGAGAGCTACTTTGTCCTAGGAGATAACAGTTCAAATAGTTTTGATAGTCGCATGGTTGGATGTATTACTGAAGATAAAGTCAAAGGGCGAGTGACAGGTATTTGGTATCCGTTTGAGCGTACTTGTTGTTTTTTGAATCCTCCCGAGGATGGTTAGTTGGTCATTTTTTGTTACTTAAAGGTTGAACAAGGTGTTTAACTCAAGAATATCCCCTTGTTAATCGACTGTATGCTTTTTACTTTAAGAGGTAGCGCTAAATTAGGAAGTTATTAAATTGCTGATCCTACAGCCTAAAAATAAACGAATCCCTCTATTCGTTCTACTTCTCGTCAAGAAGGTTTTCATATGGGTCTTCGTATTTTTCCGGTCTATTTTTAACTGTTAAAAGACATCCTTTATCCAAGGTCATCTCGTATATTGTGCCATCATTGTACGTCCCGATTAAAATCTCTCCCGTGAAGTCAATAGGGTAATTGTCAAATTCGAAATACCATGAGCCTGGTTGAAAACTATGCTCAAGCTCACCTGTTTTTGAGCACAAAGTGGAACATAGTGCAATCTCCAGTCTTGGTTTTTGCCCCGAAATAACAGGGCCCATCTTTATTTTTGTTAGCAGCTGATCTTTTTTTGTTAATCCTACATAGACTCGCTCAAGGTTTAGTTTGTTTTTTTTTATACAGTATGTGCAAGCGTAACCTTTGTTTGTTTCATTATATTCACTATAAAGAGAAGTCACTTTCAGGCCTACGCTGCTAGGAACAAAAAGCATTTCTCCTTTACTTTTTATTATGTCAAAAGTCGTGCTTTGGTACTTTATTCTATCTACAATCATCTGTCTATCTTCCTCCTAGTTTCTTAATCGTCATTGTGGGACTAATTAATGTTATTTGAATATTAATTAATTGCTTTCACGGATCGAAAATAAACGATTTTTCCTGTTTCGCCTAATTCTTCCCTCTCTGATATTAGATCTAAGTCTTTCATAGTAATTAATAATGAAAGAGCACGCAGCTTAGATATTTTCAAGAACTCTCCTAGTTGGTCAGAAGTTTTTTCTCCACTACTCAGAAAATTCATCGTCAGATGAATTTTCTTCTCCTTGATTTCTTCAATACGCTCCAAGAATTGGTGAATTAGTTCCTTTTCATATTGATTGAAACCAAATGAAGGTTTTTTAGCTATCTCTATAAGCTCTACAATATCTTCTGGGGACTTAATGTCGAGAGAACGTATAAAGTTCCACGCATTTTTTACACCCAAATGCGTTAAACGAATATACAAATGCATTGCCGCTCTCTCTTCTCTTTCTTCCTTTTTTTGTTGAGCTATCTTTTCTTTTTGCCTGGATCTCTCGGAAGCCCAGTTTCCTAAACGTTGAAATAATGTTGTTTTGCTCATGTACTTTCCTTATTACTGATTAATCTCTTTACTATTTGTTTTCTGACCTCGAGATAATCGAAAACCGGTGTAGCTGTTGCGGATCTGAGGATTGTACCAGTCCCGGGCAGCGGAGCGAACATCCCTGGCATCACTGAAAAGGCAGCCTCCGCGTAGAACACGATCTGAACCACATTTGTTTTCGCACCACTCCAACACATTTCCACTCATATCATATAAACCAAAACCATTCGGTTTCTTTTGTTTTACAGGATGAGTTTGTCCACTAGAGTTATTATAATACCAACAATAATCATCATCTATCTCCTCAGTTCCCCAGTAATAATCAGTAGTGGTTCCAGCTCGACAAGCATATTCCCATTGTTCTTCTGTTGGCAAACACAACTCTAATCCTTTTATGCAGATATTTATTTTACCTAAAAAATCTTTGCAATCATTCCAACTAACGCTATCTACAGGTCCTTGCCTTTCTTTAAAATGGCTAGGATTCTCTCCTATAGTAACTTCCCATAGCTCCTGAGTACATGCTGTTTCCGCAATCCAAAATCCCTCTGTTAAAATAACTTCATGCTCGTAATCATGTCTCTCCGGTTCGCTTTCTGGAGATCCCATCATAAATTTACCTGGCTTTATCCAGCGTAAGACTTGGCGTACCCCATTGTACGTGAATGTTGTCCATAGCCCATATTCATCTTTACCATGTTTTTCTAAACAGTTCATGAATATTCTCCAGTAGAATTTATTTTTTTAGCAATTCCTCTAGTCCATTTTCTCGACAATAATTCGCGATACATTCTCTTGCTGTTTCTTCGTCATAAACTTCATCTAAATTAAGATAAATAGTATGTGGCATTTTATTGACCGTTTTTCTTGCGTGTATTCGAATATATTTCTTGCCATTTTTTGTGCTTGCCCTCTCATTTGAGGTTATTCTAAATCCATATATTTTTTGCCCTATGAGTTTCGCTTGCTCCTCTTTTCTCTTCTCTATTAATTCCTTGAGTTCCTGTATCTCTCCCATTTCTCTCTCCATACAAAAAAAGCCCCCGTAGTGGGGGCTATAAATTCATCTAGAAGACTATTTCCATCTCTTTAGTACAGAGATAGCCAGAGTCTTCCTTTTCATTGTCTTCTATGTTAGCCATTACTCCAATAGCTTGACCTAGAAGGTCAGGAGCATCTTCTAGGTTATCAACTTGCACAACGATTCCCGTTAGACCTGGTATTGTACAAGTATAAGGGCCGTTTTCTTCTGAACGGTAAACGACAACTTTTGCTTTCACTTGAAAATCCTCCTAAAAAACCTTATAATGAGGAGAAAAGCCCCCCGTAGTAGGGGGGGCTTCGTTATTGTTATCTCATTTCAGGAGCGGGAACTCCTAGAGCTTTACAGATAACAACAACCTTATCTACGGGAATCCATTCGTTTAGCTGTACCGGACATTTCTGCCCGTTTGGCCCTTCAATTATCTTGAAGTAAACCCCAGCTTTCCCGAATTGGAAAAGACCGTTTCGGCTGCCTTTGGTAAAGCGTTGGCAACCTTTGGAGAGAAGATAATTCTCGAATTCGAGATGATCCATCTCGTCTCCTCTTATAAAGTTATCAAAAAAAGATTGATTAATGGCGTGGGCTACAAGCTCACGCCTCAATCTTTATGTGAAAATTGTAACAATAGTGATTCATTTCCTCAATGTAAAAATGGTTTTTTATATAAAAAATATGAAGAAAATAGAGCTAACGATATTATAATAATTCCTTGGAAGAATCAGTGTAATCATTTAATTCGGTTAATCAGCGGTTCTGACAGTATTTGCAAGTTATTATATTTCAACTAAGTTTTTATGAGACAGGTTTTGCCTTCAACTCGTCATTTTCTAGAGGGTGATTCTCATTTTTGTAGAGTCACCCCTCTTTAGCCTTTATTATATAAGCTTTAAAGTCTAAAAGGGTGACTCTGGTGACTCTATTACCCTTAGCTGTATATAGAATGCAGCACACACAATGGTGCTAACATTCTTATTTATCTACTGGTAATAGAGTCACCAGAGCACCAAGTAAAGAAAATCTTTATATTATCTACTATACAGCCGGTGACTCTGCCATTTTCAAGAGTCACCCAGAGTCACCCAGAGTCACCCTTTGCTAGGTAGCTATTCTATATAACTTCAATATTTCAAAGGTTCCATTAGCATAGTTTTTAGATAAGGACAGAATATCTCTAGGGATTTGTTTATAGTTGCCAATAAATTACTTAGATCACTTTAGCAACTCTGGATACCAGTATAAACTTATCAATACGCAGCTAGACTTTGGTAACTGACCAAAGGGCACCGTGTTTTCCTTTGCCCTTCTTCTCTATTCGCATTCCGTCCTCTATTCGATCGCGGTTTTTGCTGAGATAGTTTCCCAAAATCCGTGAGTCCACCTCACCTCTCTTACCCGCTATTTCGAGGAGAGCCATTTTCAGGGTCTCTTCTTTGGCGAGATCACTTACGAAAAAGGAGCACGGCTAAGCAGGGATTATTTTGTCGGTGGACGCATCGGATATTGTTTGTCTTCGTAACGACACTTATGGCTTCTTCTCTTTGGGGACCAAAATTTCTTTTTTCCAAGTAGTCCGTGAGTTGTTCTTTTGTTAGCGGTTTTGAGTGATCCAGTATTTTTATGTGCGGGGGCTTTTCTTTCTTTGCCGGGTTGCTGTTTACCTCATTTGTGGGGATGTTGTACTTTTCTGCAAGAGAGAGGATGGCTTCTTTGGGAGATAGATGGAATATACTTTTGTGAAAGTCAATGATTGAGCCTTTGCTTTCGCAGGAGAAGCATTTGTATTTGTCTGGCCGAACAGAGAAAGAATCGTTGTGTTGGCAAAAGGGGCAAGGACTGAATATTGTGTAGCCGTCGTAAATGGATTCTTTGCGCAGAGATATTGTTTCTCTTACGTGTTGTATTAGGTTGATGCGTTGTTTGATCGTATTGGCCAGACTCATTGGCTATGCTCTTTGTTTTTGGTTTGGAATAAGAAATTGTTGTAACAGTTTTATTTTAGAAGGCGTTGGAACATATAGTTTTTGTCCCTTCAGGACAAAAACAAAAAGAACTACGCGCTCAGCTCCAAAGAGGAAACCGTGAAGAACGAACAGGGGGGACACGCTGAAAATAAAAGACTTTGCAGGCTATTAAAATACGAAGAAAATTGGTGTCTGGCACGAATGGTAGAAGAGCCGAAGGTGATTAATACTTAAAAAAATAAAGCTTTAGCCACTGATTGACACGAATGGTAGAAGAGCCGAAGGTGATTAATACTTAAAAAAATAAAGCTTTAGCCACTGATTGAAGAGCCGAATATTTTTATGTTGCGGAGGGAGTTGTAAGTGTTGGTGTTAAAGGGATATGTGCTGGGGGTTGTGGTGTGAGTCAGATATGAGGCAAAATTTTTTGTTTGGTAGGGAGCCATATCGCAAGAGAAAATGAAGGAAAAAGTTCGATATGGTTCTTGATACTTTAAGTGAATTAATGGCATATTATAAAGAAGAGAATGCCAAAGAAGCTTCGGAAGAATGGGATCGTGAGCGTTTAGTGTAGGACGATTTAATAGCTTTCCAATTTCCTTTTATCCGATATCAAGTTTGTTGGCGGATGGTTTGAGGTGGCTAAGGTTAGGGGCTTCATTCCGTGAGCTCTTTATTTCCGTTCCGAAGATCGCGAAACAATAACTTATTTAGCAAATGGAAATAAGTGACTTCGATTTGACAGGATCATAGTTTTAATGCCCGATCTAGTCACTCCAACAAAGAGCTCACTCCATTCAGGTTTCGCTTTCGCGACACTTTGTGCCAAGTTAAATCTGGTATGTAAGGACTCCGACAATTCTTTTATTAAATCCTATGCCTGAGTAGTAATCATAAATCAATAGTAGGTTAAGAATTTATCTTGCCAGTAGCTACTAGTAAAGCAATTATGGATGACCACTTTAAAACTTGAGATTACCAGACGTGAAGATTTTTAATCACTAACTCACGGAGGAAAAAATTCCCAATGTCTCCAAAAAATACTTCAGTAGAACCCACCATTCACGAAGCCGCTCGTTTGGGAGATACCAGTTTAATTGAAAATCTCCTTTCGAAAGGAGTCGATATCAACGAGAGGATAAATATGGGGTCCTACTACGATAGTCCTCATTTAATAGGATTGACTCCTTTGATCGTCGCTGCGAGCAGTAACGAGGGAGCTACTGCGGAAACTCTCCGTTTTCTTCTAGAGAGAGGGGCAGATCTTCATGCCAGGTCAGAAAGTGGAGCTTCGGTTGTTTGGTATGCGGTAACAAAATACTTGAGTTCGAATGATAATTGTATTGAAGACTGTTTTGAGAAGCTAAAACTTTTGGCAGAGTTTGGAGCGGACTTGCATAACACCGGTGGCTATCGGAGTATCCTTTTAGAGGCAACCGCAATGAGGAATGTCGCTATGCTCAGGTATTTACTGGAAAAAGGATTTTCTCCTCACCCAGATGAGCCAAAATTACTTGATTATAGAATACCTATTTTTTGTGCTGCTAGGTCAGGTTCTGCAGAGTGCGTTCGCCTTTTGCTAGAAACAGGGAGTGATCCTCATGTTTGCGATAAGTCTTTCAATACGGTTTTAATGAATGCAAGCAGTCCAGAGGTGATGAAGGTTTTGCTAGAGGCGGGGGTGGATATTTTTGCTCGAAATGAGTATGGAGATGATGCTTTGGATGTTGTTTTGCGAAACGAAGAGGAATACCCCTACGAGCAAGCAAAGAGTATGGCAAGTGTTTTAATCCAGGCCGGGGCAGATATAGATGGCACAAATCCAAACAAGCGTAATCGTTTACGTAGCCGAGCTTTCTCTATGAATGCAGATGGAGTTGAGATACTCTGCGAATTAGGAGTTAACCTAGAAGTCATAGAGGAAGAGTTACCTTTGCATGCTGTTTGTTGGCAGGGAGAGTACTCTTGTCAAAGTAGCCAAGCAGAAGTAGCACGGATTATTGATGTTTTGATTAAAAACGGTATTCTCATTGACAGCCAAGATGATGAAGGCAGAACTCCTCTTCATAAGGCCACGGGAGGAGATTGGGGCTCACCCATTGCGGTAAAGACTCTTCTCAAGCATGGAGCGCCTTTAGACATACAAGATGACTACGGAGTGACTCCTCTTATGTTAGCTGCTCGGTCTGGTGAATTAGGATGCATAGAACTATTACTCGAAGCAGGAGCCAACCTTGACTTGGAAGATAATGATGGCTGGAGCGCACTGGACTATGCCAAGGATAACGAAGAAATATGGGAGAAAATTGCCTGGGAAGAGCTTCAGCCAAAAAATAAAAACAAGAAAAGGGAGATGGACAAAAAAAGAATCGAGCACTATCAGAGGACAATGGAAAAAAATGAAACTCTTCAAGAGGCTCGGAAATGCGTTCGGATAATTGACGAGGCAGTGAGAAAGATTTCGTCGTATTCTCCAAGACAAGATTTAGACGAAGTTTAAAGAAATTGGCGCCTTAGTGCCAATAGTTATAAGCCTCTTCTGGAATCTGGCACGGCTTCTTTAGTATTTTTTCTGCTTCGGAGAGGGTTAGTTTGGTCATTGTTTAGAAATCTTGTCCTTGAAATTTTTGAAGATGCTTACAATTACATTTTTCTTGGGCTTAATGAATCTTATATGAAAAGTATTTTCTTCTATGTCATATATCATGTACCCACCGTTTTGACGAAATTGTATATTACAACGTGGAGGAACGATTACATTTCCATAGTAAGAAGGTTTGAAATCAAAATCATTTACAATTTTTTTTAATTTACATTCATCCTCACGAATATGAACTCCTGTATCACCATTGCATACACAATGTAATTTTCTCTCTTTTAAGCTATTATGAACTTTTATTTGCTCCTCAGAAGAACAAGCATGTAAACAAGGATAGTTTGATTTGAAAAGAGGAATATGATTAACGATATCCTTATCCTCAGCCATTTCAAAGAGAATATTACCAACCTGTTTGCTTCTAGGAAGAGCTCCTAGCCAATCTCTAGTTTCCTGAGTCCATTCACTGAGGAGTACCTTTAGTCTTTTCGCTAAATAGGGGCTTCCTACTAAGGGGACATCAGGGTGAGAGTCTAGTACCCTTTTATCACCAATACTTAGTATTGTATGGTCAAATACATTTTTAATTAGCTCTATCGCTTTTAATGATTCGGGACCTCTTCCATTGATGTGTCCTATTGATACAAGAGTGCATTTGCCCCAATCTTTATCTATGTGATCCAGAGTTTTCTGTAAAACGTCATAGAAGCCGCTAACACAAGAAATAATCGCTATTTTATTCACTTTTGTTATCTTCATAGAAATCAGCTTTGTTTTCGCTAAACTTTTACTATACAAATAAAAGAAATTTTGAAGAGACTACCGCTTAGTATACTTCTTAATAAAACTATCTGGTAGTTAAATAATGAAAGGTGCTTAGAGGAACTGAATCTTAGACTAAAAAGACTAGGGCTTCCTTTAAAAGAATAGGATTTTTATTACTTGGGCGAGTCAAAATTACTGGAAGAAGTTCCAGTAAAATCATAATTGAATGTGAGTTTCGAAGATGGAAGAAAAACGCAAAAATGCTTATCGCTATCTCCTTTATAGGGCAATGATTGAAATTAGGGAAATAGATGATATTTTTTTAAGCTGTAAGATTAATAGATACAAATGGCTTCCACCATTGTATTGGAGAAAATTAACGAAACATGCGAGAAATGCAGGAATGATTACGGAATGGTTTCATAATTTTGCTTATTACTCTAGCATGGATTTTGTTGGCTTTAAAGAAGATATGTTTTGGAATGTTGGAGATTTTTTAGCTCTTTTTACTATAGCCTATTTGCCTAGAACACACATAGATACTCTGCGAGGGTGGAGGGCGAGGCTCCTGCCGAGCAGGGGATGTGCCT
>JAJDCR010000048.1 GCA_029260735.1 Planctomycetota bacterium
TTAATCGTACTCGTAATCGAAAAAAAAGAAAAGATTACGATTAAGATTTACGATTAAGATTACGAATCGAGTTACGATTTTATCCTGGTACAACTCTCATAGATATTGAAGTTTCTTAGGAGAATCCAGTAGGGAAATCCGAAAACTTTAAGAAGATGTCTTTTCTTTTTTTTTCTACTGAATTCTGGATTCGGAGTTCTGAATTCCCTAAAAAACGTTTAACTTTGCCTATATTAAACCTGAAACTACACTTTTTTCGCTGCCGAATGTAGGAAAAAAAGCCTGGAAATTAAAAAAAATTCTTAAGCTTTTGACACTGATTTTACCGTTTTGTGTGGTTATTAGAATTTATGAAAGCTATGGAAGGGTTATTGCTCATTCATTATAACTGCTTTGATATATTCCCAATTCATTTTCGCGATATTGGCAGCTGAAATTTGTTTGGGGCATTCTACTTCGCAAGCTAGAGTATTTGTGCAACTGCCAAAACCTTCTTGGTTCATTTGGTTGACCATAGTAATAACCCGTTTTTTTGCTTCTATTTTTCCCTGAGGCAAGCTATTTAAATGTACTACTTTCGCTGAAACAAAAAGCATTGCAGATGAATTTTTGCAAGAAGCGACACATGCTCCACAACCAATACAAGCGGCGGTGTCAAAAGCTTTTTCTGCTTTTTCTTTAGCGATTGGAGTAGAGTTAGCTTCTGGAGCCGCTCCTGTAGACACTGAGATATAGCCATCGGCTTCTATAATACGATCAAACGCACTTCTGTCTACCATTAAGTCTTTGATAATGGGAAATGCGTTGGCACGCCATGGTTCGATATAAATAGCATCACCATCGCAAAAATGACGCATATGCAATTGGCAAGTGGTAATATTGGGGACTGGTCCGTGAGCTTGGCCATTAATAAAGATACCACATTGCCCACATATTCCTTCTCGGCAATCGTGGTCAAAAACAATAACGCTCTCTCCTTTTTCTATCAACTTTTGATTAAGAGAATCGAGCATTTCCAAGAACGACATTTCCGGTGAAATATCAGTTACCTGATAGTCGACTATTTTTCCTGGAGTTTGGGCGTTTTGTTGACGCCATATTTTTAGTGAAAAATTCATTAACTTTCCTATTTGTAGCTTCTTACAGTGGGCTTTACTGTTTCAAACTTTAACTCTTCTTTGTGCAATAGTGGTTTTTCATTGTTTTTTTGCCATGCTGCGACATAAGCGAATTCTTGATCGTTGCGAACTCCTTCGCCATCTTCTGTTTGATGTTCTTTGCGAAAATGGGCGCCACAAGATTCATCTCGATTAAGGGCATCATGGCACATTAGCTCGGCAAGTTCCAGAAAATCTGCGACCCGTCCTCCTTTTTCTAATTCAGGATTAACTTCGTTGCTACTACCAACAACTTTTACATCTTGCCAAAACTCGCTTCTCAAATCCTTGATTGTCTTGATTGCTTTTTCTAAATCCCCGGCATTTCTGTTGATTCCACAATTATTCCATAGAGTTTCTCCCAGTCTTTTGTGGAATTGATCGACAGACTGTTTGCCGTTGATGGCAAGTAAGCGCTCTATTTGGTCTTTCGCTCCTTGTTTGGCTTTGGAAAATGCCGGATGATCTGTTGGAATTTTGCCTGTTTTGATTTCATCTGCTAGGTAATCGCCGATCGTTAGTGGTACAATAAAGTAGCCATCTACACATGTTTGCAATAGGGAATTTGCTCCCAAACGATTTGCTCCATGATCAGCAAAGTTGCATTCCCCTATGGCAAAAAGTCCTGGAATAGTTGTCATTAGATGATAATCGACCCACAATCCTCCCATTGAAAAATGAGCAGCAGGATAGATCTGCATGGGGACCTGGTAAGGATCTTGCCCTGTAATGGTTTGGTACATATCAAATAGATTTCCATAGCGTTCCGCGATAATTTTTTTACCATGTTGTTTTATAGCATCATGAAAATCGAGATAAACACCTTTGCCGCCTGGCCCAATCCCATATCCAGCGTCACAAACTTCTTTAATTGACCGCGAGGAAATATCGCGCGGAGCAAGATTACCAAAGGAGGGGTATTTTCTTTCTAAGAAATAATCTCTTTGATCTTCTTTTATTTCGTGGACATTTTTTGTTAGATCTTTTTCTTTAGGAACCCAAATGCGTCCATCGTTACGCAAAGCTTCCGACATCAAAGTTAGCTTTCCTTGGAAGCCGCCAAAAGGAGGAAGGCTTGTCGGGTGAATTTGAATCAGACTGGGATTGGCAAAGCAAGCTCCTTTTCGGTATGCTTTCCAAATGGCAGTAACATTGCAATTCATTGCCATCGTTGACAAATAGAAAGCTTTGGCATAACCACCCGTGGCGAGAACTACTGCGTGAGCTGAGTGGCATTCCAATTCTCCATTGATGAGGTTTCGTGCAATGACACCTCGTGCTTTTCCATCAATAACAACAATATCTAGCATTTCGCGGCGTGTGAATGATTTTACTTTGCCTGTTTTTATTTGCCGAGAAAGTGCAGAGTAAGCTCCCATCAATATTTGTTGTCCGGTTTGCCCTCTCGCATAAAAAGTACGCTGCACCTGCACCCCGCCGAAAGATCGGTTGTCTAACATTCCACCATACTCTCTGGCAAATGGCACACCTTGAGCAACACATTGGTCTATGACATTTCCAGAAAGCTCTGCCAAACGATAAACATTCGCTTCCCTAGAACGATAGTCTCCGCCTTTAATAGTATCGAAAAAAAGCCGATAGATATTATCACCATCGTTTTTATAGTTTTTGGCAGCGTTGATACCTCCTTGGGCAGCAACAGAATGCGAACGTCTAGGGCTATCTTGAAAACAAAAAACCTTTACATTGTATCCTAATTCTGCAAAAGAAGCTGCAGCAGAAGCACCTGCAAGCCCAGCACCAACAACAATGATATCCAGCTTTTTTTTGTTGGCGGCGTTGATTAGGCGTACTTGCGATTTGTAAAGAGTCCATTTCTCTTGGAGAGGACCTTCTGGTATTTGTGCATCTAATTTCATTTTTTATCCACTTTGTTGTAAAAATACAGATATGGGAATAAAAGCAAAGCCAAAAGAAACTGCTATGGCAAAGAAAAATCCTAATTGCCTGGCAAAATAGCTATATTTTTTGTGATGCAGCCCCAAGCTACTGAAAGCACTGGCAACACCATGGACAAGATGATAGCCCATAGCGATCATGCAAAAAACATAAAGAACGACATACCAAAGATGGCTAAATGCTTTGATGACAATGTCATATAAGTCTCGATATCCTTGGCTATCGATACCAATGCTTCCCCAGTGGTATACATACCAAAAAGTCTTCATGTGGATAATCAAGAAAAACAACAAGATAACTCCGAGGATTCCCATATTTCGACTTGCCCATTTGCTACTGTGTTGCGGTCGATTACAAGCATAGTGAACACTGCGTACTTGGCGATTTTTTCTTGTTAATAACCAGGCATAAACACAATGCAACAAAAGGAAAAAATAAGTTATATACGATGCGATTTTGATAATAATGCTGTTGCTCAAGACATGAGAGTAGTAATTATATTGTAGCTGAGCCTTAGCTTGTGGTAGTAAAAGTTGTAAATTTCCAGCGAGGTGTATAAGCAAAAACAGGCATAAAAACAAACCTGTCAGAGCCATCACAATTTTTTGTGTTATAGAAGAATAGAAAACCTTGGGAATATTCATTACAAATGATTTTCCTTATCTAAAAAAATCTTAATTGTTATCCCAAAAAAAAAGCCTTGAAATCAATAAAGATTTCAAGGCTTTTTATAAATGGCGAGGTTGACGGGACTCGAACCCGCAACCACCAGATCGACAGTCTGGTATTCTAACCAATTGAACTACAACCCCATTTATATAAAATTTTGCTAAGAAAATTATTTAGATTTTGCTGAATGGCGAGGTCGACGGGACTCGAACCCGCAACCACCAGATCGACAGTCTGGTATTCTAACCAATTGAACTACGACCCCGTATTTTCTTAACTAAATCAAATTTACTGGGCGATAAGGGACTTGAACCCCTGACATCCTGCTTGTAAGGCAGGCGCTCTAGCCAACTGAGCTAATCGCCCGAATTCGATTTATCTTCAGAAGGATATCATTTTCTTACAAAAAGTCAAGACTTTTTTATTTTTTTGTTTAAAATTTTCTTTGTTCGGCTTCACTATGAAAATTTCTCAGAGAGAGTTGATCTTTATGAAAAACAAAGCTACAATACTGAGATATTCTAGATACCTTTTTATTAAATATTAAAGATAAAGTCTATGTTTTTCCCTTCGAAAAGGAAGTTTAATACTTATTATGAAAATTGTATTCTGGGGCTCGCCTGATTTTGCCGTATACGGCTTGGAGACCCTTTGCCAATCTCCTGAGCATGAAGTTGTTAGTGTTGTCAGCCAGCCCGATAAGAAGATAGGACGACGAGGCAAAACGCAACCCCCTCCTGTTGCCCAATTTGCCCACGATCAAAATATTCCTGTCTTGCAACCCTTTAAAGCTAATAATGATGATTTTATCTCTCAGCTAGAGACTCTCTCTCCTGATATTATGGTTATAGCTGCCTATGGAAAAATTCTTTCGAAAAGAGTTTTGGAATTAGCTCCCCACGGTTGTGTCAATGTCCACTTTTCTCTTCTTCCTAAGTACCGAGGAGCTTCTCCTATCACTTCTTCTATTTTAGAAGGAGATAGTGAAACAGGGGTGAGCATAATGCGTCTAGTAAAAAAGATGGATACAGGGCCTGTTTATCGTAGTCAAAAAATTTCTATTGGAGAAGAGGATACTACTGGAACTCTACAGGAGCGGTTAGGAAAGCTATCGGGAGCTTTGCTCTTAGATGTACTCCCCTTGATTGAAGGAGGAGATATTTCTCCTATTGAACAAGATCATGAAAAAGCGAGCTACTGCTATACTTTAGAAAAAAAAGAGGGAAAAATTCCTTGGGATAAACCAGCATCGTATCTTGCCCGTTTTATTCGAGCTATGCACCCCTGGCCAACGGCACATAGCCGTTTACATCGAAATCGCTTTCCTAAAAAGGATGAATATGTTATTATTCATGAGGCGAAGGAAGCTCCTCTAGAAGAGAGTATGGCGAACAGTGCTTGCTTGCCTGGAACTGTCCTGGAAGTTACTAAGGAGGATATTCTTGTTCAGACAGGGAAAGGGGGCTTAAAGGTGTGGACTATTCAAAAAGCAGGAAAATCTCCTCTCTCTGTTTCGGAGTTTTTGCGAGGAACTCCTATTGAAGTAGGTGATAACTTCTATCATGAATGAAAAGAAAATTAAGAACAAAAAACAAGGTGAGAAATCAAACAAAATTTTGGAATAGAGCAATAGCCGAACGAAAGGTAAAGTTATGAGTGAAAATTCAAATCCTTCCGAAAACCTTCCTGAAGAAAACTTGAATAAAAAAGATGAAGGGGTAGGCCAAGATACAGACCAAACCATGAAAGTACCTACGTTTGGGGATGAGAGTAAAAAAAGCTCTAATAAAAAAGATGAAGAGGTAGGCCAAGACACAGACCAAACCATGAAAATACCTACGTTTGGAGATGAGAGTAAAAAAAGCTCTAATGATGCCAGTGAGGTGAAAAATATAGTTGATGAAACAATTATAGACACTGCATTTGGGGAAGAGAGTCAAAAAACTCCTGATGAGACTAGTAATATTGAAGATGAAACGATTAAAGACACTTCCTTTGGCGAAGAGAGCCAAAAAACTAGCGATGCCAGTGAAGAAACTCTCACTGATGAATCCTTTGGAGATGAGAGCAGTAGTTCCTCCGATTCAGCTAATGAGCTAGAGGGTTATATCTCTGAAACTGTTGGTACCGGTAAGTCTGCACCCAAAACAGTTGGCAATAACGTGGTTAAAGATGAAACTCTAAGTGATGAGAGTCTTGGCGATGATCATGATTTGTCTTTGAAAGATGAAACTCTAAGTGAGGCTCTCAGTGAGAAAAATTCTGGTGATACTCCTGTTCGCGATGAAACCCTTAGCGACCCGATTGATGATTCGATGATAGATGAAGACGATTATCAGGGACCACCTCGGACAAGAGGAGAAGAGATTCCTGATGAGACAGTTATTGAAACGAGTAGCAGATTAGATACGAGAAAGCTTGAATTGCGCATCACTAAGTTGAAACAAAAACTGTTGCGTCGTAGTACTGATGATATGTATGAGATTGAACATGAGTTTGCTCGTGGAGGTATGGGGGTTATTCACTGTGTCTATGACCGCAACCTTCATCGTAATCTCGCTATGAAAATATTGCAACCCCCCAAATCAGGTAGCGACCAAGAAACAAAAACCACTATCGAGCAGTTTGCGGAAGAAGCTCAAATAACAGCCCAGTTAGAACACCCTAATATCATACCTGTTCACGATATGGGGGTTTTGAATGATGGAAATATTTACTTTACTATGAAAATGGTGGGAGGAGAACCTCTTAGTGCCATTATTGAAAAACTGAGAAAAAATGATTCAGGGTACTGGAAAGAGTATACTTTACACAAAAGGCTAGTTATTTTTCGTAAAGTTTGTGACGCCATTGCTTTTGCTCATTCCCGTCAAGTAATACATAGAGATATTAAACCTGCTAATATCATGGTGGGCCATTACGGGGAAGTACTTTTAATGGACTGGGGGTTAGCTAAATTTATTGGTTCTAGCGACGAAAGTGATCCTACGGTGCCCGCGGTTCACTCTTTGCGTTTTGATGATGATTTTGATGTGACCTCTGATGGAACAATTCAAGGAAGCCCACTTTATATGTCACCAGAACAAGCTTCGGGGAAGGCTTCCGAAGTCGATGAGGTTAGTGATGTCTATCTACTAGGAGCAACTTTATATCATCTCATGACCTATTATACTCCTCACACCGGCAAAAACATTATTGCGATTCTCTCTAGTATTAAAAAAGGAAAAATTGTTCCTCCTCAAGAAATTAGTCCGAGTGAACAAATTCCTCAAGAGCTCCAACATATTATTATGAAAGCGATGTCTTTGAAAAAAGAAAATCGTTACCAAAGTGTCGCCGAGATGGCGGGGGCTATTGATGTTTTTATGGCCGGACATATTGTTTCAACTCCATTAAAATTTCGAGCAGGCCAATTCATTATTCATAAAGGAGAAACAGGAACCGAAGGTTATGTTATCCTAAAGGGGTATGTGAAAGTTTTTCAAACTATCGGTAATAAAGATATATTGATTGCTAACTTAGGTCCAGGAGATGTTGTTGGGGAAATGGCGATTATCTCTTCTCAGCGTCGTTCTGCTAACGTTATGGCAACAGAAGACACGGAAGTTTTAATTATCGATAGAAAGAGATTGCAAGAGGTGCTCGAAAGAATGCCTCCATGGATGGGAAAAATCGTCTTTGCTTTAGCCAATCGTTTACTTAAGGCAAACGAGGCAGTTCATCCGCTTAAATTAGAGGACCCTCCTTTTCAGATTTTGAATCAACTTTCTTTTATCTGTTTGAGTCAAGCAGAGAGAGAAAATAAACCTTTAGAAAAGTTGAATCTAAATATAGAGAGTATTACTCAGCAAATTGCTGGTTTGCTTTGTATAACTCGCAATCAAGTAGAGCCCGTAATTAAAAACTTTATTGCAAGCGAGATTTGTGAGCGGGTAAATGCCGATATTTTTCAGATAAAAGACTTTTCTCTTTTCTATCAACTCATTAGTTACCTTCATCAAATTTTTGCTATTGATGCAAGCTTAGCGATAAAAAATTTACCAGAGCCAGATTTGAAAACAAAAGTTGCTGTCACTACTATTGCAGAAACTCTTTCTGATAAGATAAGAAAAATTACAGAAAGTGGCCAAATTAATGATGTATCAGCAAAGGAAACTCGGCGGCTAAATACGGCAGAAGGCGAGAAGGAGTGGACAGAAAAAAATGTCCAAAGCCTAGATGATATTCAAAATGCAGATGCAACAAAAGAAGTAGAGGCTATTGTCAGAAGTCGGCTAAAAGAAATCGAAGAAACCTTGAGAGAGTTTGGGCTAACTAACTCTATTCATGTTAATTATGATATTCGGGCGACTGGAGAAGACGGCTCTAAGCTTTCTGTTAAAGGCGAATTAAATCACGGATAGTAATACTCAACCGTTAGATTATGCACGGGTGGAGGGTAAGGCTCCCGCCGCGCCGGGGTTGTGCCAAGATAAAAATATCAGGAAGCCTTGCACACCCCCTGTTCGGCAGGAGCACCCGCGATCTAAAACGTTTTTTCAATATGAAACCTATGATCCTGTGAGTGTGCCTTAATGCCATCAGGAACCAAGCACAACCCCTGCTCGGCAGGAGCCTCGCCCTCCAGGGAACATAAGCATATGCGCGGTTTTAGATAATCTTTTTCAAAAACGGTTTCAGATAAGCCTCACCCTCCAGGGAAAATGATCCTTAGAGAGGTTTTGGATAATCTTTTTCTTTAACGGTTTCAGATAAACCTTGCTCCCCACTTAAAATGATTTTGACCAACTGACTAAAAAGTTGTGTCCATCTTGGTCTTCTCGCCCTAAAACTCCCTGGTCATTGACATATTCAAAGTGAAGCTGTGAATTCCAGAAAAAACCGCTAGTCAATCCTATACTCAAAGAACCAACAAACTCATTTTCGGTGATGCTCACCTCATCTTGAATGAGTTCAGCCTTGCGCACTTCTCCCCCTACAGCTTTAAAGTGTAGATAGAGAAAGAATAACACCTCTAATCGATACTCTACGGAAAAGAGAGCAAATCGACTAACCAAGAATTCATCAAAACGAGCTCCGGGAATAGGAGAACTCGAAAGAGATTCTGTTTCATCACCGCTGGGCCCTCCTCCCAGGCGTGGGGCTGAGTAGCGATCTAAACTATCGGTCGCAGAGATTCCGCCATGAAAGCCAATAATAAGGCGATGGCGTTGAGAGAGAAAAGGAATTCCTCCTGCCCAGAAAAGATAGCCAGAAAAAAACTCATAATCTTGGGTGTCATCTTTTGTAAATGATCCATTAAAATCATGGTCATCCCAGTTATGTCGTCTTCCAACAATGGCATCTGCTCCTCCTGCAAAGCCTTCATGAAGCATTTCCATAACATTACGGCGCATCATATCAAAACGAATTTGCAAATGAAAACGGTCTTCGTAAGTCGTGCGAGGTAAAACAAAATTATTGGCAGTATCTTTGGTGTCATCAAAGTATAATAAACCAGGTTCATAGAGAAGATGGATAGAAAAATAGTTGTCGACTTCCCAGGGAGAAAGGGGGCTTCTCCAGCCTAGTCCTAATCCTCCTCGAAGGTGGCCCCAGTAAATGTCGCTACCTTCTACTTCTTCTCCATCAATTTCTAAAACAGAAGAAATGGGCAAGGTGTAGTTTTCCCATGTCGCAATGAATTCAACACCGTAGCTATTCCAAGTGCTGTCATAGAAACTAACAAAGTTGATAACACCTGCAAGAATTGCTCGCAACCGTCTCTCATTTTCTTCCCATCCACGAGTGAGATAAAATGCTGCATAAGCAGTATAATCACTATCTTCTGCTTCGAGAGCGTCGTTTAAAAAATAGCCGATGGTAAAAGCACTTATTTTCGTTCGGTCTTTCTCTTCGAGTTTAATCTGAAGCCCAAAGAGTTCTGTATCGGCAGCTTCTCCTGCCATTGCCGGTTGATATTCAATACTATCAATGACCCTGTGAGGTTTTTTTTCAGAGAAATCGGTCTGAGCAAAAAGAGAGTTTACCCACACTAAAACGCAAATAATCAAGAAATGTTTCATGAGATCCTCCTAAGAGGTTTCTCAACCTCTTACAATAGGCTCTTAGACTTAGCGGTCTTCGATTAATTTAGGAGCATAAAAAGATTGAGTGTCCCATAGCCAAAGAAAAAAAGGAGGCAAACCCCCGTTTTCCCATAAAGAGCAAGAGGGAAGACGAAGAGAGTTCTCTCTTATGAAACTTCGTTGATCGGGACTAATATTTTTCCATAGACTATATTTGTAGAATTTATCCATAAGCATGATGGGCTGTTGGTAGGCCATTACAATGAGGGTTTTATTCGCGTCTACTTTCTTTTCAGAAACTGTAAACAAAAGCGACTCCTCTTCTTCCACTAGTCCTCCAATAAACCTGTGCAGAATCATATTCTTTTCGGATAGAGAAAGTTTTTCTGATTTTTCTTTCTTTTCAATAAAGTTTAAATAGGCAGTTGTGATTGCTTGCAACTCCTCTTGAAAGGATTTTTTCTGCATTCTCTGAAAGAGTTTACCTACTTCGTGTTGTTGTGAATATGGTGACAAATTGAGAGAGCTTGCAAATAGAAGGGAAAAGCATCCCAGTAAAACTATGATTGTCGAAAAAACTCCTCCTACTTTAGCTAAGCTGTCTTTTCTCTCTAGCTGAAGACTTGTTAAACTCACTGTCAAGGTGACAAGGAAAGATAAACCTACAAATAAACTTAGGAAGAAATAACAAAAGTGAGCTTTCCAACTTTCTTGCCAAAGACGAGCAAAGTCCATTGTTCCAGAAGCCAAAAAATTCTGCCCTAGAAGATATAAAACCGACCAGGCAAAAAGAAGTAAGGCCAACCCTAAAAATCCAAGGTAAAGATAGCTTTCTTGCCGTCGTTTTTTACTGAGCAGAGTAGCTAAAGGAAACCATAGAGGATAGAAAAGGTAGAGGAAAATAGGGGAAGGAGTATTCTCTGAGTAGTAGCCTTTTATTCGTGAGAGATTGTTGTCTAAAAAATTAAAGAAAGGAACAAGAGATAGAAAGGCATATTTCTCAGGATTTTCCTGGTAGTGGTTGTGGAATAAAAGTAAGGTCAGCCAAATTAGAGAAAAAAATAACAAAAATGGTGACCAAAGACTAAGAGAGGCTGCAACTAAAGCCAAAGGTAAAAGAAAGGTCAGCAAGATTTGGCCGCATCGATTGCCTAGGAGAAGTATAGTTTGTAGAGAATTCTCTGGCATGCTCCATGCTGGTAGAGAGTTGCTTTGGTTTTGGTAAACTTGCATCTCTTGTAATTCACTCTCTCTGAGAGTATTACTTTGGTTATAGTTCTTTAGATAGAGAGGAAGTAAAAAAAGATCAATGACAAAACCAATTCCGGCAACTCCTAGAGTTAAGGTGTAAAAAATGGCCCAGCGATAGCTGCGTAAGTAGTAATAATGTCCGCCGACTAAACCTGTGCTCAAAAGAAACAAATAAGCTAATAGAAGTGACTTACTTTTTGATTCGCCTTCATTAGAATTCCAAGATTCTTCCTCTTCCTCCATAAAATCTTTTTCCATTTCGACACTGGAGCTGGATTCATCTTCCTCATAGTTTATGGGAAAGCTAGGCTTGAGAGGTTTTTGTGCGGCAATGGCTTCTTCTGGCTCTTCTACTTTCTCTTGCTCTGAGCTATCTTCGGAAACTCCCAAGTCTCCTACATCAAAAAAAGCTTGTCGAACTTTTCGTTTTGGTTTTGTTTCTCCAAAGTTGAGTTGTGCCTTGGCTATTTTAGGTTTTTTTTCGCTTTCTGTTGATCCGCCTCCTGAAAATTGTTGGGGTAAATCAACTTCTTTGTCTCCTTCCATGGCCCTAATGACGCTTTCCACTTGAGAAGCTGGGAGAATTCCTAGCTTCTCCAAAACTTCTCCTAAAGGGGCTGGCTTACCTCTCTCAGCTAAGCACTCCTTTTGGTAATCACGACAAATCTGTATTCCCTCTGGGTCAATTAGCCCCATGCTACGCAAAGCCTCTAGAAATTTTTCATCATCGGCAGCTGCCATCAGCTGATCTCCTATCTAATAATTCTTTTTAATTCTTTCATTCCCAGAAAAAAACTACTGATAAAATAACTTATCACTCCCACCACTACCGGAATAAAAACAGCTATCATTTTACTCTCAAGGCTACTGAAATCATGAAAGTATTGAGAACTCTTGTAGACAAGAAAACTCATAACTCCTCCGCAAATCAGAGTCTTTACAATAAAAGATATAGAATTTTTCCATGGATAATCCACTCTTTTCTTTAACAAGAAAAGAAGAATTATTATATTGATGAGAGCGCTTAGGACGGTTGCTAAAGCCAGTCCCATTTCGGCGAGAAACTGAACTAGGATGAGATTTAAAATTATATTTCCTAAAACATTGTAAGAAGCAATTTTTACAGGTGTTTTTACATCGTTAATAGAATAAAAAACCTTTGTTATTATTTGTAATAAGGAATATATCCAAATCCCACTGCTATAAACTAGCAGTACAGAAGATGTCCTTTGGGCATCTTGGATCGAAAAATTGTTATGCTGATAAATTAAGGCCACGATGGGTTCTGCTAATAAAACTAAGCCCAGAGAGCAAGGGAGTGACAGAAAAAATGTTAGCTTCATATTGTCTGTCACGGCTTGGGCTAAATCGTCTTTTTTCCCTTGAACTGCGTATTGAGCAAAAATGGGAAAAACAACGGTTGCAATGGAAATTCCAATAATAGCTAAAGGAAATTGCATTAGGCGGTTTCCCATATACAAAACAGTAAGAGCTCCTTCTCCAGGAATAAAAAACCAAGCAATTAAACGATCCAGTAATATATTAACCTGAATTACAGCAACTCCCAGTATTCCCGTTAAAACAGCTTGAACGATGCTTCTCAAACGAGAGTCTTTAAAGGAGAAGTCAAAACTTAGGGAAATTTTATTTTTGTAAAGTGCTGGTAGTTGTAGAAAAACTTGGAAAACACCACCTATTAAAATAAAAGAGCTCATTATGTAAATCCATTGATGAGCATTGTCTCCAAAAGTTTGAGCCGCAAGAATACCGACTAACCAAAATATGTTCAACAAGACCGGAGCTAAAGCGGGAAATAAAAACTGGCGAAGAGCCTGAAGAGCTGCAGAAAGTAAAGCTACTAAGCAAATGAAAATGACGTAAGGCAAAAGAAAAGCAGTTAGACCAAGCGCAAAATCATTTTTTTCTGAAAGGCTAAAAAAATATTGGCAAAAGAGACATAGGCAAATTCCAATGGCAACACAAACAGTCAGGAAAAGTCCTAGTAAAGAAGCGGTGTTGGAAAGGAGACGAGAAGCATTTTCTTTGCCATCTTCTTTAAGTACCTGAGTAAAAGAAGGAATGAAAGCTGCGGAGAGAACTCCTTCTCCAAAAAAACGTCGGAAAAGATTTGGTATGGTAAAAGCCAGAACAAAAGCATCTAAAATAGCTCCTGCTCCAAAAGTAGAAGCCAATAAAACATCTCGAACTAAGCCTAAAATACGAGAGAGAAGCGTGCTTAAGCTAACAATTCCAATAGACTTAAGTTTTCTCATTTACTGTTTCTTAATCTCACAGCGAGCTTAGGATCAAAACCTTTTGACATGAGTTTGTTTGCTGTTTTTTCTACATCGTACTCGACTCGATGAAATTGAATTTCTTTTTCTGAGTAAACGGCATAACAAGAACGAGAGTCACCATCTCGTGGCTGTCCGACAGAGCCTACGTTAATGATATACTTGGAGTTTGACAAAAAAACAAATTTTCCTTCGTCTTGATCAGGATACCAGCAAGAAGTATCTTCTTTTATGACACAAGGGTGATGAGTGTGTCCGCAAAAACATAAATGCTCAATATCTAAAAATAGATCTTCTAGAGTGTAAGGGTCGTACCCGCGCATTCGATCAGGGTAAACATACTCTGAAATAGTATCGCGAACGGAACCATGAACAAGAGTAACACCATCTTCGTCGTAACGTTTGGGTAAATTCTCAATGTATTCCCATCGTTTTTTCTTTTGGCCAAAAACATTAAAAGATTTTGGTCTCATGCATTCTTGGGTATATTCAATTACTTTTTTGGCAACAGGGCTAAAGCCGTAAGGCTTACGGACTAACCCCCAGTCATGATTTCCCATGATAACAAAGGTGCAATTTTTTCGTACCAAATCAACTACAAGCTCAGGGTCTGGACCATAACCCACAATATCTCCCAAACAAATAATTTTCTTGATACCCTGTTTCTTTATATGATTAAAAACTGTTTGGGCTGCTTCTAAGTTAGCATGAAGGTCGGAGATAAATGCAATGGGCTCTGTTTCGGCATTTTCCAACATCCTTGTATTCCTTTCAAATCCCTCTTTTTCAGTCACTAGTCCTTTTTATTTTGTATGAGGAGCAATATTTTTTTTCAGAGGCAAAGCTTTCTGGCTTAAATTTTCCTATGTTTCATTTTAACTTTCCTACCACAAAAAACAAGCGCAAAAAGATCTGCTTTGGGGGAATTGCTTTTTTATGTTGACAGATAAAATGAAATTCTATATCATTATTTGTAAGTTAGAGAACGTCTAGGTTTTTGGCGTTTAGGTTTTTGAAAGAGGAGGTTTGCATGAAGCATCTTCACCATATTACTTTTTGGCTGACGGTGTCTCTTATATTCTTAGGTTGTAACATACATCCACCTAAAAGTGATAAGGATAAAGATAATTCGCTTGATTTATCGAACAACACAGCCTCTCAATCAGTCGAGCGGTTGAATGTGGCTTTTGTTTACCCTGTTGTAGAGGTTAACGGAAGGCGCATAAAAAATCTTGATCCATTTTCGGATACACAAAGTCGCATAACGATATCTTATCCAAAAAACTCTACTCATGATATTCGTTTGAGTTTCATGGATTCTGAAGGAGTAGAGCAAGTTTTAACTGGTAGAGTTCATATTCGTGACTATACTTTGGAAGAAGAAATTATGAGGAAAGAGGGAGTAGTGGTTGTTGCTCCTGAAAATCCAGAATATACATACGAAAGCATTCTTAAAAACGGATATGCTCAAATGACTTTACGTGAGTACTCTGATAATAGTTACTCTGGAAAGCCTGGCCCGGTCTTAGTTGATTTAGAATTAGGAAGCCGAAATCAAAAACGTAGTGATATCGAGTTTCAGTTTAGGGAAGGAATCATTGCAACTGTTGAAGGCAAAGATACTCCTCAGACCCTAATATTTGCACCTAATACAAAAAATATACCGCTTCATGTTTCTATGAGCGACAGTTTTAATACAGTTCGTCTACAAGGGAGTATGGATGTTTACGATAAAAACAACTACACCCAAATGGCTCCTGTCGTTGTAGATCTAGGCTACGATGCTATTGGTCAAATAAGAGCTTATAGTGGGGAATTGAATATTGCACTCTACGTTCCTGTAAATACAAGTGGAAATAATCAAAACTACGTTACTTTCCTAAGGCCAGGAGAAAATCCTGAAGAAGAGGGTCACAAACGAGGTAAAGTGATTGCTTTACTCAAGTTGAAGGAAATACGAAATCGAAACTAGATTCTTTATCTTTCATCACCGGATACTTCGTCTGTTTCATTAGAGACTTCTTAATATAGAAAGTCCCTTAGTCTAAAATATATGAAAAGGGCGTAGCTTTTCTTTCGTCGCAAGATGGGCTGCGTAGATAAGCTTATGAAAAAAGTTGTAATATGTCTTGGCCTCTGCCTGTTAATGATGATAACAGGCTGCCAACTTAAAGATAGTTCTTCCGATATAAAGGTCCTTGCCGATGAAGCCAAGGGAAACCTTGGACAGGTGGTCAATGGTGGACCAGGAAGTACAGAGGTAATTTACTCTGATGGATTCGGAGACACTTGGGAAACAGCCTCTAATACTGTACGCGTTCCCATTGCAGCAGAATGTGTATCGCCAGATGAGCCTTTAGTTGCTGAACTAGCACCTCCTCTAGCCGATGCTATGCCTAATCCTTACGATATTCCGACAAGTGTTGCGGTAAATAGTTTTCACAATCATCTTCTTGTAGCTGCTAAAAGAGCTCCTGAACCAATTTTTACTCCTGAAAAAGAAGCTCCTCTTAGTCCTCCTAAGATTACTTTAGTAAAAAGTGCTGATCAAGATGTCTTATGTTGTGATAGAGATCTAACTTTTCGCATTCGTTTCATCAACGAAGGCGGAAAAGATGCTTACAATGTTAACATTAGTGATGTTGTTCCAGCCAATGTAGAATACTTAGAAGCTTCTGCTGGATCAGAGCCTTTCTACTCTAATATCGATCTTCAGCGCAACGAAAAGGGATTAGTCAGCAAGGTAAGCTGGGTTATTCCTGGTCCTATTCCTCCGGGAGCCGAAGGAGAGGTCGTCTATGCTGTTGGTTGTCAAGTAAATCGGCCTATTTTGAATTGCTACATCCACTTTTCTCCTCCTGCTCTTAATGTCGGGCAAAGTGGTGAAGTTACTTGTAGTGTCACTAATAGTGGCGATGGCCCTTCTAAGAAAACTAAACTTTTTGTTAACATTCCTTCTGGTTTAGAATACGAAGGAGAAGTAAATGGAAAAAGTTTGGAATTTGATTTAGGAGATGTTCCTGCAGGAGAAACCGTTAGTAAAAACTTAACTGTGACTCTACGAGATGGAGGAAAGCTTGATACAATAACTAGCCGCATTGAAGCAGCTAATTATGAATGTGATTGTAGTGTGCCTCCTGCTCCTACTCTTGAGCTTGTGAAAACAGGCCCAGAAGAAAAGAGAAATGCTGAGCCAATTGAGTACACTATCGTTGTCAGAAATACAAGTGAAAGGGATGCTCCTGCAACCAATTGTGTTTTGACAGACAAACTGCCTAAAGACTCTGAGTTTGTTAGTGCAGAAAACGAAGGTGTTTACGATGAAAACGCTCATACGGTCACTTGGTACCTTGGTACAATGTTGCCTGGAGCGATGGAAACTAGAAAGACAGTCGTTCGTCCTACTGTTTCAGGAACTCTGCGTAATGAAGCTGAAGTTACCTGCGAAGAAGGTATTCGTCTTCAAGATGAAGTTATCACTAATGTCAAAGGTTTCTCTGCGATGCATATCGCCAAGTACGATACCGAGGACCCTGTTGCTGTCGGTGATACCACTACATATGTAATTGAAGTACGAAATGAAGGTTTCAAGAGAGCAACTGGTGTTATTCTCGAAAACGAAATTCCTGAACTGAGTGAATATGTCACAGCTCAAGGTGTTGGTCCTACCGGAGAAATCCTCAAGCCCAATATTGACGGGGATAAAATCGTATTTGATACTTTGCCAGTGCTAGAGTCAGGGGATAAAGTTGTTTATCAAGTTACTGTTCGGATTACTGGTGCGGCAGAAGGAAAGCTTCTGAACCGATCTAGCTTGAGATACAATGAATTCCACCGAATAATTGTTGTAGAAGAACCTACTACAAGTTATGAGTAAACTCATTAGAGTTTCTGATATTTAGTGAAAAAAGGAGTAGGTTTTTGAGGAATGAATGAAATTTTCTCAAAGACGTAAAGGAGCGCAGAAAAATACTTACTATTTTTCTGTGCTCCCTTCCTTTTTTACGAAAGCATCAACTAGAATTTTAGATTTTAACTGTCAATTTTGTGAGTGATTCCTCCTCTGCGAGAAAGGAGTACGGGCAATTTCTTTTGCCCAGATTGTTATGAAAAGTCTTAATACTCTTGCTGATATCAAAGATGCAGCGAAAATGCTGGATACCGCTACTGTTCAATGGCTGAATTCTGGTCCTCCTGACCATATTCAGAATAAGCTCAACGAGGCTCGTATGCTTTTACAAAGAGGTACAGAGCTAGCGGATGCTCCTTTGCGGATAGCCTTAGTAGGTGAGTTCAATAGTGGTAAAACTCTACTACTAAATGCGCTCTTGGACTCAACCGATCTCTTTCCTTGTTTACTTCAACCTACGACAGGTAATGTCCTTGAGGTTAGAGTAAGTCTAAGAAAAGAAGAGAGACCTGCTGAAATTCATCAAGCCCAAGTTTCTTTTTTCAACCAATTCGAAATTGAAAAAATTCTTCAGCATTTTGTTAAAAACCTTCAAAACCAAGGTCTTGAAAGTGTTCCCACAGATGTCACAATGAGGGATTTGGATAAGTTTGAAAATTACATTATCCGAAAGTATAGTGAACTCCGTTCCATTACGCCTAAGTATACCCTTCTTTCTGCTTTAGAGTTTGTCACTGCTATCAAGGCCCATGCTGAGATTGTTGAAAGAGAAGATCGCCATTCTCTTCCTCTTAATATTGACCTTATCTCTAGTGCTCTTACCTTGAGTAAGCGTCCTGAGCTAGATAAAACTATCCAGGCTCACCACAACAATATGAAACAACTGCACGAGCAGGTCAAAAATCGACATAGTACAGATCGGATTTCCTCTGGTAACCTACGAGCTATTTTTCCGATTATTCGTCGTGTCGAAGTAGATGTTTCTGCTTGGTGCGTTCCTTTTGGAGTGAATGATCCTGAAGAGCACAATACTCTTGCATTCTTAGATTTTCCTGGTTTGGGAGCAGAAAATAGTAATGCTCGCGATGAATATTTATGTATGACTGAAATTTCAGATGCTCATGCTGTTTTGGTCATTTTTAATGCATCTAACCCAGGAGCTTCTGGTGCTTCGGCTATGGCAAATCTTTTCCAACGAGTGGGAAAACTAACTACCGAAAGAACCATTGTTGCGGTAAACCGATTTGATGAATTTCATCCTTTGCCGACAGGACGAACAGTGGAAGAGTACTACTCTCACACTGAGCAAGGCACGACCGTTGGTTTCTCTACGATATCGATTCCAGCGAAAAACTTGCTTTCTGGTGCCGGAGGCAAAGTTAAACTCTACGTTTGTTCGGCTCTTTGCTATCTTTTTGAAGAGAAAGCTAACCGTCCTAACTGGAATTTTGGTAACGTCAAATGGTTTAGTGATGACAAACGCCAATCGGCTTTTACTCTGTACAATCGCCTGCAGCCAGATTTCAAAAAGCTTATCGACGCTGTTGAGTCCGGGCGAGTGATGCTCAAAGATCATCAATTGATGAAAGAGAGCTTAGATCGTTACTTAGATCACGGTGGGATTCCTGCTGTTCGAAAAGACCTGATTAAGTTCACGATGGAACGAGGAGAGCGTCTTGTAAGAGAAGATGCCCTTAAAGAAATTCGTGCTGCTCATCGTCTTTTAGAAGAAGTTGCTCCTGCTCCTACAGGAGAGAGTGAAAAAGGTATTAGTACCGAAGTTAGTTTTGCTGCTCAAGAATTCTATCGAGTACTTGAGTTATGTGTTGCGGATACTTTACCTAGTGGGCCGAGTGAATACAAGAGACTTAAAGTAAGAGTACGAGATCGCGATGTTCCTCTTTGGGAACTAATTGAGTCGGAAATTGCTGCGAGCATCACAGCTTGGCCAGAATGGTTCGCTATACTAAACCAAGGCTTTAGTAATAAACCTCAGGCTCCTAATTCTCCAAGTGCGGAACCTAAGCGAAAAAGATCTCGTCTTAGCCGCTATGAAACACTTAGGCAAGCAACGGGAGAAGCACCTGAAACTTTTGCTTCATTCAACGAACGTTTTGAGGAAACAGCACAAAAGTTAACTCAGTTTACTTTAGAGTGTATCGAAAAAGCGGCTCTCTATAGTTTACAACGTTTTGAGAATCATCCTGATTATCGCGCAGCCATAGATCATTTGCAAAGTATGATTGCGGTTGATAAGCTAGGGGCAATGGAAGAAGCTCTTCCTCTACTTGATATTTGGAATCCATCGGAGTCACTTTCGGAGGATATTGTTCCTACCATCAAGGAAGATGTTGAAGAAGAGGTAGAAGCTCTTAACAATATGGCCTATCCTTACGATGCCAGCAAACCTTGTGCTTGGAACCTTGCTCTAATTATTCGAGTTCAAGTTCAACTAGTGAAAACCTACCGAGATCGTCTTTCTCGTTTGGTTGCTGCTGCAGAAAATAATTTCCAAGACTTTTTCTGCAACGATGTTCTTCGGGCTGACATTCTTCCTCTTGTTCGAAGTAGTTTAAACAGTGCCGATTTCTTAGGGGAAATTGCCACTGGTGAAGCAGGTAGTAGTTGGGAATCTGTAGGACAGCTTATGCGTGGTTCCGTCGAAGAGTTCAAATCGATGACCGGTGTTCCAGGAGCTCGACCAATGATAGCTCCAGCAGCTCCAGCAGCAGTAGCCACTCTTGAACCTGAGCCTGAACCAACCCCTGCTCCTAGTGCAGCTCCTGCTCCTGAGATCTACGAAGAAGAAGTAGCAGATGAGGGATTTATGGATGATGCCCCAGCAGAATCGGCTCCTGATCCTACTCATTCGATGGAATCTTCTGATGAGATGACAGATGATGCCATTGACGAAGATGAATTTGAAGAGTGGTAAAAACAATGACCGAGTAGTTTCTTACTACTCGGTTATTTTTTTTAATGTCCCAACCTAATTTTGGAATTATCCAGAACTTAATTTGCCATTCCATACGCATTTCTTTTCTTGTCTTCTCTTTCTAATAAAAGATAACGAGAAAAGAAATGCACATTGGTTCAGAGTCATCTATCAAATGTCACAACAAGATAAGCTAAAATTTTATGCTCAGCAGTCCACAGTAGAAATATCTGCTTCTCAAAAAGAAGAAGGGTTGCGTTACATTCTCAGTAATTACCCTGACTTTATCACTGAACATGACATTACTTTGAAGTATGCCTTTCCTGTTACCTGGAATATATCTTCTCCTGTTGTCAAAGAACACGTTCGTAAGATACTAGTCTCTCTTCTTAACATTTCTCAATTCACTGTTGATTCTCGTATGAATCATGCTGAGATATTGATACCTTTTCGCAAAATAGATCCCACTGCTTTTCTTCCAGATGAAGTTATTGAAATTCCGGTAGTGGTCAAGCTTTTTAAGCGCAATTTTGCGGGAGAAGAAGAGTTTGAGCTTAAGTGTCGTCAAATCTTCTATGTTCTTCCTTTAAATGCTCCCAAAAAAGAAGAAAAGCACGAAGCTTTAGAGTTACCAGTTTCTGAGGCTAAGCCAAAGCAAGAAGAGGCATTGGAAGTAGACTCTCAAAAGCTTACTACTGGGGATTCTCACAAAAATAAAACTAGCCCAACCACACGAATTTCTGCCGAAAAAGAAAAACCTTCCAAGAATATTCTAGAAAAAAGAAGTGCCCCAAAAGAGATAGCTAAGCAGGGTGTTTCTGAGGTTCCAGAAGAGCAGCTAGAGAGTATCTCTCCCAAAGAAGAAAAAAAACGTTACTGTGGTATCATTTGTATAGACTTTGGTACCACTAACTCTGTTGTTGTCGTCCGAGATCCCCACTTTGCCGCGGAAGAAATTAAGGAAGAACTTGGACAAGAACAGTGGGAAACGTTGCGTCTATGGGTTTCTTCGTGGCTTATTAAACATCTTTCCGCGGGGTCTCCCGATGAAGCTGATTTATTTGTAGAAGAAATAACTCGATATCTCCCTCAAATTGATATTCCACCTTGCGGTAGCTCTTCTGAAAAGATTAGTACAAAACTAACTCAGATGAACGATTCTATGAGGCAACAATTTGTGGAAGAGACGATAAGTGCTCTTTCTAATTTAGATCCTCAAGAGGTTCCCCCTGAAATACTTGTTGACTTGGGTGGAGAAGTACTCAAAGGCTTTGAAAGTAGTATTTACTCTAAAAATTTAGATAACCAGCGCTATTTTGTTTTAGAGTTGGATGAAAATGCCGGAGCGGGTCCTATTGCCAGTGCTATTCAAATTATTTCAGCACCTCACTCTGAAGATAAGCAAAAGCAAGATACAAAGATCGAAATGGGTTTACGGGTCAGTCTTCTTATGCGCAGTGCTACGATGGGGGATGCCGATATAAAGCAGTTCTCTCTTGCCATAAAAAGATACTTTGGTCGTAATGAAGCCGTTGATCTTGTACCTTCTGAGGCTATTTCTGGGGGAGAAGTGGCCTTTACCCCTGATAACCTATGTTTTCTTGCTTACAAGTCTTTAATTCAGCGGTCACTCCAAGATATTCAAAGCCGAGCGGAGAAAAATGAATTTCAAAGTGCAGAAATTCCCGGCTTGGTGGTGGCTACTTTTCCCACTACCTATCCCGCTTCTTTGCGCCGCAAATTACGCGATCTTTTAAAAGAGTTAGATTTGATCGAAGTGGATACTCGCTTTGATGAAGGATCAGCTTCTCTTATTTACTATGTTTGGCGTGAAGTTTGTGCTGATCCCATTTGTGGAATGCATGGTTTGATGGCCCGTTGTCGACAAGATCGCCATGGCCGACCTTATCAAAATATATTGCTCTATGATCTTGGTGGTGGAACAACTGATATTGCTCTTATTCAGTTGATCTATGAAATTCTCCCAGTTTTTGAGCCCATTGACAAAACAGCCTCAAAAGGAGGTTGCTACTTTCGAATAACTCCTCGCCTTCTTGGTTCTACAGGACATCGTTATATTGGTGGAGACTTGGTTACTCTTTGGTTATTTCGCTTTGTTAAAACAAAATTGGCCGATGTTTTATTGACTCTCTTGTCGGAAAAAGAAATTGATCCTCCTGTATATAGTCCTTTAACTCAAATAGTAAATAATCTAGAAGCTAATTTTTTAAAAGACGATCAGTACCGTAAAGAATCTCTGCTCGACTGGACCTATTCTCCTATCCAAAATATTCGGCAGTACGATATTCTCAACGAGAATACCATTGATAAACTTATCCCAACACGCTTTCAAGATAACCCTGCTCATATGCCTATCTTCTTTACTCTTTGGCACTTGACAGAGGAAGCTAAAAAATACTTAGGCACTCCTGTTTCTTGTTACCCAGGGAGTGGACTTGGACAAGAATGGCCGGAAAAATTTATTTTCAATAGCGAGCAACTTTGGGGTTTGCTCATAGCCGTTCATCCTTGGTTGGAAGAAGAAGCAGAGCTAAAAATACAAGATATCCAAATGTGCTTAACCCAAGAAGAGATGAATCGATTTGCTAAAGGTCCCATTGTTGATTCATTGACACTAGCTCTCAACTTAGCTCAAGCTCGCTTACAGGTGGAAGATAGCACCGATAAATTGGATCGTCTAATCCTTTCGGGTTTTTCTTGTAATATGAAAACAGTTCAAGAAGAAACTCGGACAATTTTTACAGAGAAAACAGAGAACCTCTTTCGCTTTAGTCTCTCGAACGTTTCCTTTGAACGAGACCTTGCCAAAACGTCAGTTGCCTTGGGAGCTTGTATTGGAAGATATCTAGAGTCTGTTCGTTTGCACCCAGAAGATGAAAGAACACGGCAGATGCTCCGAGAAGGTTATGACCAAGTCGAAATGGTTGTCGAAAATCTTTTCACTTATTTAACATGTCGTTTGGTTTATGATTCTTTGGTGGCGATGGTTACGATGTTTAATTACGGGCAAGAGCTAAACAAACGTTCTTACTTAGATGGCAAAGCCGTTGCTCGAACTTCGATGAACGACCTTCGTCCAGTTCAAGAAAAATTCTGGGTTTATCGAGTGGACTTTGATGGAGCAGAGCCTCTTTACTTGGGGGTTGTTGATGCCGAAGCAGTGACGATGGACTATGGTATTGAAGACTTTCGAAAGTTCCGCGAAGATTATAAAGTGGGCTTTGAAACAGATGTTGAACTTTTTGTTCGGGCTTTCTTTATTCCTAAAGGGCCAAAAAACATTTTAGCACGGGACTTCATGGAAACTCAGGTTTCTGGTTACCCTGTTGAAAAAATGATTACCAAAAAGAAAGATGGTAAGGTATACTTATCACATAGTATTAGTAGCCAAGAGCTTTTTAATCGGAAAGTTGTCATAGCGAAAGAAACCGAGATGATCGATACTATTGAGTACCCCGATGGCTCGCGCTACCGATGTGTGATCAGTCCTTCTTTGCCTATTCGGGAAATATATGATTTCTATTTAGAGGCCTTAGAAGAAGAACAAGAACCCGGACTCATTGGACATTTCCATCTTTGGGAGCAAACTCCTGAAGAAGCTTATTTGGCCTGCGATGAAAACGGCCGAATTATTTTGCTCTTTTCTGTTATTTATGATATTAAAATTTGGGCGGATATTGATTATGTTCCCCAAAGAATAGATGTTCAATATGATCCTTTTTGTGGTTTGCACTAGAGCGTACTAGCTCTTAAATAGTGTGCTATTTTTGGGTACCTGCTAGAGGCTAATTTTGTAATCAGCTTGGAAGTACCTGTTTATCTTAGTTACTTTTTATGCGAGGAGTTATTTGTGGTGACGAGATCCTCATTAGAAGAACTATTGCAGAGCTTAATTAAGACTGCAGAATCGGAGAAAAGTGCTCTCTTACATGCCCTTGTGAAATCATTACGAGAAGCTTGTAATACTATCGCTCTTTCCAGTTCCCCAAAAGTGAAAAACCAGGCCGAAAGTGCTAAAAGCACGCTTGATCGTGTTTTGGCCACCACATACTCCTATGTAGAGAGTAATGAAGACGAGGAATGGGAAGAAGAGTTTGCCGAAAGCAGTGGAGACTTTGATTTAGAAGAAGGTCCAGGGGAAACCTTCACCGCTTCTTCTCGTATGATAAGTAATCTCGTGGAAGAAGCAAATTCTGCGGGGGGGCAACTCAATCAAATTACCAATGGTTGGAATCGAAGTATGTTGCCCTGGATGAGTCTCCCCAGCGTGAATCTACAAAAACCCCAAGATGTCATTAAGTTCAGTAAAGCAGCAGCGGCTTTGCGTAGTAACCTCTCTTGTTATACAGGAAACGAAAGTACAGAGTACGAAGATAAGTTCGATCAACTTTGGAAAAAAATAATTATTGCCTTGGAAGAATATGGCTACCAAGTTACTCCCCAACAATTTGGTCCGATGGCAAGGCCTGTTGGAAAAGAGATCTATACTTGTCGAAATCGCATTACAGTAAGCGAAAATGTACTGATAGTCCCTGGTCTGTCTTACCAAGGGAATAGTCTCTCTACTCCTGCTACTCTTGTTATTCTACCCGTTGATACTGAATATCCCGCAGATCATCCTTCTGCTAGTCTTACTCCTCATTGGCGTGGAGTCTTTGGGGAACTAGAGCTTCTTGCCCAACATGTAGAGATTCAAACGAACGCCCACTCTGCTATTGAAGGAATCAACAAAAATCAAGTGGACGAACTCACGGGGGAAACCCTCACTTCTGTTTTAAACGAAATAAAAAGAAGGGCAGAGGTACTCCGGGGAACTATTGCCAAAGACGACGAAACCATCTATCGTTTAGCTACGGACTATTGGCGCGTCGAAGAGTGCTTCTGGTCGATTTTTCATGACGATAAACGAGTGTCTTACTTTGATCGTTTGCGCAATAATCTCCAAGGGTGGAGGACAACAATCAGACGTTCCCTTAAATTCAATATTCGCGATTTTTCTTGCGAAAGCGATACCCTTGCTTCTGTCAATAAATACATTGGTAATATTATCTTACGACCGCAACAAGGCACTGCTCCAGGAACAGTGATTCGCGAACTGCGCCCCGCTATTTTGGTTAAAGTACAGGCCACCTCTCGTCTTCTTAAAGGACGAGCGATTGCGACTTAAGGCACCTATTACTGAGTTTTTGTCAATTGTGTAGGGCGTTGTTGCACAATTGACAAAAAACTTTCGATTCCCCACCTCAAGGAAAAATCTATGCATCCCTGGCATGATGTTGCAATTGGAGAAAATACTCCAAAGTTTGTTAGCTGTGTTATTGAAGTTCCTAAAGGTTCTAAAAACAAATATGAGCTCGACAAAAAAACAGGACTTTTACGCGTAGATAGAGTACTTTTCAGTTCCTTGCATTACCCTGCTAACTATGGATTTATTCCCCAAACCTATTGCGAAGACAAAGACCCTTTAGATATCCTTGTTCTAGGACAAGAGCCTGTTTATCCACTAAGCATTATGGAAGCTAAGCCCATTGGTTTGATGAAAATGATCGACCAAGGAGAAGCGGATGACAAAATCATTGCAGTACATGCTCATGACCCCGAGTACGCCTCTTACAACTCTATTTACGAGTTAGCTCCTCATCGAATGAAAGAAGTTAAGCGCTTTTTTGAAGACTACAAAGCTTTGGAAAATAAATTAGTCGAGGTTAAGGATTTCTTAGACTACCCCGAAGCCTACCGAGTTATTGAAGAGAGTCAGAGGATGTACCAAGAGAAGCGAGCAGAACTTTAAGATTCTCTCTCTTTCCATTTTTTCTGGAGTACTTTTATCGACTTCTGAAGAAGAAAATGGACCTCTTCTAAGGTAACAGATGGATCGTTATTGTAATCCCTGAGCCTGTGCCTGTAAGAGTTGTTTGGCTTTACTTCATCAATAGTATATCTAATTTGCTGTAAGGCCGCTGCTCGATGATTAAATTTGCCATTCACCTCAATGGAAGCCTGTTTTAGGGCACAGTATAGACTTAGCTTTACTTTTTCAGGTAGACACTTTCTATCATCATTCTTGGACCAATTATCGGGGTTTTCTAGTAGAACTAGTGTTTGCTCTAATATAGCAACGTCATATTGATTCTGAGGCAATGATTTATCGCGAGTTTTGTATAAAACATAAAGAGTTACTAAGACTAAGAAAAGAGAGAGAGCGAGAATCACAGGTTTTCTCATTTTTTGTTCCTTTTGTTGCTAGAAAGTATCAGGCCGCAAGACTAGTCACTATCAAAATAAAAACAGCAATGCCTACCCCTACTAAAACATATTGCCAAGCAAGAGCAATTAACCCCAAAGAGATAGCTCCACTTGATATGCGAATATGGTCGTCTTGAATCCAAGATATCGCACCAAAAATAATCGCTAAAAAGCCCAAAGCACAATAGGTGATCTCCACAAAATCGCGTTTTGTTTGGGCTATTTTTTTCTCCTCTGGCTCTTCTTTGAGAATCTTTTCCTTAATTATTTTTTTTCCTGCCTCTACTGCTAATTCTTTGAGCGTTTTTTCAGGTTTGGGTTTTGGTTTTGGTTTGAAATTCTCTCGAATATCATCTTGAAAAACAGCAATGCCTATTGCCAATAAAGCAATGATTAAACCGACTGTTCCTAAGTATTTTTTCTTTTCCTTCATTTTCTATCCCTTCTTTGAAACTATTTTTTGAAAAAGATGATCGAAAACCATTCGAAGGCTTATGTTATGGGGGGGGGAGGCTCCTGCCGCACCGGGGATGTGCCAAGATAAATATCAGGAGCCAATCACATCCCCTGTTCGGCAGGAGCCTCACCCTCCAGGGAACATGGTGCTTAGAAGGGTTTTTGATCATCTTTTTCTTTAACGGTTTCAGATAAGCCTTACCCTCCCCATAATATTGTGCTTCGAGAGGTTTTAGATTATCTTTCTCAAGTAAGCCTTACCTCTTATACCATTTTATCTGAAACATTGGCCAAAAATGTGATCAATCTCAAAATTATCTATCTTAACCTAGGACAACAAAAATCCTAGACCAAATTTGACCAAATCTTTAATTTCTCTCTGTTTTTCCTCGTTTACTAAATCTCTGTCTTATGCTAAAATTAGTCTAGAAAAATTAAAATAAGCCGGAGAAATCAAAAGATGAAAAAATCGACTCTTATCATTTGGATGGTCTTACTTTTTTTCGGGCCAATGGTCGGAGGAAATGATACTTGGAGCAGATCCAAAGATATTCCTAGTGTCTCTTTAAAAGCAAAAATGGGCTGGCAATATCGCTGGGGAGATTCTCCTCGTGGTGAAGGGGAACAGTTTACTTGGCTACAAGGAGGAGAGAAGGGGTGGAATGATTTTCATTTTGATCAATCCTCTTCCCTGTTTAATCGTTTTCTTTGGTTACGGGTAAAACTACCAGAGCTTCCATGGAAAGACCCTAGTATTTACCTCCCCGTGGTTTATCATAACTTAGAGGCTTATGTTGATGGGAAACTTTTATATACTTATGGACGATTAGACGACTCTGATGATTATAAATTTGAGGGCTTTCGTTGGCATATTATTCCTTTGCCAGAGGATGCCCAAGAGAAGTACATTTACTTTAGAATTTACTCCGACTTAAACAAAATTGGAATTTTTGAAAATATCATCCTCGGCTCTCAAAGCAATCATATTCTATCGATGATCCGGTTGGATTTAGATCGGGTAATATTAGCCTGCCTGTTTATTTTTATTGGTTTTTTTCAGCTAGTTATGTTTCTGAGTAAACGAGAGCAAAAGGCATACTTGTCTTTTGGTTGGTTTGCCATTTGTATGGGGACCTATAGCCTTTGCTGGACTCAGGTTAAAGAATTATTTTTTCCCAACCCTATACTCTGGAGTCATTTGGAGCTGGGGTCACTTTATTTGCTCCCTGTTTTTTTCTGCCTATTTTTCACTCATATTTTTGGTCCAGGCTACCGCAAAATTATCTTACGTTTAGGGCAAATCCACATGCTCTATGTAACACTGGTTTTTCCTCTTTCTGCCTTGGGAGTAATTTCTTTACGCTCGACTCTATTCCCTTTTCAATTTTTTTTACTTTTAGACATTGGTTTTGTTCTTTTTACAGTGGTGCGCAAAGCGAATCAAGGGGACAATGAAGCAAAAATTTTTGCTGCTGGCTTTACTTTTTTGGCCGCCTTTGGGATTTACGATGTCCTCTCCTCTATTGGAATTATTTTTGGTAGCTATTCTCTCAGTCATTGGGGGATGGCACTTTTTTTACTTTCTCTAGGTTTTATTTTAGAGAAGCGCTTTTTAGTGATTCATAAGCTCTTGAAAGCTTACTCTGAGGAATTAGAGGAGAAAAACAAAAATCTTCTTTGCATCCAACAACGCTTGAAAAAAACAAACACATCTTATAGTCGTTTTGTCCCATGGGAATTTTTAGACTACTTGGGAGAAGAAAGCATTATTGATGTTGAACTTGGAGATCAGGTGCAACTAGAAATGACGACTCTTTTTTCCGACATTCGTTCTTTCACAACCCTTTCTGAAAGTATGACCCCTAAAGAAAACTTTGACTTTATCAACTCTTATTTGAGTAGAGTGGGGCCCATTATTCGCCAAAATCATGGTTTTATTGATAAATATATAGGCGATGCTATTATGGCTTTGTTTGCAGAGTCCCCAGAAAATGCTCTACGCACAGCTATCGAAATGCATCAGGAGGTTAAAGAGTACAACAAATGTCGTCAGTCTATAGGCTATCTCCCAATAGATATAGGAGTAGGACTGCATACTGGCTGGATGATGCTGGGAACGGTAGGAGAAAAAAAACGGATGGAAGGAACCGTTATCTCTGATGCTGTCAATTTGGCTTCCCGCCTAGAGGGATTGACTAAGCTTTATGGAGCACGCATCATAGTAAGTGAAGAAACCTTAAATAAATTACCGCAAAAAGATTTATATCCTCATCGCTTTTTAGGACAAGTTAAAGTAAAGGGAAAAAAAACCTCTGTTGCTATTTTTGAAGTGTATGCTAGCGATGACCGAGAAAAACTAGAGGCCAAAGAAAAAAGTAAAGCTCTATTTGAAGAGGGAGTTCAGCTTTACCATCAAAAAAATATTGATTCTGCTTACAAAATCTTCCAAGAAATTCACCAAAATTTCTCTAGTGACGGAGCGATTATTCTTTATCTTTCTCGTTGCCAAATTCTTCAAAAACATGGCATCCCTGAAGAGTGGGATGGAATAGAAGCCTTTGATATAAAATGATTCAGTAAGATTTAATAAGATACAAAATATTTTCTAAAAAAATATTCGATAAAACAAGAAAACTAGTCCTCTAAATTTTCCTCCTCAATAGCTAAAAATGGCTAAAAATGGCTAAAAATGGCTATCTGTCCTTCTCATGCCCAAAATAATGTTAGGGTCAAGTCTTTGGTCTTGCTTTTTATCTACCATTTAAAACCTCTCAAAAGCCTTTTCTTTCCTTGACAATTTTTGTATCATTGAGAACAGAAAAATCTCTACTAGAAACTTTAACTTGTGGGAAATAAGTAAGTCTTGAAATATAGTACTTTAAAGAAAAACTCTTATGATGAAAAATAGAGCAAAAAAGTTTAATCAAGGAATAAAGTCAATGGTTGAAAAACAAGGTCAACTTGAGATGACAATAACGGCAGATGCTCCTCCAAATACTTTTGTTTTAGGAGGAAATTCCACAGCTAAAGAAACTGACATCGATTTTAACGAAAAGATAGAGAATAATGCTCTTCCTAAGTTTTTAGAAGGTGAAATAAAAGAGAGACTATCTGTAATTTGCCTAGTCGGTATGATTATTGGCTTTGTATTTCCGAAAGTTTAGAGAAAATTGAATTTGAGAACCCTTGGGATCAAAAAAAAGCAAAAGCTTGGTGGCTAGAAAAAGAAAGCTTGTCGAAAAAGGATGAAAACAACCTATGATGGAAAAAAAAACTGAATATAATAATCCCTCCGAGGCAACTTTGACAGCCCCAGGACAACTTGTGGCAGGAGGATCTTCGGAGGCAACGGATACGGTTTTTAATGATAGAATAGAGAAAAATGCCCTGCCTGCTTTTTTACATAACCAAGTGCAGCATAGAGTCTCGACCATTTGTTTATTTGGTCTAAGTTTTTTTGCTGTTCCCATTATTTTTGATTTATTTAGCCACGTTAAAATGGGACCGGAAAGATTTATTTTTTTTATCAATGGGCTTAACTCTATTTTATTTTATTTTTTAGTGAATCAAAAAGGCTTATCTACCAACTATCTCATCAATGTTAGTTTGGTTTATGAAGTTGTAACTAGCTACATTTTTTCTTGTATTCAAACTGTCGATAAATATACAGGGGATTACACTCCTCGGCAAATTCTAGCCTGGACAGCCGCTTGGATTATCGTTTTTCCTCTGGTTGTCCCTTGCTCTCCTCGAAAGACTTTCATTGCTGCTACTTGTTCTGTTTTAACGGTTTTACTAGCCATTCAAACCGGGGATTATTTTTTTGAATCAAATCCTTCTCCTCATCTTTACCGAGATACTTTAGTTATTTATAGTATTGTTATTGTCTTTGCCTGTTTTTGTTCCGACTTGGTCTATAAGTTGAACTGGCAAGTAGCCAAAGAGAGACAGAAAAGTAGCTATGAGTTACTGGATCTTCTAGGAGAGGGAAATATGGGGAGTGTTTGGCATGTTCGCCATCGTATGCTTCATCGTCCTGCTGCTATGAAAGTAATATCGGCTAAATACTTAAATAATAAAGATCAAGAAAAAGAAAGTATGCTTCATTTACGCTTTGAAAGAGAAGCCCAAGCAACGGCTTCTCTTTGTTCCCCTAATTCTATAATCCTCTATGATTTTGGCTTAATGGATGATGGCTCCTTTTTCTATGTGATGGAGCTTTTAGAAGGACAAGACATGCAGTTTTTAACCAAGAATTTTGGAACTATTTCGGCCGAGCGTACAGTCTATTTCTTACTGCAAATTTGTGATTCCCTCAGCGATGCTCATGCTAAAGGTTTAATTCACCGAGATATCAAACCTGCTAACATTATGGTCTGTAAATACGGAGTCAAATATGATTTTATCAAGGTTCTTGATTTTGGAATGGTTAAACAGCAAAAGCAAGAATTGGAAAATTTAGATGAAATTAGTGATACCGATAATAAACCTAGTTTTACCGATAATGAGGATACTACGTTAACTCAGCCAGGAGCAATATCTGGCACACCTGCTTTTATGGCTCCTGAAATGGCTCAAAAAAAACATGTAGATGGGCGCTATGATATTTATTCTTTGGGATGTGTTGCTTATTGGTTATTGGTAGGAGAGTTGCTCTTTCCTGGTAAAAGTATGATGGGAACCCTTGTTGCTCATTTACGGACTAAACCGACTCCTCCTTCAGAAAAAATGGATGCTCCTATACCGCAAGAGCTTGATCGGATTATTCTGTGGTGCTTAGAAAAAGATCCTGATAAGCGGCCTCAAACAGCAGAAGAGCTTGCCAAAAGTCTACGTCAAATAAAATTTGAAGATCCTTGGGATCAAGATAAAGCAAAATCTTGGTGGGAAGAGAATAGAAATAGGTAAAGCAGTTCCACTAAGTTTTTCTGGAAGCTTTCTAAGTAAAGATTGCAATTCAAAGGGGAAAGTTTTATACTTAACTTGATTCTAATAAAAACGAAAAAGATTAAACAAGGGTGAATTGTAATGAAAAGATACTTTATTGTACTACTGTTCTTGGGGTTTCTTTATTTACCTTTAGAAGCAACCGAGGTTCACCGCTGGAAACTAGACGAGACCTCGGGGAACATCGCTGTTGACTCAATTGGAGGAGTTAATGGGACTCTTAACAATGGAGCTTTTTTTACGGGAGAAGCGGCCGAATTTGATGGAGTCAATGATTTTATCCAACTAGATAACTTGATTCGCTTTCACGATACCGAAAACTGGACAATCTCTCTTTTCTACAAAGGGACAGATTCCTCGGGAACCAATCCGATGGGAGCAAACCTAGTGGGAATTAATACGGGAGATTGGTGGGGAGAAGTTACCATAGAAGAGGGAAAAGCCAAGTTTCTTCATGCGACTGATAACGGACACGAGCCTGGATGGGATAACCTAGTGGGGACAAGTATTGTTACTGATGACCAGTGGCATCATATTGTTGTCCGTAACTTTGATAATGTAACTGCAGACGTGATTGTTAATGGAGTTGTCGAGGTTTCTGGATCTTCTCTTATGGCAGGAACTCCTTCTCAAGATGTTATGTCGATGCGCATTTTCCAATTTATGCACGGCCCAGGTCAGTTTACTAGCGGATCTCTTCGAGACGTCCGAGTTTTTAATGAAGCCATTTCTGATTCCTTAGTACTCTCTTTAAATGAAGATAATCTTGTTCCAGAGCCTTCTTCTCTTATTTTACTCTTAGGGAGTTTTACTCTCATTGTTTTTTTTCAACGAAAAAAATAAATGGTCTTAAGGCGGAGCAAAACTTTGTTCCGTCTATTGCTTCTCATAAATATTCCCACCTTATTTTCCATAACAAATTTTTTACATTGATTGCCCCCCCTGATTTCTAGTATTATAGAAAAAATTAATTTTCTTGTATTTTGTCTTGCGAAGGGTATATCCATGACAAACAAATCTATTTCTGAAGAATCTTTAGAAAATAGCTCTCTTTTTACAAATATGGAAACAAAAACTAAGACTATTACTTTCCCTCGTTTTGTTCACCAACAAATATATGATCGCCTTTCTAATGCATGTTTGCTGAGTTTGTTAGTGGGGTTTGGCGTACCAGTTTTGTTTCCTCTTTTTGTTTCTCTTGAGATGGGACATGAAAAGTTTGTCTGTGCTTTTATCGGTGTAGTTTCACTTGCTGTCTATGTTTTTCTCCAGAAAAGTAAGTTGTCTACCTTAAGTTTAATGTATTTAGGTTTGGGCTTTGGAGTGCTTGTTTCTTATTTGTTTACGCTTTTGCAAGCAGCAGATCCTTATCCCAGCGAATATACCCTTCGATCTATTCCTGCTTGGACAGCTCCTTGGATTATTGTTCTACCTCTCATTGTTCCCTGCAACTCAAAAATGGCACTAGGGGCAGCTATAGCTTGTACTGTTGCAACTCTTTTAGGTATTTATTCAGGGGAAGTTTTTTTTGGCACACATCCCCCCACTTCGATCTACTTTGATACATTCTTTGTTTATCTCTTTGTTGTCGGTGCAACTAGTATGGTTGCTAATATTGTCTACAAGTCTAACTGGACGCTTGATCAAGAAAAGAAAAAAAGTCGCTATGAGTTGTTAGAATTACTTGGGCGAGGTAATATGGGAACTGTTTGGCGAGCAAAACATGAAAAGCTTCGACGCCCTGCCGCTATAAAGATAATTTCTTCTCGCTACTTACAAGAAGGCGATGAAAAGAAAATAAAAACTCGTTTTGAAAGAGAGGCCCAAGCCACAGCTTCTCTTCATTCTCCTCACTCTATCGCTTTATATGATTTTGGAACAATGGAAGACGGATCATTTTTTTACGTAATGGAGCACTTAGAAGGAGCGGACTTAGAGAGCCTTATTGATAGATTTGGTCCTGTCAGTGCAGAGAGAGCAGTCTATTTTCTTCTCCAGATTTGTGATTCTCTTTCAGATGCTCACTGTAAGGGACTAGTTCATAGAGATATCAAGCCCGCTAATATTTTTGTTTGTCAGTATGGAAACAAAAGTGACTTTATAAAAGTGATGGACTTTGGATTGGTAAAACAAGATTCTGATGTGGATTCTAGCATTTTTACAGAAGATGCTACTTTAACTGAACCTGGGAGCATGGCGGGAACCCCTGCCTTCATGGCTCCGGAAATGGCAGAAACGGGTAAAATAGATCATCGCTATGATATTTATGGCCTTGGCTGTGTGGGGTATTGGCTTTTGACGGGAGAATATGTCTTTCCCTCGAAAGAAGGTGTTTTGGGTGTTATTATGGCTCATATTCGAACTCCTCCTGCTCGTCCTTCAACAAAAACAGAGAACCCAATTCCTTCGGAATTGGAGGATGTTATCTTGTGGTGCCTGGAAAAAAATCCCGCTGATCGCCCTCAAAGTATCGAAGAGCTGGTTGTTGTATTAAGAGAAATCCCCTTTAGTAACCCTTGGAGAGAACAAGATGCCCGAGACTGGTGGCTTCTAAACTCGATAGATTAATGAATTCAAAGCACCCTAAAAAACGTCCTCAAGGCAATGAAACCCGAGGTAAAACAGCCACTAACCGTTTACGTCGTGTGGATAACTTTGTTCTCCTTTACGATCCTCATCTTCTTACTCGGAGCGATTTACTTTTTACGAATGCGGCTTTTGTTGATTTAGGCTATGGTTTTACTCCTACGACAACATTGGAAAGTGCTGCTCGCTTTCGTCAGCTAAACCCAAATCTTCCAGTAATTGGTATTGAAATTGTTCCAGAGAGAGTGACTATTGCTCAGCCTTTTTGCGATGAAAAAACTCACTTTCGCATAGGGGGATTTAACATTCCTCTAAACCCAAAAAAAAATGAATCTATTCGCCTAATTCGAGCCTTTAACGTTCTCCGGCAATACCAAGAAGAAGAAGTTACCTCAGCTTATGAACTTCTTGCTCAATCTCTTCTTCCTCAGGGACTTCTCATTGAAGGTACATCTGACCCTTATGGGCGTATTTGGGTTGCTCATATTCTCCGCCGTACAAACAGGCCTACATTTTCACCAGAGTACCTAGTCTTTTCTAGCAGTTTCAAATCCCCCTTTCATCCCAAAGATTTCCAAACTATTCTACCGAAAAACCTTATCCATCAAGTTACTCCCGGGGAAAAAATATATCGCTTTTTTGAAGACTGGAAACGAACATACCAAGAATCTTTACACCTCAGTATTAGGAGTGAACGGCAAGTTTTCGTCGAAAGCATACGAGGTTTAGCTAAACTAAATTATCCTGTAGTTTTGCAAAAGAGATTTTTAAACCGTGGATATTTGCTTCTGAAGGGAAATTTTTAATTTTTGCATTACCAGGTTAAAAAAGTAGGAAAGCGAACAAACTCTGATGGAGAAAATATAGTGAAAGAGTCTGTTTTTACTAAGTTGGTCGAGAAAATTCACCGATGGCCTCGCCAAAAAAGCTGTCTGCTTGTCGGTATAGCTGGAGCGCCCGGTTGTGGGAAATCCACTTTAGCTGAGCAATTGGTGGATGCTTTGCCGTTTAAAAATGACTACGTTAACGAATGTGTTTCTATTGATGATTTCTACTACACTCCTGAAGAACGAAAAAGGCGGGGATACAAATGGAGAGCCTTGCCAGGCACTCACGATCTGTCTTTGTTGCAATCCTTTTTAGAGCAATTGAGAGAAAATATCCCTCCTCTCAAAATTCCTCGATACAACCGAGCAAAGGAAGAAAAAGATTCTCCGAAACATATTCAAAGCTCTTTGGATGTGTGCATTATAGAGGGATGGTTTGTCGGAGCGCCAGTGGAAGGGTACACTGAGCTGGCTAACGCCTTGGATTGTCTTATCTATATGGATATGTCGCTAGAGGATGCTTATAAATGTCGTATCGAGCGGGAAAGAAAAGTTCGAGCGCAAAATAGTGGTGGGCTATCAGAAGAAGAGACCATTGCATTTTGGAAAGAGGCTCTTGAACCAGGGATTCGCCAGTTGGTTTTTCCGCTTCGTTCAAAGGCCGACTTTGTTTTAAGCCTGGATGAAAATCATACTTTAACTGAATTGGCTTAATAGTTCAGAAAACTTATCTACGTTTCATCAAAAAAAGAAAAGAACATAGGCTTACTAGTACCAGATGGTTCAGGCACTGCTCCCTCCAATTTCATTCACTATGTCTAGAATTCTATTCGAATATGCTGGCTTAATAGCAAATTGTTTAGATGGACTATCTTGAACTTCCCGCTCTGCATTTTCTAGAGCCATTCTTTTGAAAACCCCACTCAATTTTTCTGCTTTTTCTAAGAACTCAGCGCGAAGTTTTTCAAGCTCATAGGTGCTCCATATTTACAAACACACCCAAGCTCATAATCACCTGATTCATCCTTCCAATCAATATTCATTTTTTCAGGCCTCCCTTTTCCAAAGTAGAATAATGTAAACAAATTTTAACTAAGTTCGTTCTAATAAAGTTTCTACCATTTGAGCTGCCTACTCAAGGAGATGAGGATATTACTCCGAAAAAGGCTTACCCTCAACTACTTGTATTTTGGAGAGAGAATAAATTTCTTCTACTGAAAAAAATCGCATTGTTACAACGACTGCTTTACCCTGATCTGTAAAAACACAATGGTTGCTAGCAACTGCATAAACTGTTTAAAAAACTTGCTCTCTTTCTAGTAATATGCTCTAATAAAAAACGTCTGTTAATGCGATTTAAATTAGGGGGGAAGAGTGAAAAATTTGTCGCTACGTAATAAAATCATCATTACCATCAGCGCCATAATGCTGATTGTGGTGGTTATTTCAAATATCATTTCTTTACACAATAGTAATACAAACCTGGAGAGTGCTTTAGTTCTTCGTGCTCAGGTAGTGTCTGAAGCTCAGGCTGCTGCTATGTCTCACATTATTTGGGAATATGATCAAGAATCCGCTTTAGCTTCTATGCAAGGGCTTTTGGATGACCCAGAATTTGTCCGAATAATTATTCTTGATGATACAGGAAAAGAATTTGCGAAGGTGGAGAAAGAAGAGGTAATAAGTTTTTCAGAAAAGACCTTAGTTTTTACTCAAGATGTCTATTTTGCTTCTTCGGCTGGACAAAAACGGGCTATTGGTAAAGTCAAACTAGAGATGACAAGAGATCTTTTGAATGAAAAACTTTGGCGGCAAACTGTGCGTGGGATAGTGGAAATTTTTCTTTTGCTACTTTTAGTTGTCCCTAATCTATTTTTTGCTATTCGAAAATTTACCAAGCCACTGGAAGATATGACTCTACTTATGCGCTCTAGCGCCCAAGGAGATCATACTTTTGAGGTAAACCAAGAGTACCTCAAGCGCAATGATGAAGTGGGTGCTATTGCTAATTCTATCATGCAAGACCAACAACAGAGACGCGATGAGATTAAACTTTTGGAATTGGCTATAAAAATTTCTCATGAGCTAAATATAGATCGTTTATTAGGGGAAATTACCGCGGCGATTACCCAGCTCCTAGAAGTTCAGCGGGGTTCTATTTTTAGATACGATTCTAAAAACGATTTGTTATGGTCTCGGGTGATAGAAGGGACGGAAGAACATGTAATTCAGGTAAAACCAGGAGAAGGGATTGCCGGAAAAACTTTTCTGAATAAAGAAGTTATTGTCACCAATGATGCTTATAAAGACTCTCAGTTTGATTCTCGTATGGATAAAAAAACAGGTTTTCGGACAAAAAATATACTCTCTGTCCCTATTTTAAGAAAACAAGGAGAATGCCTCGGGGTTTTGCAAGTTCTCAATAAAAAAGAGGGAGGATTTAGCCAGCGCGATCAAAGAAGAGCTCTTTCTCTAGCTTCTCAGGCGGCAATTTCTCTGGAAAATGGAAAACTTTTTGAGGAAATTCTCAACCTGAAAAATTACCAAGAATCCATTTTGGAGAGTTTAACCAATGGTGTAATTACCTTTGATGAAAAACTTTCCTTAGTTACAGCAAATATTGCTTCTAGGCGAGTTTTGAACTTGTCGCAGGATGATATTTTAGGTAGCACTGCCCAAAAGCTTTTTGCGGGAAAAAATGCTTGGATTCCTGCCAGCTTAGAAAAAGCGTTAGAGTCAGGAGAAGCCGACTTGACCATGGATGTCACTGTGGAAAAAACAGACAACAGTGTTGTTTCTCTGAATACAACAGCAGCCCCTTTAATGAACATTAATAACGAAAAAATGGGGGCTATGCTCATAATAGAAGATATCACGGCTGAAAAAAGAATTCGCAGTACTATGGCCCGCTATATGAGTAAAGAGGTTGTCGAAAGAATTCTCTCAGATGATCCTAGTATTCTCAAAGGTTCTCTCCAAAATTGCACTGTACTTTTCTCCGATATCCGTAAATTTACCACTATTTCTGAACAAATAGGAGCTCGTAATACAGTTAATCTTTTAAACTCTTATTTCGAAGAGATGGTCTCCTCTATTATGGATAACGGAGGTATTCTGGATAAATATATTGGGGATGCAATTATGGCTAGCTTTGGAGTCCCTTTTACCACGCCCGTTGATGCAGATAATGCTATTGTTGCTGCGATTGCTATGATGAGAAAACTCCGTCCTTTTAATCAGAGACAAAAGAAAAAGAACGAACCAATTGTCGAAATTGGCATTGGTTTAAATACAGGAGAGTTGATAGCGGGGAATATTGGTTCCAGTAAACGCTTAGAGTATACTGTAATTGGAGATACGGTTAATTTGGCTTCTCGAATAGAAGGGACCACTAAATTTTATGGTGCTCCGATTGTTGCCAGTAAATTTACCATAGATGCCACCAGTAAAAATTTTCAGTATCGTTTTCTCGACTACATTCAGGTTAAAGGAAAATCTAAGCCGGTTTTAATTGTTGAAATAATGGATCACTACCAAGATATAGCCAGTTTTTCTTTACCGAACTTAATAGAAGTTTTTAATGCTGGCTTTGCTTCTTATCAAGAACAAAACTTTGCTCAGGCCCAAAAACATTTCCAAGAAGCTCTAAAAATTCGTCCAGAAGATGAAGCTGCTCAGCTCTACATAGAACGATCTACTTATTTGCAGGAAAACCCTCCTTCTCCAGACTGGGACGGAGTTTGGGTTATGAAAACAAAATAGTTTTGCTAAAACCTTAACTAGGGAAGTTTAACGTGAAAAAAAAATTACTTTGTCTATTGGTCTTTTATTTTTTGTCTTCTGGTATCGCGAAAGAGTTCACGGTTACTTTTATCAATCCAGGGGAAACGGGCGAGGTTTTTTGGGATTTGGTCGTTGATTTTATGAAGGCGGCTGCTGAGGACCTAGATATAAAACTGGAAGTTCTTTACTCCCAGCGAGATCATCTCAAAATGGTTGATTTTACGAAAGAGGTTGTCGCTCGAAAAAATAAGCCCGATTATCTCATTGTGGTAAATGAAAAACTCGTTGCGGACCAAATGATACAACTGGCCAACTCGAACAAAATTAAAATTTTTTTACTCCTCAATACCTTAACGGAAGAGCAAGCCAAAGTCCACGGCATTCCCCGAGAAAAATACCCTTACTGGATTGGCTCTATTCAGCCAGATAATCAAAGAGCGGGACTAGATATTGCTCGCACTATTTTTCAGGCCGCTCAAGAAAATCATTCGGAAAAGATTTCTGCCGTAGGAGTTGTCGGAGATTATGTTACTCCGGCCTCTCTTCAAAGAGAAAAAGGACTCTACAATGCCCTAAAGTCATTTCCTCAAGTCCACCTTCACCAGATCATTCACAGTTATTGGAACGAAGAAAAATCTTTTAGTCAACTGCAGGGCATTTTAAGAAGATACCCTGATACTCGTGTGATTTGGACGGCGAATGATCCCATGGCATTGGGGGCTTTGCGGGCTGCTCGTAAAAAAGGGCTCACACCAGGCAAGGATATCTTTGTCGGGGGACTAAACTGGTCTAGCGAAGCTCTTGATTTAGTAGAGAAGGGAGAACTTGTTACCAGCGTAGGGGGCCACTTTATGGGAGGAGGTTGGTCTCTAGTTCTACTTCGCGACTACCACGATGGTCGAGATTTTATCCATACAGGATTAGAAAAATGGATATACATGGGAGTGATTGAGAAAAGCAATGTAAAAAACTATCTCAAGTACTTTGGCGATCAAAACTGGAGTAAAATTGATTTTCGAAAATTCCTCTCTTTAGATGGGGTAGAATATGATTTTTCAATTGGGACAGTTTTGGCTTTACAAAGTAAAAAAGGAGAATAAAAATGGGTTTGCTGAGTAGTTTTTTTATTGCAGAAGAAGGAGCTGTTCCAGAATACGATTCTCTTAATTTTTGCGCCGAAGATCATTGTGAATTCAAATATATCACAACACTAGAAGCAGCCAACATGCTGGCGGTACTTCGGGGAGAAAATGATCCGATCAAGCTTTTGTCAAAATTCAAGCTGCTAACTGCTCAAGAAGCAGAAGAGTGGACTCAGTCAGTTCCTCAAGAAATGGTAAATAAACTTGCCGCAATTCAAAAAGAGGAAGTGGAAAACATAGCTAAGAGTTTTGCCGAAGCAACCAAAGAAGAGTTGGGATGGACAAGGGAAGACTTTAAGCCCGTTGTCTGTGGTTTAAGTAAACTTGCTCGGCGAGCTCTTGAGACAAAAAAAGCCATGTATCTTTGGAATAGTTTGTAGTAGGGACAACTACGAGGGCCGTCCGCAAGGCCCCTCGTGGTTGTCCGCAACGCCTGCTAAAATCTAATTCTCAAGAAAACCTAATCCTCTATTTTTCAATATTTGACTACTTCTCAGACCAAATAGCCAATTCATTTCCACTAGGGTCATGAAAATGAAAACGTCGGCCTCCCGGAAACTCATAGGTTTCTCGGGTAATTTTTCCTCCTGCTTCTTTTACCTTATCCAAAATCACTTCCAAATCTTGGTAATAGAGAACCACTAAAATATTGTTTCCGGTTTTAAGGTCTTCGCTTTTTTCAAAACCAGCGTTAAGGCGACCATCATTGAAGCAAGTGTAAGTGGGCCCATAGTCTTGGAAATCCCATCCAAAGATTTGCCCATAGAATTTTTTTGTTGCCTCAATGTCTTTTACTTTCATTTCAATATAATCAATCCGATTGTTATTTTCGATTGTGCTCATATTTCTTTCCTTATGATTTAATTTGGTAATTGATGGTTTAGAATATTATTCTAGACTATCCTGGGAGACTTGTCAATAATCAAGTAATTTTCCCGTAAGTTAGCCACCGTACCTACTTTTTCCTCTTTGCTTTTTCAAATGGGCATGATAAGCTGTAGCTTTACTAAGCTCTAAAATTTTGACCAGAGGGAGACAGACGTGGATTTTCATCATTTTATCGAGTTGACTTTAGCATTTCTTTTTTGTGCGATGACTTTGGTGTCCTTAACGGTCAAGCTTGGCTTTGGCTCCGTCATTGGTTACTTGCTTGGGGGACTGATTATTGGCCCTTCTTGTCTCCAAGTTATCACTGACCCTACTCAGATTGTTCATTTTTCAGAGCTGGGAGTGATCATGCTCCTCTTTCTCATTGGCTTAGAACTAGAGCCGAAGCATCTCTTAAAAATGAAATCGGAAATTTTGCGCTATGGATTTCCTCAAGTTTTATTGACGGGGGCTGTTTTTACTCTTTTTCTTTTAGCGATGGACACAGACCTTAAAGCTTCTATTCTTATATCTATAAGTTTAGCTTTCTCTTCCACCGCTTTAGCCTTACAAATTCTCCAAGAAAAAAATGCTCTTAAAACCTCGGTTGGTAAAAGAACTATCCCCATTATTCTTTTTCACGATATGGCGGTTATTGTCGTTCTCGCCATTCTTCCTTTGCTCGCCTTAGAGAGCCAAGCTCCCTCTAGCCATAAGCTTCCTATTTGGCAAGGCCTTTTGATTTTTCTCGCCACTGCTATACTAGGACACTTTCTTTTAAATCCCCTCTTTCGAATAGTCTCTCGTACGAAACAAAGAGAGATCTTTCTGGCCGCTTCTCTATTTATTGTTATCGGCATGGCTTATTTAATGGAAATGGTAGGGTTTTCGATGGCTCTGGGCGCTTTTATGGCGGGAGTTCTTTTGGCCGACTCTGAATTTCGCCGTCAGTTAGAAATCGACATAAATCCCTTTAAAGGCCTCTTTTTGGGTTTATTCTTTATGTCCGTAGGAATGTCCATTCAGCTAGATCTTTTCACTAAAGACCCTTTTTCTGTATTGGGTTATGCTACCTTTGTTGTGGGAGTTAAAATTGCCGTTATCTATTTTCTTTCTCGGCAAATGCAATTAGCAAGCAGTGACCGCATTCTTATTTCTATTCTTCTGTCCCAGGCCGGTCAATTTGCCTTTCTTATCTTGGGAAGGGCCAAAGACCTTCACATCATTAGCTCGGAAGAAACGAACTTTTTCTTTCTTGTGGTAACTCTTTCTATGATTGCCACACCTGTTCTTATTGTTCTTTTCGACAAATATATCATTGCGTTCATTAATAAAAATCAGTCTATTGATGTAGATGATCATGTCAAAGATATTCAGGAAAAAGGCCACCATGTTGTCATTATTGGCTATGGTCGTTTTGGACAAATTTCTGGCCGACTCCTTGATTCTCTTAACATTGCCACGACCATAATTGATCATGATGCCACTCATATCAATGGAGTCAAGCAATTTGACCACAAGGTCTTTTACGGCGATGCTTCCCACTTTGATGTCATCACCAGTGCCCATATTTCAGAAGCTTGTGCTGTTGTTCTTGCGATTGATGACCCGGAAGCCTCTTTCACCTGTGCCCAAATTATTCGGGAGCAATACCCCAACGTGAATATCTTTGCCCGAGCGCGCAACCGCCTCCACTATACAAAACTCGCCCAGCTAGGAATCAAAAACATCAAACGGGAGACCTTCGATTCTTCTCTTAATCTAGCGAAGGATCTTTTGGTTTCTTTTGGCTATGAAAAATCTGCAGCAGAAGAGCTAGCGGGAATTTTTGAGAAACAAGATCAAAAGTTACTCGATGATTCGATAGAATTTTTTGAGGACCGCAAAAAGTTAATTCAGTTTGCGAAAGAGGCGAAAGAAACTTTGATTCAGGAGATTCTCGAAGCGGACGAAAAGCTACGGGGAGAGGAGTAGAAAAAAATTGAAAATTTGCAACTCTTAATCTGGGATTTTGTTAGCTAAAAGTGATTCCCAGGGAAACAGAAGTAACTCCGGGTTTGCACTCCTGAGTGGGTTAGGTTTTTCCCTTAAAACATTTTTCAGTAATAGTTTGTATTGATTTTCTTCAGCTCTGAAAGAGCGAAACAACCCAGCCCAGGGCAACGCCCTGGGAATATTTGAACATCAATATCCCCAGCCCTGAAGGGGCGAAATATTCTAAATTATTCCGCCCCTTCAGGGCTATAATTATCGTTATTCCAGTTTCCCAGGGCGTTGCCCTGGGCTAGGTTGTATAAGCCTTTCAGGCTAAAAACAAAAAACCTACCCCAGACAGAAGCTTTGCACCCGGAGACAGACCATGCTTTCCTATTTAGGAGAGGTGCGAACAGTTAAAACAGGGCAAGGACTGTGGCGAACAACATACTCGGCAATGCTACCGAGAACAAACTTGTCCAGTCCAGTGTAGCCGTGAGTTCCCATTACGACTAAATCAATATTGTTTTCTTCGGCATAGGAAACGGCTTTTTTGGCAGGATGTCCTTCGACAAAAACTCTCTGAGAGATTTCTCTTCCTTGGCAAATTTTATCGAGCTCTTCTTTGCCTTTTTTATGGAAATCGAGTTTTAAATTTCCAAGCACTGGTGAGTTAATAGAATGTAAGGTTCCCAGAAATCTTTCGTCAAAAACGTGGAGTGCTACAAGCTCAGCTCCCATACTTTTTTGCAGCATTTGTGCGTAGTCTAAAACTTCTGGCGCACTTTCAGAAAGATCGACCGGAACGAGAATTCTTTTTACTTCTTTAACAGACATATAACGCCTCCATTATGTTAAATTATTTGTCACTTAGGGCCGCTACTCCAGGGAGAGCCTTTCCTTCTAAGAATTCCAGGGATGCTCCTCCTCCTGTAGATACATGAGATAGTTGATCTTCTAAACCAAATTTCTTAACTGCCGAGGCAGAATCTCCTCCTCCAATAATAGTTGTTGCTCCGGTTGCGGTTACGGAAGCAAGAGACTCTGCAATAGCTTTGGTTCCTCTTTCAAAGGCAGGAATTTCAAAAACGCCCAGAGGACCGTTCCATAAAATTGTTTTTGCGTTTGCAAGAATTTTTTGGAATTTTTCGATGCTCTTTTCCCCTATATCCAAACCTTGCCATCCAACAGGAATTTCATTGATGGCAACTGTTTTCACATTAGCATCTGCCGCAAATTTGTCGGCAATAACAACATCGACTGCTAACTCTAGCTGAGTTTTACTCTCTTTCGCTTTGGCTAAAATTTCTAAGGCCATGGCCAATCGATCTTCTTCAACTAGAGAGTCTCCGATTTCTATTCCTTGTGCTTTAAGGAAGGTGTAGGTCATTCCTCCGCCAATAATAAGAGTATCAGCTTTTCCCAGTAAATTTTGAATAACGTCGATTTTCCCGGATACTTTGGCCCCTCCTAAAATAGTTACAAATGGGCGCTTGGGATTCTCTAGGCTTTCTCCTAGATACCGAAGCTCTTTTTCCATTAGGTAACCCGCGGCACATTGAGAGAAAAAAGCTGTCACTCCTTGAGTGGAAGCGTGGGCTCTATGAGCTGTTCCAAAAGCATCGTTTACATAAAGGTCGCAGTTTTTCGAAAGCTCTTTTGCAAATTGACTATCATTATCTGTTTCCCCTTTATGAAAGCGCAAGTTTTCTAAAAGGAGAACGGCTTTGTCTGGGAGTTGAGCTTTTGCTTCATCAACTTCTGGTCCAACACAATCTTCCATAAAGGCAACTTTTTGCCCCAGAAGTTCTTCCAAATGCTTTGCTACTGGGCGAAGAGAGTATTTTTCGTTCTTTTCCCCTTCTGGTCTTCCTAGATGAGAGCAAAGTATAGCTCGTCCACCATCCTCTAAGATTTTTCGAATAGAAGGTAAAGCAGCTCGTATTCGTAAATCATCTCTGATTACAGAATCTTTGAGAGGAACATTAAAATCGACCCGCATCAAAACATTTTTTTGAGAAAGATTAAGGTCTTCAATAAATAACTTGGTCATACCGAAAATTCCTGTACTAATTCATAGAGTAAAAAAGAGGTTTAAAGGTCTGAGGGAAAGAAGAAAGAAGCAAGTATAACAGTTTAAAAGGAGAATTTGTAACATTATTTTCTGAGAAAGAGGGTAAAAATTTCTGGAAAAGAAGTCCCTTTCTGGCTTACAATAAAACGCAGAAGTAAGGCACTTGAGAGAAAATAATCTAAAACAGTTTCTAATCTAACAATAGAATGGAGTCCACCTTGATGGAGCTACGCGAAAGCAATTTGGAGAAGCTTGCTCAAAATCACTTTGATGTACTAGTTGTAGGAGGAGGAATTAATGGAGCTGTTTGCGCTTCTGCTTTGGCAGCAAAAGGAGCAAAAGTTGCTTTGATTGACAAGGGAGACTTTGCCAGTGTAACAAGCCAAGAATCTTCCAACTTGGTTTGGGGTGGAATTAAGTACATGGAAAACGGCGAGTTTTTTTTGGTCAGAAATCTCTGTAAATCTCGCAATCATCTTATGAAAAATTATCCATCGACTGTCCAAGAGATTCGTTTTTTTACAACCTTGGCGAAAGGTTTTCGACACAAACCTTTTTTTCTTTGGCTCGGAACTTGGGTTTACTGGCTCATAGGTAACTGCTATACAAAACGCCCTCGCTATCTATTTACTAAGAAAATCGCCCAAGAAGAAAAAGAAATTAATATGAGCAATTGCGCGGGAGGAGTGGAGTACTCTGATGCATACTTACACGATAACGATGCTCGCTTTGTTTTTAGTTTTATTCGAGATAGTATAAACAGAGGGGCTATTGTTGCTAATTATGTCGAGTCTCTGGGGGCGAAAAGAGAAAAAAATACTTGGGTCTCAGAAATTCAAGATACTATAAGCCAAAGAAAAATTATCGTGCGCTCTAAAGTCCTTATTAATGCGACAGGTCCTTATGTCGATGAGCATAATAAAAAAACAGAACAAACAACTCTGCACCGCCATGTCCTTTCGAAAGGCATTCATTTAACAGTAAAAAAAATTACTCCTTATCATCGTGTTCTCGCTTTTTTTGCAGATGATGGTCGATTATTTTTTGTCATCCCGATGGGACCTGTTACCTGTATTGGCACCACAGATACACGGGTAGAAAAACCAAATGTAACCATAAGCGAGGAAGATCGAGAATTTGTTTTAGATAATGTCAATCAGCTCTTTCAATTTTCTGAGCCCATCACGAAAGAAGATATCATTGCAGAAAGATGCGGAGTTCGTCCTCTTGTGGTGAAAGGCCAAGTGTCTGCCAAAAAAGGTTGGATGCAACTCTCTCGAAAACACGTTGTAGAAACCCACGAAAAAGAAGCTCACATCAGTATTTTTGGAGGAAAATTAACCGATTGCTTAAACGTGGGAGAGGAGGTTGCCAAAATTGTCCAAAAGTTAGGAGTACCTTTGGTCTATAGTAAATACCAATGGTACGGAGAAGCCCCTAGCAGTGTTCGCCAAGAATTTTTCCACCAAGCTCGTTTAATGGACTTGGATAAACTAACTCATAAAAATGCTTCGGAGAAAATTAGCACTCGTATTTGGCGTCGGTATGGTCCGAGAGCCTTTAGTATCTTAGAAGAAATACGCTCCTTTCCTCAAAAAGCTCAGGTTATTATCGAGGAAACAGAATACATACAAGCAGAGTTAGAGCTAGCTGCTCAGCAAGAAATGATTGTTAAGTTAGAAGATTTTTTACGAAGACGCTCAAAAATAGCCTTGGTTATATCCCGTCAAAAGTTGAAGGAATCTCCCGGGCTTTTTCAGGCTTGCCAGATTCTTTTTGGAGAAAAAGCCCAGATAAAATATGATGAATATTTTGGTGAGGGTTTAGAATGAAAAAATGTTCCTCTTCTTCTTTAAAAAAATGCTCTTTGAAAAGCCGTCAAAAAAGTTTTGCCTATGCTTTCCAAGGGATTTTTCATTTGTTAAAAAATGAACCCAATGCAGCACTTCACAGTTTGGCTACAGTTATTGTGATTACCACAGGCTTCTTTTTTGACTTGAGTCGTGTTGAGTGGGGTTTAGTTGTATTAGCAATTGCTTTGGTTTGGACAGCGGAAGCTCTAAATACGGCTTTAGAGTATTTAGCTGATACAGTGTCTTCTAATTACCATGAAGGAATTGGCCGAGCGAAAGACTGCGCAGCAGGAGGAGTTTTGCTCTCATCTCTGGGAGCGATGGGTATTGGACTCTTGGTTTTTATTCCCCACATAAGACTTTATTTTGATTTATGATATTATAATAGATATTTTTTGTAATATAAGTGATGATCCGTATGGATTTATATTTTATGGACTTAGTCTTGTCATTCCTCGGGAATGACAAACAAGGCTTTTTTAGAAACACAGGAAAATAATATGAAAATTATACTGGCTTTGTTTTGTTGTTTTTTTTGGGGATGTGGTGAAGGAGTTCCTCCTTTAAGTCCTTTAGGTCCAGAGGACACTATTTTAGCTTTTGGAGATAGTTTAACCTTTGGAACCGGAGCTAATGAGGCCAATAGCTATCCAGTATTACTAGAAAGCCTTATTGGCCTCAATGTTGTCCGCTCAGGAAATCCTGGAGAAGTTTCTGCTCAAGGAGTACGACGTTTGCCCGCTCTCCTTGAAGAGCACAACCCTAAACTTATTTTGCTTTGTTATGGAGGGAATGATTTTCTTCAAAAAGTCAATAAGGAGAAAACCATTGCTAATATCAAGACAATGATAGATTTGGCCAAGAAAAATAATACAGAGGTCGTTTTGTTGGCTGTACCAAGCCCAGGTGTATTTATTTCTCCGGCCCCTTTTTACCAAGAAATTGCAGATGAATATAAAATTCCTTGCGAAAATGATATCATTAGCGATGTCCTATCTAAAGGAACTTTGAAGTCCGATATGATCCATCCTAATGCGAAAGGGTATAAAAAAATTGCTGAGGCTTTGCAAGATCTTCTTTACAAAGCTCAGGCTATTTCTATATCGAATTAATCGTTTTTTTTTACTTTTCGAACTCGCTTAATAATAGCACCTAAAATTTTTGCTACCTTGGAATCTTTTTCAGAGGAAAGTCCTTCAATATCATTATTGTCTTTGAGAAGCTTTTCTGTCTCTACTTGGCTCATCTGCCTCGTTGGCTCTACGCGCCTTATCTTTTTTTCCATTTTTACACCCTGATTTTTATTATGATTTGCTTAGAATATGGAGAAGCTTTTCATTTTAATGGCAACCCAAACTAATTCCATAAGCGAAATACATATTATAATACTGTAAAAAAGATGCATCTGTTTAGTTTGTTTTTTCCATGACATAAGTAATAAACTAATATTAATTATAAAGCCTGCTCCTGCTAGAGGAACTATTGCATGTTGGGTCAGCTCCTCGAAAGGGAAATGGTTACAAAAAAGAGCTCCAAGTAAAGCAAGTATTGAGACATAGAAAAAAACATCGGCGGGCAATCTAAAGGTTCCTTGTGATCGATGATATAGGCGAAGACCAATAAATCCACCGACAACAGAGCAATAAGCCATAATTGCAATATCAATAAAAGGAGGTAGAATTACAGATATTGTAATTAAGTAACCAATGAGTCCTCCTAGTAAATATCCTAGAAAACCACTTATTCTTTTTACGCCTACGATCATAGTGACAATTCTCCTTCAATTATATTCGTTTATATTCGTTTTTTTATAGAGTCTATTATTTTGAATTTAAAATGATAGCACGCCCTAAGAATAACTATTTTTTTTCGATTAGTTTACCTCTCGCTTTAAGCTGAACCTTACACTTTTCGATTAAGAGAGCAACTTCCTCTTTTTCGAAACCCGGATTGCGGTCTCGACAGTATAGTAGATCCTTTAGGGCATTGCTGTATTGCCCTAAATTCATGTAGGTAATAATACGATTAAGACGATACTCCAAACTATTGGAGTAGCGAATAGCTTTCGATAAATCCAAGATTGCATAATCGTATTTCTTTTCGTCCCGAAAGATAATCCCTCGAATGTTGTAAGCATTTGAATTCCTAGGATTTATTGATAAAGCCTTTTTTGTATCAAGAAAAGCTCTAGGATAATCTCCTAGTTTAAAAAAAGCAACTGCACGGTTACTATAAAATGAGTCTATGTTAGGATTTAGAGAGATAGCCTTATTAAAGTCCAGCAAAGCTTCTTTCGGACGGTTTGAGTTTACGTAAAGAGTGCCTCGGTTATCGTAAACTATCGGGTCTTGATTTCCTACTGCTAAAAGTTGGCTTAGGGTTGCAATCGCCTCGTTAACTCTCTGCAGAGCAAGGTATAAGTCAGATAGCTTAATGTAGACATCCTTCCACTCAGGCTCCAAAGAGCGAGCTTTTTGCAAAAGCTCAATGGCCATTTCTATTTTCTGTAAGGCAATTAACGTTAATGCTTTATAGTAGTAGGCTTTGCTGGATTCTGGATTCTGCTCTAAGAGCTTATCAAAAATTTCTAGGCTTTTTTCATAATTTTTTTTACGACACCAATAAATTCCTTCATAAATTTGAGAGCTGCTGAGTTCTTCTTTTAATCCCTCAACTGTACTACCTAGCTCATTTTTTTGTTGTCGTTCACTTTTTAAAGAGAGACGAAGAGATTTTAACTCTTTACTTAGTTTTTTAGAAACATTTTCTTTTTCTTTTGACTGATTGTGAATGCCTTGAATCGTGATAGCTGAGAATAAAATGACAAGTAAAGCGACTCCTATGGCTCCAGAGGGAAATGGATTTTGTTTTATCCACTTAAACAAACGTTCCCAAGGCATAGGACGACGTGCTTTGATACTGTCTCCTTTGAGAAAACGCTCTAAATCCCGAGATAAAGCTTTGACATTTGGATAGCGACGTTTCTTCTCTTTCTCTAAGCACTTCATACAAATAGCTTCGATATTTAAAGGTAAACCGGGAACAAGTTGGCTTAAGGGAATGGGATCTTTTGTTATGACTGCTTGGAGAGTTTCGGCCAAAGAAGTCCCCGAAAAGGGAGGACGGCCGGTGAGAACTTCATAGAACACAGCGCCCAAGGAATAAACATCACTTCGAATGTCAATGTCTCTGACTTTTCCCTCTGCTTGCTCAACGGGCATATAAGCAGGTGTACCCAAAGCTACTCCGCTTATAGTAAGTCCATCTTTTCCATCTTGTTGTCGGGCGAGTCCAAAATCTGTTAAGAGAGGTTTTCCATTGGTGTCAATGAGGATGTTACCTGGCTTAATGTCTCGGTGGATAATGCCTTTTGAGTGAGCATATCCTAGTCCGTCACAAATTTGCAAAAAAAGCTTCACGCTTTTACGAACAGGAAGTCGATTTTTTTTAATGTACCCAGCTAAAGACACACCTTCTATATAATCCATCGTAAAATAATGAATATTGTCATCTTTGCCCACGTCTAAAACTTTAACAATATTAGGATGATTTAGTTCTTTGGCTAATTGGGCTTCACGTTGGAATCTTTCGATATCGGCACTGGCAGCAGCTTCTCCTGCGATAATGGTTTTTAGAGCTACTATTTTTTGAGTATCCATATTCTTTGCTTCATAAACTACTCCCATTCCTCCTCGAGCAATTTCTCGAATTAACTCATAGTTTCCGATATAGCGAGCTTTTTCTAAAGGGAGCAAGTAGACAGTTTTGCTATCATGATGAAGAGCAAGATTAACGGTTGCATCTGCCGCACAACTCTCTTCTACTTCCATTTTAATTTCAAAAAATTGCTCTGGAGTAATGAATCTTTGACGAAGAAGAACTTGCCCGAGGGAAAATTTTTCTTCCCCTTTTTGCAATTTTTGTAAAGCTAGGTTGAGTTTTTGGAGAGGAACGAGTTTTCTTCGCAGCAACTCTTCGGCAAAAGCAATTTCTCGTTGCAACTCAGGTGGCAAATCATTCAAGTTAATATGAATGTTATCTTCCGATTTAGGATTTTCCATGGCAGGAGAAACACAAGCCAATTGCCAGAGAAACTTAGCAGCCTCAGAAGGTATGCCATATTTGTCCATGACCTTTGGCAAGATTTTTTTACACCGAAAGCCCGAGTTCGTTTGGGCTTTTACTTGCAGAGAATCCTCTCTAGAGATAAACCCTGCCGTTTCGGCTAGCTGCAAAAAAATCTCGAATATTTTGTAATCGGAGTTAGACATTTTTTATTTCCCTTAGGAGGGAGGCCTACCTGAAAAATAATTTGACTGCAAGAGTTAGGGAGTTCCCATAAAAAAACTTTACAAATATAGCGGATCTTTTGCCTTCTGACAACGTTGCTCCTTAGTTACAGAAAAAGACTATGCGCCTACGTCGCGCCTTATCAGAAGACAAAATCTCTCACTATCTTTGCAAAATTTTTTCATGGGAACACCCTTATCGAAAAATCATTTCTTTTTTTGTTTTGTAATCGGACAGTTGATTTTGTCTACCGGGCCAGCGACTCTGTCTACTGAACCAGCAATTCTGTCTACCGGACCAGCAATAACGGTGGTCGCTTTTTCGGGATGGAGGTATTTATTTGCCGCAGCAATAACTTCTTCTAAGGAGACGTTTTTAATGATTTCCCCAAAACGTTCTAGATAGTCAAAACCTAAATTAAAACGATAGGCATTTATTAGATATTCGGCTAAAGCACTGTTCGTTTCTCTTGCCAGAAAAAAATTTCCTGTAATGCAAGCTTGAGCATCGGCCAATTCTTCCTCTGAAATTTCCCCAAGACAAATTTTTTCTATTTCTTTTTCTAAAGTATTCATGGCCTTGTGATAGTGCTCTGGATCTGTTGCTAAAAAGACAGTGAATGTACCTGGCTCTATACCTGCGTTAGCAGTTATTGTTCCCCATATATTATAAACCAAACCTAAGTCGTCGCGAATTGTTTTTGAAAGACGATCGGTAAAGCCTGATCCTACCCCTAGAATATGATCTAGTATCATAAGAGCGTAATAATCTGGACAATTACGGCGTATTCCCAAATGTCCCCAATATATGTTCAACTGTTGCTTATCAAGTGGAATATAACGTTTTTTTGGAGATTTTGCCAGACTAAGTTTGGGAAGAGAGGGAAAAAGAACCTGTTTTTTTGACCAAGACCCAAAGTATTTTCCTAATGAATCAATTGCTTGCTTCATGCTGATATCCCCGGCAATTGAAACGACTAAATTGTTGGGAGCATAGTAAAGAGAATGAAGTTTGTGAATATCACTTTGTTGAACCAAAGGAATACTTGTTTCATTTCCTACCACAGGGCGAGCAAAAGGATGCTTCCCATAGACTAGTCGGTAAAATTCATTACGTGCTAAATAAGAGGCACTATCTTTTTGGCCGAGTAAGGCAAAGAGAGTTTTCCTTTTTTCTTCTTCTAGATCCTCTTGAGAAAACTTAGGTTCTCTTATGATTTCAGCAGTTAATTCGCACATAGCGTTAAAATCTCTGGAAAGAGAGCGAATAGATACACGAGAGGCTGAGGTGTTAAAAGCTGCTCCTAAGTATTCTACTTGGCAAGCTATTTTATGAGCGCTACGTTTCTTTGTTCCTTCTGATAGCAAACGTCCCATGAGGTAAGCCGAACCACTTTTTATCGGGTCTTCATAGCTAAAACTACACCGAACACTTGCTTCCATGGAAACTGTAGGAAAAAGAGAGTTTTCTAAAAGTAAAATAGTTAGCCCGTTATCTAAAGTGTGTTGCTGGACATCTCCAATACCTTGGGCATGAGAAGACGGTTTTAAACGAAGAAACTTTTTGTTTGATAAAGGAACCTGGATCCCTCGAAGAGTTTTCATTTTTTCTTGCTTTGGCTGAGAAGATTCCACTCCTTTGCTTTTAGGAACAGACCAACCCACAGTCGCAAGAGAAAAATCGAAATATTTTTTGGCCACTCTTTGAATATCATCTTCACTGATACTTTGGATGAGGCCTAAATCTTCACTGAAGTCTTTTTGCCCTCCCAGCATTTCCATCTCGGTAATTTGTTCTGCCATGTCGTAGGTAGTTTCTTGCTGAAAAACAAAACCTGTAAGGACAATATTTTTTGCCTTTAAAAGTTCATTTTTACCTACTTTTTTGGACTGAAGTTTTTTTAATTCCTCTTCCAAAGTTTTTTCAACTATATCTGACTGAACCCCTGGACAAACATCTCCTAGAATCAAAAAGATCCCTGATTGCTTACGCGTATCGTTCATCGAGTAAACATTTTGCAATAATTTCTCCGACTGAACAAGGCGGCGATAAAGCCGAGAACTCCGTCCATAGGTAAGAAGAATATCAATTATATCTAAAACTCTGTCGTCTTCTTCTCTTGTCGGGCAAGTATGGAACAAAATTTGGAAACGAGCAACTTCAACATCTTGTTTAAGTGTAAGATGAATTTTTCCTTGAGGCTCAACGGGCTGAGGACTAACAAGGGAACTTTTTATCAAGGGAGTTGTCGAAAAATATCGATGAATTTTATTTAAGGAATTTTCCTTGGAGAAATTTCCGACAAGAGTTATGACAGCGTTGTTGGGAGTGTAAAGTTCTTTGTAAAACATTTGCAAATCTTTGAGAGTTAGATTTTCTAGATCCTCTCGCCACCCCAATATCGGATTGCGATAGGGATGACGAGCGAAAGTAACTGCATCTAGTTTTTGCTCAAGGACTTCGTAAGGAGAGTCCATTGAGCTAGATAGTTCTTCTAAAATAACTCTTTTCTCATTTTCAAACTCCAGTTCACTCCACAAACAATTACTCATACGGTCAGCTTCTATCTCTAGGGCTTTTTCCCAATGATCAGAAGCAAAAGTAAAAAAATAACAAGTGTAGTCTAGAGTAGTGAAAGCGTTGTTTACTCCTCCCCATTTCTGGGTAAGATGGTCAATTTTGCCTTTAGGAAATTGTTTTGTTCCTTTGAACATCATATGTTCTAAAAAATGAGCTAACCCTGTTTTACCTTGGAATAAATGAGCACCACCTATTCGATAAGCTGTCATTACTGTAACTATCGGTAGGTGATGTCGTTCCAAGCAAATTACTTTTAGTCCATTGGTTAGTTTAGTCTCATAAATGCCTAAAGTTCTATCAATCGGAGACCATTTTCGAGAAGACATAAAAGTTACTTTCTGCCTTTCCGAGAAAAGTTTTTCTTTTTGAATGAAGGCTTACCTGTGCTAGAAGGAGCATTGCTTCGGTCGGGAGAGGATTTTCCTGAAGAAGGAGCCGTTTTCCCTTGGTAATAAGGAATACTACTTTGACTAGAAGAAGAGTTCCCTCGATCTGAGTAGGATTTGCTTTGACTAGAAGAAGGTTTCCGATCTGAGTAAGACTTTCCGCGATCTGAAGAAGGTTTTCCTCCGCGATCTGAGTAGGATCTCCCTCGGTCTGAAGAAGGTTTCCGATCTGAATACGATCTTCCTCGGTCTGAAGAAGGCCCGCGGTCTGAGTAGGATCTTCCTCGGTCTGAAGAAGGCCCGCGGTCTGAGTACGATCTTCCTCGATCTGAAGAAGGTTTGCCTCCGCGATCTGAAGAAGGTTTCCGATCTGAGTAAGACTTTCCGCGATCTGAAGAAGGTTTTCCTCCGCGATCTGAGTACGATCTTCCTCGGTCTGAAGAAGGTTTCCGATCTGAGTAC
>JAJDCR010000049.1 GCA_029260735.1 Planctomycetota bacterium
GTCCGCTACGCCTAATAAAATACATCCTTGGGAAATTATTTTTTAGAAAACCAAACTACCATACTATAAGGGATAGAGGAACAAAAATGGCCTCCACCTCTTATATATTAGGGCTTTCCCTTAACTTAATGGCTTTGGGGCTTCGCCCTAGGCTGGGTTGTCTTGTCCCTTCAGGACAAAGAAAAACCTACCCCACTCAGCTAAGTTTAGGGTAGGTTTTTGCTTTTTTAGCCTGAAAGAGAGGCTCTTACCGTAAACGATCTTGTTTTAAAGCAAGATGATCAGCGAAAATCTACGGTCTACTTCCAGCTAGAGTGGCTTTCGAAAAAATATCCATCCTCTACTCTCATAGCCCGGGTAACCGTAGCACTAGAGAGAAACTTTTTCAGTTTTTTTGCCGAAGGAAAGAGGCTCCAATCAAGCCATTCTTCTATTTCTCCGCCTTGCCCCATCATTCCCATCACTTCTCCCATAACCGCGGCGAGATAGTCAAACTGATCGCCTAAGCTAACATAGTGAAAGAAATCTTTGCTGCCTGGGACTTGCTTTATTAGGTTCTTAAAACGAGTTTTACTTGCAAGACTATTTTTTTTGTTCTTGAGCATGCGAACAAGTTTTTGGAGACCACTCTTCTTGGAGGAAAAGATGAGTTGGTTATTATGGATCGCAAAAGCAGGGGCATCTTGAAACTCTGGGGGCATATTCTGGCCCATCATCATACTGTAAACAGAGACTTCCATATACTCTTCGATTTGAAAAGGAGCTTGGAATACAGCAATGGCTCGATCTAAAATCTCTCTGAGTTTTTCTGGTTGATTCAAAGAGAGAGAAATAGTGCTTCTTTCAGACATTAGGCTCAGAGGTTTTTTGTAGTCTTTATATACTTCCCAGCGATTTCCCAAGGAGGGAATAAGGTCTTCGCTAATACTACATTCCAATTGTTGTTCCATTTGCTCTACCTGAGCTTGGAATTGCATGTTTCCTTGAGGATCTAGATTTTCAACAAGCACATTTATTTCCCGCCAGAAGATCCCCAGATCAAAATGCATAAGAAAGTACTCTCCTGCATCAGCAGGAACATTCTCAAAATTGGGAGAGCTACTACTGCTAATCTGAATAGCTTCCATTAGTCCTTTCGGCTCGCCTGACATAAGTACAAAGCCTTTACTTAAGCTTTGTCCATTGTCAGTTAGAAGCTCAATATCTTGGCCTAGAGCTTGAAGTTGATTAACTCCCAGCCAATCTGTGACCATTTCTACCATCCCCATACTCTCTTCTGGTACCATTTCGCGTACAGTGTCCATTATCGCAGAAAAGTTAATGAAAACAATAGAATCACTATCCTCTAAGTGGCATTTCAACATAGTTTGTTGGTAGATTTCACTATCTAACAGACTAGGGGCATCTATTTCTTCGTGCATTCGAGCCACGACTTCTTTGAGAGTAGACTCATTGCTCGACATAATGAAACTGCCTTGGCAAAAACTATAGCAAGGAGAAATCGGCAATTCTTCCAGGTCCGTATTTTCTCCCTCCGGGTTTGGTTTCACATAGACAATTGTAGTTCCCATGAAATCTTCTTCTAATTTCACTACTTCTTCTTGAGGAGCATTTTCCCAAAGCTTTTCTAAAAATTCTTTCCACCCATTGTCATCTTTTGCTTCCATAATGACAACAAAGTCTATCTGAGGCATCTCTGGAGGGGTTCCTTGAACTCCGGTAAGAGCCATCACTACTTGGCCAGAGGGAGCAGAAAGGTTCCCTAAGTACTCTTTACTAGAAACTTCATTCGCTTCTTCCCATTCTCGAAAGAGAGAAAGAAGCTTTTCTTTGGGCTTAGCTAAGAACTTCTTCATTTGCTCATCTTGAAATGCTTTAGCAAACGGAAGTTGTCTATATTCTTGGCGAAGTTTAGAAAAATTTTCGACTGTAAAACACATTAAAGTGTCACTAGGCAAGTATTGAAGTTGATTAACTTCTTCGTTGGCAGACAGAGAAAAAGACGAAAACAAAACTATGAAAAGGGCAAAAATGGAAACAACGTTCTTCATAAAACACTTCCTTTACTGAAGTTAAAATGATCGTGATTAAACTAACGATTAGTTAGATTGAGAAGAAGACTCTTTTGATTTATTTTTCTTAGGGGGAGGAGTGTAGTAGATAAAACCAGAATTAGGGTTGCTTTTATCAAACAAGAAAGCCTCTCGGTGCTTTAGAAAATCTTTCAGGTAGCTAACAGGAATAGCAAACCCCAAATTATCTCCAAACATAATTTTCATATTAACAACCCCGACAACCTCTCCTTTTGAATTAAACATGGGCCCCCCACTATTTCCAGGATTAATGGCTGCGGTTGTCTGAATGTAAACACGCCCTTCAAATTGGCGCATTTTTGCACTAACAATTCCATCCGAAACAGAACGTTCCATTCCTAGAGGATTACCGATACAAAAAACTCGTGTTCCTTCCCCCATTTCATCAAAATTGCCTAGATAAGCAATCGGGAACTCTAAAGGCTTAGAAGAAGGGTTTTTAGGATCATCTTCTATTTTTAAAAGAGCCAAATCAATGAATGGATTGAAGGCAATAATTTTAACGTAAGAGTGTTTGATTTTCTCTAGAATTTTTTCATTCTGCTTAAAAACAGTTATGGAAATCTCTCTTTCTCCGGCAATAACATGGTAGTTTGTTACGACATATCCGCTCTTATCGATAAAAAAACCTGAGCCCGTTCCTGAAGGAGTCGAAACTTTTACCACGGCTTCTCCAAAACGAAGAACATTCTCCTTGATCGTAGTTTCGTTTAAGTTACTACTGGAGTAAAGTCCGTGTTTTTCAGGCAAAGACGGCTCTTTTTTTGTCTCTGGAGAAGGTTTTTCGATTTGTACAATGACATTTCTAGGGATTTGGAGTATATCAAAACCTAGGTCGACAATAATCCGTTTTTGATCCGCTTTCAAAATTTCCGCCTGAATCATTTGTCCATCTTTAAGATGAATGACATCAGCAGTAGCAGTAGCAGAAAAACAAAAAGTCGCTAATAATAGGAAAAATAGAAATGATCTCATAACTTATCCTTATAAAAGGCACTAGGAGAGAGGGAAACCAAAGCACCTAAAACCATTCTCTCAGCATTCTAAACCAAAATAAAGTTTTTCCATTACAAGTTTTCTTGTAAGAAAAAGCAAAAGTTTTTTTTAGAAAAAGAAGAAGGAACTTGTTAGAATTTAATTTTTAAACACTTAGATAAATTTACTCAAACACACTGGATAATTCCCAGGAGGCGAAAATGGAAAATCAAGACAAAGACCCTAAGCAAACTAAAGTTACTGAGGAATTACGCCAATCAGCACATCAAATCTGGCTAGCAGGACTAGGAGCTTTTGCCAAAGCTGGAGAAGAGGGAGAAAAGGTCTTTCGTTCTCTGGTTAAGGCGGGAGAAGAAACCGGATCAAAAACCCGCGATGAAGTGCAAAAGCAAATCTCTATAACCAATACTACAGTAGAGCAAAACGTCGAAAAAATCAAAACGGCTGCGATGGGAACTTGGGATAAAATGGAAAAGTTTGTCGATGAGCGAGTTTCCTTGTCTTTAAAAAGACTAGGAATTCCCACCCGAGATGATATCAAAACCTTAACTGACAGAGTAAATCAATTGGCCACAAGCATTGAAGGTTTGAAAAAGCCAGAAGAACCTACTCCTAAAACTCCCGAGGATGATTTACTTTAGATCTTCTCTAAGTCTTTTTTCCCGCATATTTAGGCCTTAGCTTTCCAAGTAGCGCAATGGTTATAGCAGTGCTCGAAAAGAACATAGGATTTTGGCTCGCCCATACTTGAGTAAATTCTTCTCCTATGGTCGAGCCAGAAAAATGCAAATAGAGAGCAAGTAAATAAAAACTGGCTAACCCTAGTAAAGGGCCAAACCCGATCCATAAAGAGCCTGGTAAATCCACTATTTGAAAAAGTAGGTAGTTTCCCAAAATAAGAAAAAATATATAAACAGAAAAAGCTACTGGCAAACCCAGCTTGCCGTAGCTTAAAGTAAAGGCCAATATGGCCAAAGCAGATATTACTGCAAGACCGGAAGTTCCTGGGATAATACGTTTTTTGTAAATAATCCATCCTACATGTTTTTTCGGAGGACGGTCCTCTGAACGAGGATAAGCTCGAGGAAAATTCCAATATACATCCGTTGCCCAGCAAGCCGAAATACACACGACAAGTGCCACCATCGGGGCAAAAACCGAAAGAATTAAACTCACTTCCCAAGAAGAATTTACTTGGCCTTCTAAGAGCACTCCCATCCAAGAAAAACCAAAAAGAGACAAAGCAAAAGCCAAAGCAGGATTTCCAGAATAGTAAGTTCTAGCTAAAGCAGAGGTAACCACTCCACAGAGCACTCCTTGCCCTAAAATAGAAAAAGATCCTCTCCATTCACTCGGAGGAACAAACAGAGAAATAAGAAGAGCACAAACTATCCCAGAAATAACTCCTCCTAGTAGTGAGAAATGACGTGAGCGAGGAGACACCGCTGGTGACAAAGAATGAGCAAAATCCATGATTAGCTTTCCTTTAGTATAGTAAACAAATACTCACCATATTCGTTACTGGACATAGCTTCGGCCAATTTTTCTAACTCTTCGGCCTTAATATACCCCATCCGATAAGCAATTTCCTCTGGACAAGAAATCATCATCCCTTGGCGATCTTCCACCGCTTGAACAAAATTGGATGCTTGGAGTAGAGACTCATGAGTTCCCGCATCTAACCAAGCAACTCCTCGCCCTAAAATATCTACTTGCAACTGTTTCTTTTCCAAATAAACCCGATTTAAATCCGTAATTTCTAGCTCTCCCCGAGGGGAAGGTTTTAATGCAGCAGCAATTTCTCCCACTTGAGAGTCATAAAAGTAAAGGCCTGGAACAGCATAATGAGAACGAGGATTACTCGGTTTTTCTTCAATACTAATCGCTCGCCTTTGTTCATCAAATTCAACCACTCCATAGCGTTGGGGGTCTTTTACGGGATAAGCAAAAACAAGAGCCCCTTCTTTTAAATTTCGAGCCGCTTGGAGTTGTTTTGGCATACCATGCCCAAAAAAAATGTTATCCCCTAAAATCAAACAAGCTGGGCTTCCTTGGAGAAAATCTTTTCCCACCAAAAAAGCATCGGCCAGACCTCTCGGCTCGGTCTGCTTCACATAGCTAAAACGAAGTCCCCACTTTTGGCCATCTCCCAGAAGACGTTGAAAAATGGGGAGTTCCTCTGGAGTACTTATCACTAGAATTTCTTGGATTCCCGCCAACATCAACATAGACAAGGGATAATATATCATCGGCTTATTATAAACCGGTAAAAGCTGCTTGCTCATAGCTAAGGTTAAGGGATGCAAGCGAGTTCCTTTTCCTCCTGCTAAGATGATACCTTTCAATTTTTTACCTCTCTTTGTAGTTTTTCTGAAGCCACTGTTCGTAACCAGCATCTTGGCTTACTTTACTCAGCCAAGAACCGTTATTCAAATACCAATCAATGGTTTTGCGTAGTCCGCTTTCTAAAGATTCTCGCGGCTGCCATCCTAAGTCTTGGTGGATTTTATCTATATTCATAGCATAACGTCGATCGTGTCCTGGGCGATCTTTAACAAAGGTAATCAAGGACTTATGAGGATGAGAAGGGGAGTTTGGAAAATATTCATCGAGAATGCGACAAATGCTCTGAACAATCTCTCGATTAGAAGGCTGATTATCGCCTCCTACGTTATAAGTTTCTCCCAATTTTCCTTTTGTTATAACGCAAAAAATAGCCTCGCAGTGGTCCTCGACATAAAGCCAATCCCTAACTTGTTGGCCATCTCCATAAAGAGGCAGAGGTTTGCCTTGAGTAGCATTCATAATCATCAGTGGAATCAATTTTTCTGGAAATTGGTTCGGCCCATAGTTGTTCGAGCAATTTGTAATCGTAATAGGAAGTCCATAAGTATGTGAGTAGGCTCGAACTAAGTGATCACTAGAGGCTTTAGAAGCAGAATAGGGAGAACTAGGATCATAGCTTGTTGTTTCTTGAAAAGCAGGATCTTCCGGCTCTAACGAGCCAAATACTTCATCCGTAGAAACGTGATGAAAACGTGTGTTTTGAGGAGCCTCTTCCTTTTTTGTAATCCAAAAATGTCGGGCCACCTCCAGTAAAGTAAAAGTTCCCACTATATTCGTCTGAATGAATTGTCCAGGTCCGTGGATGGAGCGATCCACATGAGATTCCGCAGCAAAATGAACCACAGTATCGATTTTATGCTCTTGAAATATCTTCTCGATAGTAGAATATTGGCAAATGTCTCCTTCTACAAAAGTGTATCTTTCAGGAGAAGGAAGGTCGGTGAGGTTTTCCGTACTGCCAGCATAAGTTAGAGCATCAAGGTTGATTATTTTCGATTGTGGGCATTGTTCTTGTAAATACCGTATAAAATTACAACCTATAAAACCTGCTCCTCCTGTAACTAAAACATTATCCATAAAAAAGTCCTGATACAAAGTTACCTAGGGACTATAAAACCCCCAGGTATTTCTCAATAAATTTCTCAAACAAATGACCATAAAACGTGCCTAAATGTAGCAAACACAAAGGACTTTGTCAACGTCTAAGAAAGAGACTTAGAAGTAATCTTCATCCTCTTCTTCTTTTGTTTCAGGAGCTCTAATACCGACGATTAAGCTACTCCATTCATGAACCTTCCATGTTTTTTTACTCCTTGTATGAACTAAGGTCAGAGGACGAGCAGAATCAGCTCCAAAAGATTTGACAAACAAGCGAAAGCGTCCTGTTTCCAATTCTTTTTTGGTCGGTTTCTTCTTAAACTTCAGATAGTAAGGAGCTTTTACTTGGTAACCATTGGCAGGATTACTTCCGACAAAATAAGAATCGGGCAAGTATGGGTATCGCTTTAACTGATCTTTGATTAAGCGAGCATTTCCTTTACGCAATTCCCATCCATCATCAGTTTTATTAAGAACCTTATTGTTAATACACCGAGCCAAGCATTCTTTTCCTAACTCAGAGTTAGTAGTATGGATTTTTAAAGCTACAACAAAACAAGTAGCTGCTCCTTTGGGAGTTCCTGCTAACTCTTTGTACATTACTTTGAATTCTTTCAAAGTCGTTGGGATTTTTTCTAGTTTTAATTTGTTGCTTTTTTCTTGGGACAAAAGAGAACCTAAAAATAAGCAAATTAAAACTAGAGAAAAAAACATATTTTTGTGAAACATCGCTTTTCCTTTCTGTTGGGAAGATTTTTTCTTAAGTTTTTCAGAAACTTTTTGTTCCTCAAAAACTAGAGAAAACAAAGAATAATTCATCCATTGTAAAATATATTTTGAAATCTTTTAAGAGCAATTCTTGCAACTGAGAAAGTTTTTTTTTACTATAAAGGAAGTATCTAGTTATCAGATTAAAAAATTCAAGTTTTATTTTAATAATTGTTTGGCGTTAGTCAACCTCTCAAATAGGAGGTTATTTATGAAGAGTAAAAGCATCATCCTAATTTGTATAATGCTAGTTGTTCCTCTGTGTTGGGGACAAATCGATGATAGTACAAAACTAGCCGTTCCGATGAGCAAACTAAAACAAAAGAAAGAATGTCCCAGATGCGGCAACCCTAACGACCTTTTTTATAAGTGCGACGATCAAACTATTTGTCTTGAGTGCTCTATTATAGAAAAATATAGGATACTCAGCCATCTTCCCACAAAGTCCGGCAAAAGAATCCAGCTTGCTATCCCCTTTGCGGTAGATAAAAACTATAAATGTAGAGATTGTCAAATTGAGATTAGAGAAGGCTATTATTGCCGTAAAGATAAAAAAGCTTATTGCTTCTTTTGCACTGCTGGTGTTTTGAAAAAATTCATTGATGCCGAAATTCTTCAAATTGAAGCACAAGAAGAAAAACTCGAAGAAAAGCATTGGAAACAAGCTTTGCGGGTTGATTGCGTTTCGGGGTATGAAGAGTATCTTCGGCGTTATCCTGATGCTAAAAACTCTGTAACAGCCCAAACTCGGCTAAAGGATCTTACTCATGATTATGAAATAGATCCTAGCAAAAGAAAAATTATTCGTCGAGTAATAACATCAGAGAACAGTACCAAAAAAAACACTCCTCGAAAAATAAACAAAAATAACGAGTATGGCTACGAATCTGTTTTACGAGAGATTCAAAGTAAACTCCCTCTTTATGGAACTCTAGGAATTGTCGCAGCAGCTTTAATTTACTGGAAACTCTCTGGTGAAAGTGAAAATCTTTCATAAAACTATTCTTTTTTTTCCTCGACCAACTAAATAGAAATAGCTCTTATGGCCAAAGCCATAGGAGCTATTTTTTTTTGTCGCGGGAGAAAAAGAATAGTTTTTTTTCTCCCGCGACTAAACCTTTGTGGGTATCTCTTCGTCTGGGTTGTAAACAGAAGTAAATGTCGTCAAAAAAGAGAGGGCAAAGTTTGGATTTCCAACAAGACTTACACTTAGCCAGACTTCTTCAAGAGGGAAAGCATGAAGTTTTCCCTTTACTCATGAAGCTATATACCAAAAAAGTGCAAAAAATAGCCTTTGATATAACAGGTTCTCAGAGTGATGCAGAGGATATAACCCAAGAAGTTTTCCTCTTAGTTTTAGAGAAAATTCAGCAATGGCAAGGAGAAAATTTTCGTGCTTGGCTATTTCAAATTGCCAGAAGGCGCTCTATAGATCATATACGCAAAGAAAAAAGTCAAAAACGTAAATATAGCCCGGAAGTCTTTTTTACTCCCAAAGACAGGCTTTGGGAAAAAGAAAAGCAAGGTTTAGTTCAGCAAGTTTTGGAAAACCTACCTCCTGGACAAAAAGAGATTGTTATTTTAAAGCATTTTCAAAACCTAAGTATCAAAGAAATAGCTCAACATAGAAAATGTGCCGAAGGAACCGTTAAAGCAACTCTCTTCCAAGCTTTTCAAAAACTGAGAGAGGAATTCAGAAAAACTGGACTACAGGAGGATATAGAATGAAATGTCCTATAAATAAAGAAGATTTACTTCTCTACCTTTACGATGAACTATCAGAGAAAGACCAAGAAAAAATAGAAAAGCATCTGGAAACTTGCCTAAGTTGCGGCGAAATTCTCCAAGAAATGGCTCAGGTCTACCGAGTATTAGGAAACGATACTCCTTCTCAAAAAGAAAAGGCCAGAAAAATTTTACACCTTCCCAAAGCCTGGGTTATTTCTGGATGTGCCGCCACTTTTTTAGGAGGCATTGTTTGTGGTTGGTGGAGTAATCTACCTCAAAACAATATTCAGCTGGAAAAACAAGCTTCCATAGTTTCATTGTTAGAGCAAAATCAACGCTATCGCAAAAGCCTTTCTCCCTCTCAATTTTTCTTAACCCAAGAAATGGAAAAACATCTAGCGGAATTGGCCCAAGTCACTTCAGAAATAGATTTTCTCCACCAACTCGAAGGAGAAAGTGATCCAAAAAAAACAGAAGAGCTTACTCAGGTGACAGAAAGATTCATTCAAAACCATCCTGATAGTCCGTTACTCTTACCCCTTTATCGTTCTCTTGCAAAAAACTTTCAAAAACGAGGAAAAGCAGAGGAGGCCATTTCCTATTACAAAAAACTTCTTACGAAAACAAGCTTAGTCCCAGAAGAGAGAGGAGAGTATATATGGCACTTGGCAGAATGCCAAAAAACATTAGGAAAAAAGAATTTCTACTACCAAGAGTTAGAAAAGCTCGAAAAAGAAAGCATCTATGGCTCTTTTCACTGGCAAGCAATCAAAGTAATCGCCGACCGAGACTTTTATCAGGGAAATTTTTTTGAAGCTCGCTCTCGCTACCTAAAATACCAAAACAACAAAATCGGAAAATCACCAGAGGCAAGCGAGCGAGTTCACTGGATCAACTTTCATGAAAAAGATAACTTCTATCCCCTCCTTCTTTTTGTCGAAGCTCAAAAAAAAGGGGTGGAAGCTTTCTATGGATTAAAAGTTATTCTCTCACAGTACCCAGATTCTCCCTTAGCATGGCCCGCATTCGAAATGTATTTGAGCGATCCGAAAAGTCCCATTACCTACTTTAGCCAAGTATCTCTCCCCAAAAGTTGGCAAAAGAATGCCCTTTTGCCTTATCTGGAGCACATCCAAACTATCACAGAGCTAAAGGAAGTGGCTTCTTTTGCCGAGCACTGGAAAGAGGTTCTACAAAACCCAAGTCAAAAATCAAAAGAAACTCTCAGCACTTACCAAGAATTTCTAAAAAAGAAAGATAAACAAAAAAGGAGAAATCTATGATTTCTAAAAAACTTTTCTTAAGCATTGCTATTCTTCTCTTGAGCGTAAACCTTTGGGCCGAAAAAGATACTTCAACCGAACAAGATCTACACCAATTTATTGATTTTGTTGCCCAAAAAACAAATAAACTCATGATCTATGACAGCAGTGTCCTAGGACGTAAGGTATTCCTCAGTAACTTCAAATGGGAAACCCCCAAAGAACTATTTCGAGTTTTTCTCTCCGTCCTAGAGCACAACGGATACATCTTAGAGGTAGTCGGAGAAGGAGCCAAAGAAGTTCTTAAAATCAAAAGAAACATCCAAGGTCCCTGGACAGCCACCCCTGTTTACACAAGCGAAGAAGAGTTAAACAACATTGCCAACAAAGACGAATTTATCACAATGGTAATAAAACTAAAGCACGTATCAGCAACGGAAGTCCAATCCCCCCTAAGAGCCCTACGCATGGTTAACCCCCAAGGAGGAAACCTAGTCGGACTAGAAGACTCCCAAACCATTCTGATATCAGACTTTGCCAACAACGTAATCCGAGTATACAAAGTAATCAAGCTCCTAGATGTTCCCCGAGCCTCCGAAGAAATTACAGTCTCAGCAGAACAAAGCAAACTCAGTTTAGAAGGGCAAACCATTCCCATCTACATCCCTAAAAAAGCCGAAGTATACGCCTTCTTCAAAGCCGAACAAAACGCCTCCCTCACCGTAACGAACAAAGAAGGAATGGTCATAACCCAAATGGACCCCTCCTCCAAAGAAGTAGAGCAGTGGCTAACGCCCTACATAAAAAAATCCCCTGCTCTAAACTTTGAGCTGCAACTCATGTCCAAGTCACCGCTAAAATTAGGAGACAATACGCGATTAAGTATTACTATTGTTGTTGTGCCCGAAGGAAAGAACGAGAGTAAACGTGAGGTTTGGTCTTTGATCTTAGACCGTCCTTTGAAGAGAGAAAAAAACATTCAGTTTGTTTTGCGCTTTGAGGAGAGTTAGAGAGTTTAGTTGAAACGAACTAGGTCAAAAAAGTAGAAAATTTTCCTGGCTCTACAAAAAAATCCCTGTTATCTTTAGGTTTTTAGGTAACAGGGATTTTTTTATGTCAATAAATAGAGAAAGCAAAATATGGAAACGTCGATCGATCAGCAACTCAGCTCTTATATTAACCCTGGTTATTTATGTGAAAAGATATCTTCTATTTTTTCTGAAAAAATGCGCATCGCTCGTTGGTTAGAAGTCGAAGGGGCTTTAGCCGAGAGCCAGGGAGAGCTAGGAGTTATTCCTGAAAAAGCGGCCGCTACGATAAGAAGTAATGCTTATGTTGAAAAAATATCAATGGAGACAGTTCTTCGGGTGCGTAAAGAAACAAACCACTCTCTCATTCCTGTGACCAAAGCTCTCGGAGAAAAATGTGGTGAGCAAACCGCTCGCTTTATTCACTACGGTGCTACGACACAGGATATCCAAGATACAGGACAAAGTATTGCTCTAAAACAAGTGATAGATGTTCTGGAAAAAAAACTCCAAGGATTCAAGCAAGTTCTTCTCTCTTTAATGAAAGAACATTCTGGTACTATTTGTATGGGGAGAACCCATTATCGTCCTGCTCTACCGATTACCTTTGGACTAAAAGTAGGTAGCTGGCTTGATGAGCTCAGTCGTAATTTAGAACGATTGGAGGAGAGCAAAAAACGAGTTCTTGCTGTGCAAATTTTTGGAGCGGTCGGGTCGGCAGCGGCTTTTGGAGCGAATATCCAAAAGTTAGAGGCTCTCGTTGCTTGTAAACTAGGATTGGAAGTGGCCCATTATCCTTGGCACACAAGCCGAGACCGTATTATGGAGTTTTTGCACCTGTGTACAGTGGTCTGCAGCATGCTTGCCCGCATTGCCAATGAAATTATTCACTTAAGTCGCCCTGAAGTAGGCGAAATTCATTTTAAGTGGCCTCAGGGAACTCGTTGCAGTAGCACTATGCCTCATAAACGAAACCCCGAAGAGTGCGAACATGTAGTTACTCTTTCTCGGCTTTGCTATGGACAATCAATGGCCTATTTGAGCGCTCCCGAGTCTGCTCACGAACGAGATTTTCGCAATGTTCGTATGGAATGGATGATTTTGCCAGCTTGTTCTACCTACACATCAAAAGCTCTCTCTACCCTTTCCTTTGCTTTCGAGCAAATGGAAATTAGAGCTGATGTTATGAAGGAAAATGTCGTAAAATTTTCTGCCTCTCTCAGTTCGGAAAATTTAATGTTTTCTCTCGGGGAGAAAATGGGAAAACATAAAGCCTACGAATTGCTTTCGGAGATTTTTGAACTATCGTCTAAAGAGAACAGCGACCCGCGGGAGGCTATATACCAAAACTCCGCCATAAAAAATTGCTTAAACAAAGAAGAGTTAGATGCTATTTTTCAAGCAAATTATATTGGACAGTCCAAAGAGCTTGTCCAAGGGATTATCGACCGAGAAGGCTAAAACAAATTCTTTCAAAATGTAAAAATATTGTTTTGAGAAGTAAATTACTGTATACTAAAAATATACAAATTTTCACCTTTACTCTAAACTATATCTTCAGTAAGCGAGTCTACCAATGCGCTCTCTATCGTTACTCTTGATTAGCATCGTTCTATTTATCTATACTTCTATAGAAGCAACACCTCTTGATCCGAGTTCTTTTAATAGCTTACGCCTATGGTTAGATACTTCTACTATCGCAGCAACAGATGGAACAGCCAATAGCAATGGAGAAGCAATTTCAGCTTGGAACGATAAAACTACTTCTGGAAATACAGTTGCCGATAATTTAACCCAGGGAAGTTCAAATAACCGACCAAGTTTAGCTATAGATGCTTTTGGTTCAGGTATTCATGGAGTTAAGTTTGCTCGAAGTGGAGACAATGGAGCAGATGCCAATAACGATTTTTTAAAGAAAATCTCTCCCTCCTATAGCTTTGATGCAAATGACAGCTACACGATTTTCATGGTATATCAGTTTAGTAGTCTAACTCCCAGTACTATGGATTTACTCGCGCTCCAAGGAGGAGAAAATGACTCCCGTCCTTCTATCTTAGTCGATGTGCGATCTAGCCACCGAGCATCTGCTCGTATCCGAAACGACAATACACTTGGTGGTTCTAATGCCATTAACATAGTCGATTCTGTATCTCAAGAAAGTGGCTCCACTCATATTTTTACGATACGGAGCGATGGAGTTAATTTTAGTCTCTTTCTCGATGGTCTTTTAGTAGACAGTGGTGTTCCTAACCAGGATTGGAGTAGTGGTCCCGTTAGTCATACTATTCTTGGGGGAGCTAATAATGGAACAATCAACGGGACGGATGGAACTATTGGCTCTGTTTTGATTTTCAACGACGACTTGGGAACATCTAATCAAACTGGAGTAGAACAATTTTTGCAAGCCCAATTTAATTTAGAAACCGTTCCTGAACCAAACTCTCTTTGGCTAGCTTTTTTGATAGGCTGTGTCCTTTGGAAAAAACGCATTGGTAGCCATCATCAAAGTAAATTTTAAGCAAAAATGTCTAAACAAACCTCCAAAACAAATATGCTCACCAACCAAGAGCAATCTCAATTAAACAAATTGAGACTAGAATGGGAAAAAAAGCAAAAACCTCTTCTACAAAACGGCTCTTCCTTTTCTCAAAACCGAGGAGCTGAGTTAACGGAAAAGACCCAAACTATTGATGCTAGAGAACTCCAACTCGACCAAGTAAAGCAAAAAAATACCAAAAAAATTATCAATCTATCGGGAAAACTCCCTGAGAACTATGAGTTAAAACAGTTAATTGCAATAGGAGGCGAAGGAACTGTTTACCTAGCAAAAGACATAGAAAAAAATAAGCTTGTCGCAGTTAAGTTCATTTTACACGGAAAGAATGCTTCCGAAAAAGAGAGACAACGCTTTCGGCGGCAAGGAGAAGTTCTAAAAAAACTATCTCACCCCAGAATCATCCAGGTCTATGAAACAGGGAGCATAGAGGATGTCGATTACTTAGTCATGGAGTACTTCTCAACCTCTGATTTACTTGATTTTCAAAAAAAGCAAAGAGATTCTTTAGTGCAAAACTGGGAGCTTTGCTCTGATATCGTGGAAAAAATTTTGGAAGGCTTAGAATACGCTCATTCTCTCAATGTTATTCACCGGGACATAAAACCAGAAAATATTCTTCTCAATGAGAGTGATCTCAAAATTGTTGATTTTGGACTAGCACGGGAAGTCACTTCTGATCATCTAGTTACTACTGGATTCAAGTTTCTAGGCACTCCGAGCTACTCTTCTCCAGAGCAAACTCTTCGACCCAAGGAAGTAGATAGTCAATCGGACTTGTTTTCGGTGGGAACTATTTTTTATGAACTTTTGACAGGAAAAAAACCCTTTACGGGGTCTAATTTTTTAAAGCTAATGACAAATATTGCGGGTCAAAATCCTTTGCCTCCTAGAGAAATAAATCCTAAGATACCAGAGGAAATCGAAAGAATTACTCAAAAAGCCCTCGCGAAAAAAAAAGAAGAACGCTACTTTACGGCCCAAGAATTTTGTGCCGACCTTCAAGGTTTTCGTCGAATTCAGAAGCGGCTAAGAGGTTTTTCTTAAAAACTTCTCTAAGGGAGTTCCCATAAAAAAACAACTCATCTCTATCCGATCTTGCGGGCAACAATTAAACCATCTCGGATAGGATTAATAAAAAACTCAAACCCAGAGTCTTCTGCAATCAAGCGGTTATGATCTCTAATCGCAGCGGTCCATCCCTCAAAACCTTTGGATTCATGGACTTCTTCAGAAGGAAGAGTCACCCGGCCACTCCACAGAGCATTATCGGCGATATATAAACCTCCTGGACGCAATCGAGTGCGAGCCAATTGCCAAATTTCCGGGTAGGCGTCTTTGTCGGCATCGTTATAAATAAGATCAAAATCTTGGAAGGTTTGTTTAAAATGTTCTTGGGCCCAAGCACAGTGATACTCTACTCGCTCTGTCAGTCCCGCTTCGGCCAAAAAAGCTCCTGCTCGCTCGACATTTTTTGCATCGCCTTCTGTACAAATAACTTTGCCATTTTCTCCCACGGCCAAACTAAACCAATAAGCCGAATAGCCAAAGCCACTCCCAAACTCAAAAATTTGTTTAGCCCCAATGGATAAAGCCATGAGGTGAAGAAATTCTCCCGCCGCCCTTCCGACAATGGGAAAACGATTTTCCTCTGCTAGTTTTTCCATCTTTTCAATAACAGGGTGTGATTTTACCCGATGAAGTCTCTGAACGTATGAAGTAATCTGTGCAGGAGTGACAGGGGAGAACCCACTAGGGTTAGGTACAGAGAGATTTTGTAAATCAGGATTTTGATCTGTAGACATAAAAATTCTTTCTCTTAAAGGAAACTAAAGAAATTCCGTAAAAATAATTAGCGAGGTAGTTCGCTAATTTCCTGATTCAAGGTAGCTGCTTTTTCCATCGTTTCCGAGGAAACAATATCTGCTATTTTTTGTAATTCTTGGTAAAACCGTCCGTAGTATTTTTGGGCAATTTCCGAGGAAGATTTTTTCTCGACAACCAACTCAAGAATTCCCTTAACATAGTAAGTTGTTCCTTTGAACTTCAACTGAGGACAATAGATGACCAAGGTATTTTCCTTTTTCGGAGCAAAGCTAACTTTCATTCCCGAAAAAGAAGTAATGTTGGCTGATTTTTCTGTCACTCGAAAGCTTTTCTTCAAGAGCTTATCTTCTCCTAAATCATAATAAGCATGAGCGTTTCCAGGCCAAGAAGTCATCCATTGGTGAACAATTTTCTCCGTTGGACGAAAAGAGAGAGGTTCGCTATCCTCAATTGTATCTAGTCCTTTTTGATGCGCTTCTAGTAAAATACTGGCCACAGCCAAAAGTCTATCAACGGATTGTTCATGAGAATTCCAAGCTTCGTATAAATCAGAACGCAGTAGCTCTTGTCCTTTTTCGACTCCATTTTGGTCTTGTCCCAAGGAGATTTTTAAGCCCGGATTCTCTTGAGAGCAGGAAATTTGATACGAGAAAGAGAAGGATTCACTTTGTCTTTTTTGGACAAAAGCCCGGATAGATAAAGTTTCTTCTTGGGCTTCTTTTTGCAATAAGCCTGTAAGATAAAGAGAAGAATTTTCTCCTATCCAATATCCATTAAACTGGTTATCAAGAAGATAGACAGAGTAAGAAGCAGTTTTTGTCTCTGTTCCTGAGGAAAGCGCTTGGGTAACTTGCTCATACTGTCCTGTCAAGAACTGAGTTTCACTTCGATCATAGAGTAAGCACTGATGAGAACTCTGTAGGCTTTGTTCAAGGTCAGCAGAGAAAAAGTCATTTGAATTATTTTCTCCTCGGTAAAAATAAACATCCAAGCGACATTTCCACAAAGTCCCTCCGCTAAATTTGCTATAGCTCTCATTTTGAATGGCAAACTTTTTCCCACTTTGCTTGGCGATTCTTTCTGCTCTTGCCACTCCTTTAGCTTTAGCCACTTCTTGTGTAGGACCATAGGTCAAAATAGGATAACGACTCTCATCTTCGGCAGACATAACAGGCAAAACAAACAAAGTCATCAAAAAGAACAAAAATAGCGAACGAAGCTTCCACATACCCATCTCCTTCAGAAAACTATCACAAAAATCTCTTGTAGATCATCTGTAGTTAAGCGATAAACATGCCAAAGAAAAGGATTTTCTTTAGCTTCATCAAAAATCCCTCTCCCAGTAAGATAAACAGTAAAGTTCTCTTTCAAAAAAAATTCCACCTTGGCTCTGGAAAACTTTTATTCTTCTTTTAAAAGAGAGATACATGTTACATTTCGTAAGCTAGTTCATTACCTTAAATTCCACCTTAGCATGTTCAGCAGCATCTCGGGCCGAGGGGGTAATAATGGCATTAGGAGTTACCCAGACTTCTCTAATTTCAGAACTTAGAGCTAAAATTTCTGACTGGTTGACAAAACTCAAAGGAGTCATGAAAGACTTCCTTGAATCTAAAGACCCAAAAGCTCTTGCTAAGGTTTCCACCAAAAGATCGGCATCTTCACGCTTAAAGCACATCGGAGGCTTTATTTTCAAGACATTATCGAGAGGTCCATCAATCGAGATAAGAACTCCCCATTCTCGTAGTTTTTCAGACACCTCCCGTGCTATCTCAGGAGCTGGCTCTAGGGTATGAGGGTTTTTTACTAGCTCTATTCCAATAAAAAGTCCTTGTCCTCTCACATCACCTATTTGACTATATCTAGCTTGCAACTGGCGTAGTTTTTCTAATAAATAGCCTCCGACCCGAAGAGCATTTTCTTGAAGACCTTCCTCTTCGATAACGTCCAAAACGGCACGCCCCACCGCACAAGAAACTGGATTTCCTCCGCAAGTATTAAAGTACTGTAAACCGGTTTTGACAACCGATGCTTCAATTTCTGGGGTAGTAATCACTGCTGCCATAGGAAAGCCATTGCCTATCGCTTTTGCCATGGTAACTATGTCAGGAGTAACTCCTTGGGTTTGAAAGCCCCAGAAATCTGTTCCCATTCGACCAAAGCCTGTTTGCACTTCATCGGCAATACAAACTCCTCCCTCTTGACGAACATGGCGATAAACCTGAGAGAGATAGCCCCGAGGCAAAATAACCTGACCCGCACAGCTCAATGCCGATTCACAAATAAAAGCCGCTACCTGATTTTGCCGAGCTTTCTCTTCGATCTCCCTGGCATACTCTCTACCCGCCGTTTCAAGGTTTCGATAAGCTCCGCGGTAAGTATCAGGAATAGCTACTCGCAGAGAGTAAACATTGTGGTCGGATTGATACTTGCTATAAGAGCTGATCTCTTGGCAAATAGTAGTTGTTCCATGATAAGCCCCCTCCACACTAATCACCTGCTTATTGCCTGTATGAGCTCGAGCTAAGCGAATAGCCAAATCATTTGCCTCCGAACCTGAGCAAACAAAAAAGCACACGCTCAAGGGCTCGGGCATGGTTGCAGTCAACCGCCGAGCATAGTCAACAAGGTTTTGATGCAGAAAGCGAGTATTTGTATTGAGCATGGACATTTGCTCCGCCCCTGCCCGTACAACCCGAGGGTGGCAATGTCCCACATGAGCGACATTATTGATGCAGTCCAAGTAACGGCGTCCCGACTCATCATACATGTATTGATTCTTTGCGGAGACAATATGGAGAGGATTGGAAGGGTAAAAAACTTTGAGAGTAGAGCTAAGATGTTTACGACGCTCTTCCATAATTTCAGGGGAAGAAGAGAGTTTATTTGAGTTATCCCACATGATGCTTTTCCTGATAGAAGTGGTAAAATTTTCGTCTATTAAACGAGAAGCATCCCTGAAAATCAAATATCTAATAAAAAAGATATTTTCTTGTCATCCTTTTTTCTTTTGTCTTTGTCTTAATAGGCAAAAGCATTCCATAAGTTCTTCTTGGTAAAATAAAGAAACTAAACCCGTATTTTCAAAAAGGATGTCATTATGAGAAAGATTCTTTGGTTTACTATACTGTCTCTAGTAATTACAGGATGTTTAGAAAAAAAAGAAAAGCTAAGTGTTTCTGAAACAGGAGAAATTGAGGTAGAGTGGAAAATTAGCGGAGACAAAAAAGATGCCCATGAAGGGCTCAAACTTCCTCAAGGAACTAATTGGACAACTCGGGAATGGCAGGAAGTTCAAGAAAACGGCAAAGAAAAATTTTTCCACCAAGCCCAAGCTCAGTTTGCTAATATGGATGCCTATCTAAAAGCAATGTCTTTAGGGGAAGAGGATCTTCAAATCCAAGGTGACCTAAAAATCGAAAGAATAGATAAAGGCAATTTCTATCATTTTGAACGTCTCTATCTAGCTCGCGACTTGGGAAAATTTCAAGCTATTAAAAAAGAAGAAATCGACCCTAAGCTGGGTAAACAAGTTTCCCAAAAAGGGATCTATTCTCTTTCACCAGAAGATCAGCAAAAGTATGTTCAAGGTTTAATTAATTTTGAAATCAGAAAACGCATTTTACTCGTTTGTGATGCTCTTGGAAAAACCTACCTGAGCCAAAACTTTCCTTTAAGTCTTATTGATAAGGTAAAAAAAGAACTAAAGAACGAATATCAAAAATCTTTCGACTATGCCTTAGTTCAAGAGATTCTAAGTAGTCCCAAACAAAAGTTACCTCACAAAATCAAAAAAATCGAAGAAAAACTGACAAAAAAACAAAAGAGTGTTTTAGAAAATATCTTTAGGGAATATCCCCAAGTCAACTACCAAAAGAATCTTCAAAAAACCCTTCATGGTTATAAGTTAAGCGAAGATTTGACCGATGAAAGTTTTGAATTGACCCTAACTCTCCCAGGAAAAATTATCATGACCAATGGCGTAAAAGTAAATAAAAATACGGTCACTTGGAAATTTCATGGCAAAGAACTAATCGGTAAACATATTCCCTGCCAAGCACTTAGTGTTATCGAAAAATAACGATGGATTCTCTGCTCAATCCTAGAGTCCAGCTCTGGGATTGAGTCTGTAATTACAAACAGGTAAATATTCTGTGAAAAATCACTTAGAAACTGCTTGGGATAAAATTATCGAGGAAAACAGTGCGCGTTTACTTCGGGTAGCCTTAGGAGTTTTGCACAATGAAGAAGATGCTAAAGACGCTTGCCAAGAAGCTTTCCTTCAAATGATCCGTACACCTGGTATCCAAAATTACTCCGCTTGGCTTTATCGCACGGTCATCCACCGAGCTATTAATATTAGAAAGCAAAACCAAGCTCGCCAAAAAAGAGAAAGCCAACATCTTCGTTTAGTAAGCGAAGAAAATAAAGAGAAAAAACTGGAGCACCAAGAACAACTCGAAAAACTCCAGAACAGAATTGCCACTTTACCAGAGCAGCAAAGAAATGTTTTTCTGCTCCGGCACCAAGGAAGGTTTCCTATCAAAGAAATTGCCCAAACTTTACAAGTCTCTGAAGGCACGGTAAAAAAACAACTCCATCGGGCCTTAGAAAATCTTCGTCAGGAAAAAATATGAAAAATATTTGCTCAAAAATTCAAGAAGAAATGGGGATATATCTCTATGAAGAGGCTTCTTCTCATATCCAAGAACACTTAGAGGAATGCCAGGAATGCCAGAAACATTGGAAAACTCTCCAAGAAACAAAAAGCTACTTAGATAATCTATTACCTTCTCCTAGTCTGAAAAGTGAAGAAGATTTTGTCTTAGAGATAAAAAAAGCCGTTCAAAAAAAACAATTATTTGCTCAAAAGTGGAAAGTCGCCACCCTTGCTGCTTCCGTTATAATTACTATTTGGTTAGGATTTTTTTCCACGACAAACTCAACGGCTACTTCTGACTCAAATTATCTTACAAATTATCTAGCGAACATATCTTGGCTAACCCCCGAGGTTGTAGAATACATCAAAATAGGAAAGCAAAGCGAAGAGGAGAATTTATTAGGCGAAGAAAATGAAATGATGGGGGGAGAATTAACTTGGTTGACTCCAGAGAGACTGGAGCTACTGAAATATGGAAATTACGAATAGCAAATTTTATAGACAAAAAACATCTCTTCTCTTATAATCCCCGCAAAAATTCCCCTAAAAGAGATTGAGGTTACTATGAAATGGATTATTTTTGTCATTGCTATAAGTTATTCCTTTCTTCGATACGCCTGGGCTATGGAAACTCCCATAGAAAATTGGCCTGCTTTTATTAGTAATAAAGCACTCGCATTTTCGGCCGTGAGTTTTCTGACTCTTGGTTTTTGGGCAAAGCTGAAAAAACAAAAGGAAACGAGTGAATTCTTTTATCTTTCTTTAGTCTGTGCAATCTCTCACGGAGCCATATCCGCAGCCATTCTTAATCCAAGCTATTACGATTTTCTCTACAATGACATCCAACGACTCAACATCCTCGGAGAAATGACAATCCTCTTTGGAGCAGTGGCCTTTGCTCTTTTTATTTCCTGGTCAAGAGAGTCCGCTTCCTTTTCCAGAGATATCTTTGTTTTTTCTATTATTCTCTGCCACATTGTTAGCGTAGGATATTCAAAGTGGATTACTCCTTCTCAATGGAAATATGGGCTCGTCCCTATTTCCCTTCTTAGCGCCTGTATTATTTTCACTGGTTTAGTGATTAGAGTCCGGCATCGATCTAAATAGCCTATTACTTTAACAGGCTTCTAATAATGTTTCAGAGAAAACAATGTAGGGAAGGCTTTGCTTATCCGAACCCGTTTAAAAAAAAGATGGTCGAAAACCCTTCTAAGCACCATGTTCCCTGGAGGGTGAGGCTCCTGCCGAACAGGGGATGTGCAAGGCTTCCTGATATTTTTATCTTGGCACAACCCCGGCGCGGCAGGAGCCTTGCCCTCCACCCTTGCCTTGTATTCAGGGTCGTTTCTGATATGGTATTTAAGAATACCCATTTAGATGATAGGTTTCATATTGAAAAAACGTTTTATATCGCACGTGCTCCTGCCGCACCGGAGATGTGATTAGTTCCTGATGGTATTTCAGCATATTAATTTGTTCATAGGTTTCATATTGAAAAACGTTTTATATCGCGGATGCTCCTGCCTTACCCTCCCCATAACATAAGCCTCAGAACGGTTTTCGATAAACTAAGCGGCTTAAGTTATGAAGGTTTCCGTGTGTAAGAAGCTTTTCCACTACAGCACCTTACTCCATTCGCAAAAAAGGCAGCCAATCGTCTGCTCTTGCTGCCAAAACTCCTCCCATCGCTTGCAAGCGATTACGGATTGCGGTTTTGTTTGCATTGGCCACCACAGAACCATTTGCCCCAGGGCCATAGAGAGCAAGTAGAGCATAATAAGCTAAAAAGGCGGAGCGTTTCTCAAATATGCTCTGAGCCAGTTGGTTAAATAGTTCTTCGGGAGCTTTTTGGGGAGGATTATCATCGATCTGGATAGATAAATCTAGGGCTACTCCAGTCATACTTCCTTGAGAATAGGGGAAAATAGCCACGCGAAGAAAGGTTTGTTGGGGAGCCTCGGGTTCCTCTTTTTTTGTTTGGAAAACTCCTGAGCCCGTTGCCAAAATAGAAACAAAACCCACCGCATTGACTAGAAGCATGGAGGTATCGAACTTGCTTTGCTCATCAATATTAATAACAATCTCTTGGTAGCCTTCTCTTCGGTAGAGATGAAACAGATTGGTTTGAAAAAGAACAGGAGCAACGAGCTTTACCGCTTCTTCCATCGTCAGAGGAATAAAGGTCGAGTTATTTGTTGAGCGAGGATGCCAATCCAAAAGAGAAACCATCGAGGAAACGACATCCCGAACTTCTGCTTCTTCAACATCTCCATGAGCTCCCCGAGCCAAAAACGCTTGTCTAGTAATCGTTCCCGCTGCATCAGAAGAGGAAATAGAGTAGGTCAACTGATCAATTTCTTCGACAGAAATAGATTGTATTTCGGGAGAAGAAAAGCGCAAAGGAGCACTGGACTCCAAAGGTAAACGAAAATTAGCACCACACCACCGGCAAGAAATTTTATCATTTGGATCAAGCAGCTCATACTCACACTTCCGAGCACAAATAGGGCAATCTACATTTCCTCTCTGCACCTGAGGCCCTTTTGAGGAAATTTTCTCTATTTGTTGGAAAGCCTCTTCGGGGAATTTTAATTCTGTTCCACAGATTTGACATCCCGTGCGATTTGCTTGAATCAAATCCATGATTTGTCCCAAAGGCCGTGTAAAAGAGCGATGGCATTTGGGGCAACCATACTCAAAATTCTCAGAAGGATTCACTTCATCAAAATTTTCTTGGACAGCCGGAGGAAATTTTAACCCTCCTGCGCACATTTGACATTTCCGCTTTTGCTGCATCAACTCCGTAACTTTTTCGATCGTTCCGACATAAGAACGCTGACATTCATTGCAAGAATACTCCACATTGGAAATAGCCATTCCTACCCCTTTTTTTATAAGACTAAAATAATATTGGGAAGTGATCAAATCTACAATATTTAAATAATACTCACAAAATAAAACATGGTCTTTTTTATACGAACTCATTCCGTTTATTTTTTGTTTTTTTATTTTTCTTTTTTCTTAACCCAACGGCCCGTCCACTCTTCCAATTCAATTTCTTTGACCATATCTTCACTCCACCACTTCATTAAATCAGGTCTCTTCCGTTGCACTTCTGAGAGAAATCTGTGTGATAAAAACCGAGCACCTTCTATGCTTTTAGCTTGGCAAATTAAGTCCACTAGCCATAAAAAATTTTTTACTGTTTCCACTTTATTTAGACTAGAATGGGAAAGATCTGCCTCTGACAAATCTGCTCCTGATAAATCTGCCATCTTCAAATCGCAACCCATAAGTTTGGCTCTCGATAAATTTGCTCCGCTTAAATCAGAATATCGAAGATTTGCATACTTTAAAGAAGCCTCTTCTAAATTAGCATCCTCCAAAAGAGAGTATTGAAGGTTAGCATTGTCTAGTTTGGCTTTCAACAGATTTCCCCTTGTGAATATACTTTCTTTTAAATCACAAAAAACCAAATTCGCTTCTTTGAAATTAACTTCGGTAAAATCTAGATTAGATAAATTCATATATTCCAGATTACATTTACCGAAGTTATTTCTCTGAAAAGACGCTTTCCCTTTTTGCAAAGAATCTCTAAGTACTTCTACTCTTGTTTTCACGGAAACTAAATCATCTTTCGTTTCTTTATAAGAAGCTTCATTCAAGAGAAACCCCAGAGCTCCCAAGCAAAAAAAAGCTAGAAGATAAGTGAAAATTATGTCCAAAGGGATTCGTAGGGAACCTCTACGTTTTTGCTTCGCCTTACTCCAATCAATAACCTCCCAAGGCTCTACGGTATTAGGCTCGATTATTTTTGGAGGTTCTTTTTTCTTTTCAATCCTACTCCAGCCCATCATTTCCCATGGATCAGCAAGAACATTAGGTTCTTTTTTCTTTTCCGGGTATTCCTTCTTCTCTTCTAACTCTATGATTTTCTCTGGTCTTTTTTTCCAGTAACCTGTCCACTCTCCATTCTCACCCGTTTCTTCGACAAAACTTGCATCCCACCATTCCACTAACTCAGGTTTTTTTTCTTTAATCTGAGAAAGTAGCACTGCGGATAAATACCGAATTCCTTCGATATTCTTCGTTTGGCAAATTTGCTCGACGCTCAAAGGAAACTGAATAGAAAGAACTTTTTCATTTTCATTTGAAATAAAGTAAGCAGAGCACAGGTGGACATTTTTTAAATTAGCCCCTCGAAGATTTGCTTCTCTTAGCTTAGCGCCCACAAGATCAGCTCCTGAAAGATTGGCTTCGCTCAAGTCAGCTTTTTCTAAATTAGCTTGAGATAATTTAGCACAAGATAAATTAGCCCGAAAGAGATTGGCGTGACATAGATTTGTAAAAAAAAGATTGGATTTAGAAAGATTAACTTCGGTAAGGTTGGCTTCGGCGAGGTTGATTTGATAGAGGTCTATTTCAGAGAGGTCGATTTTAAAAAGATGAAATCGAGAGAGGTATGTCCGGGATAAGTCTAGCCTGGACATATCGAGTAGTTTATTATCTCGAATCCAGTCATTCCAAGATTTACATCGGTTATTATCTTTAACCGAAACGATTAGACGATTTAGTTGCTCATGGTTAGCCATATCCCTATCCCCTAGAGCTATAAACTAATTTCCTAACCTTTTCCCACAAAGCAAATAGCTTCTTAGTTCATTTTTTCCAGCAATCTCAAAAGTTCTCCTTCTTCCGGAAAACGCCCCACCTTGTGCTTAGAAAAAATCAACTGATTATCCACAGTAACATCAAAAATTCCACCACTGCCACCAACTAGTGTAACAGAAGTATCATCTGGATGTTTTTGCATTTCCTTTTTTGCGCTCACGGCGCGTGGCTCATAGTTTCAACTAGTGCAATAAACAATCTTAATTTTCATGGATGTCCTTTTCTTTTGCTAAAATTTGATCCTTTAAGGATATCACAAAAGCTCGCAAGAATCAAATTTACTACTGATTTTTCACTAAATAAGGTCTCGAATGAGGAAATCGATTTATCAGGGCAAGACTTAACTGGGCCAACAATTTATATTTAAGATACTGATATTCTGGGGGAAACTGATCCAAGCTTTTTTTTCGCAAAACGAAAATTTTTACAGGATCTTTGGCCTGAATACGAAAAGAACTTTTCTCTTGGTTTAAAAAAGTCGCTTTACCTAAAACTGATTTAGGTGTAAGCACTGCCAGTCGAGACTCCACTCCTTTAGTCGGAACAAAAAGCTCGACTCTTCCCTCTTCTAAAAAAAGCAGATCACTATTTTCTTTACCTTCTTCTAAAATAGTTTCTCCCGAGGAGTATTCGCGTCCTAGTAAAAGTTTTGTTAATTCAATAACTTCTTTTTTGTTGAACTCACGGAAAAGAGGATAATCTTGCAAAAAAAGAAAATTCACCATTCTTAGCTCTCCAAGACAATGTTGTGGAAGTAGAATTAGGTTCATTGAGTTAACGAAAATTTCCCCGTAAATAAATCATTCTCTTGTAATTTTTGTTTTCTTAGTTTTACAATAGAAAAAAGTAAACCTCAAGGTAAAGCTCTATAAGTCATCATTGACATAGTCTACACCTAAGTATTCTTTATTGCTTTTTAATTTTTATTTTTTTCCCAGCATGAGTAAAAAACATGAATATCGTTAGACAAAACCGAACACGCCCTTTTATCTTTGGCCTAGCCGTCTCTCTACCTACTTTTTATCTGCTTCATACTCTCTTCACAACTATTCCTAAGGGGCCAAGACACGAAGACCTTTGGATGTGGTCGGGAGGAGTTGTTTTGGGGATAATTTTAGGGTGGATTATGTTTGCGACAATGCTTAGGTGTTTTCATTGCGCTTTTTATCCGAGGTACTACATCTATGTCGATAAAGAAGGACTATCTCTTTGTCTTCCTCTCGGAACAACATTTGCTCTTTTTCGTCCTTTCTATAAAACTCTAGAAAAAAAAATTCCTTGGGGTGAGTTACTCTACTGCCAAGAAAAACTAGACGAAGACGGAGGGATTTTTTCAGAGATTTCTCTTCTCATTGCCACTTCTGAAAAAGAATACCCTTGTAAGGTTCTTCCTTTACGTGAATCTCACTACACCATTCTCCTCTATTTAGAGGCTGCTCAAGATTACTTTACAAATACTTCTTCCGAAAAAAGCACCCCGGAATTTAAGGATATCATCCAAACCACTGAACCGATCCCTGTTTCCACCTATCTCTATTTCTGGATCATCATCGTAGTCTTTACTTTGTTGCTTTTAACCATATATACGGCCAAAAAAAATCCTTTTTCCCTTCTTCCTGTTCTCTTTATAACTCCAGCGATCCTTATCGTTTTGGCTATGCAAGCCTTGAGCTTTCCTGACATCGGCTTGCCGGAAAAGCACGTTATTTGGCGTATTCTAACCTTTATCAGCGGAGGGATTTTACCTCTGGCTATTATTTTTGGGAAAAATATATTACCCGAAAGTTTGATCACCTTCTTAATTCCATTTTGCATGCTTTTTGTCTGGGGATGCCCTGCTGTTTTAGCAAAACTATTAGGAAGACGTGCTTCTCTCTGGGTTCTACTGGCCATAGTTACTTCAGGGATTTCTAATTTAGTTTTGAGCATTCAGGAAAAAAAGTGACTCATTTAGATTTTAGTCCTTCCTAAAAGCAAAATACAATCCGGCAATAACCAATAAGATAACAACATTCACCACAATAATCCAAAAATAGGGAAAAGGCATCGAGAAAATTGTCTTGAGTTTCTGCTCTCCTCCCGAAACTAGATCGGCTATTGGGATCTTCCAGGTAGTTGTGGTATTTTCAGAATTACTTTTGCCGTTAGTAAAAACAATATCAGGCGCGTGGAGAGTGAAGGAGAAATAGCGATTATTATACATAGCTTGGGCCATTTTAGCAGCCGAGAAAGGAGAGTTGTCAGGAGGGGGAGCTTTCTTTCCGGGGTTTAAAATGTAGGTAAAAGAAATATTACCATTTTTGAGTTCTTTGACGTCTAGTTTACCATTGAAGTACTTACTTAACTCTTCGTTTGTTTTCATAGACTGGAAAATTCGGTCTTGCAACTCTTCTGTTTTACTCACATCGTAAATATCTAAATCCAAAGAGAAGTATTTGTATTCATTTTTTTCGAATTGTGAAGTGGTAATTTTTTTTACATTGGGGTCATTTTTTAACGGATCTTCTATTTGGCTAAAGGGAAATAAACCTTCTTTATTTTTTGCCATCAAATTAGCAATGCCTTTTGATACCCCTACCACCATCCGAAAGCGCCCTGAACCATCTTTATGAATCCAAACCTCTTGTTCCATTTCCCAACAAGCAGAAAGGAAAAGAGACGTTCCTAGGAGAAAAATAAATACAAACTTATTCATCGTTTTACTTTCTTAAATTGATAATAGAATATCTAAGGCGGGCTTTGGTTCTACTATTCTTGAAATAGAATTCTTATCTTGTATTTTATTAGACGTTGCGGACGCCCACAAGGGGCTCACCGCACGTCCCTACATCGAATAAACCTACAACTGAGGCATGCTCAAGTCCAGGCCTTCCATTTGCTGGAGAATCTCTTCTATCCCTTTTTCGAGTTGACGATCTTCTCCTCGGGCAACAGAGGCAGGATCATTTTCGACTTCAATATGAGGAGCTACTCCTTGGTTTTCGACTTGCCAACCTTCTTCTTCAAACCAGAAGGCAAACTCGGGTTGGGTAACAATTCCATTGTCAACGAGTCGTTTGTCTGGCATAATTCCGACAACTCCTCCCCAAGTTCTTTTTCCAATCATAGTTCCCATTTTCATCATTTTGAAAGCTTGGCAAAAAATATCTCCATCTGAGCCCGTGTGCTCATCGCAGAGAACGACAATAGGACCGCGCATGGTTTGACGAGGATACATTTCTACTTGCCCCCGACGAGGTTTACAATACCCCAAAGCTTTGCGTTGCAAGCGCGAGAGGAGTATGGAGGAAATATGTCCTCCTCCATTATGACGCACATCAACAATGAGCCCATCTTTTTGGTATTGCCAGAGAAAATCACGATGGAAGGCTATCATTCCTGCCATTCCCATATCAGGGACGTGAAGGTAGCCGACCCGGTTACCTGTTTTTTCCGAAACTATTTTACGATTCGCTTCGACCCATTCTTGGTAGCGTATCGGTAGCTCAGAAACTAAGGTTGTCACTGTCACTTCTTGAGCCTCTTCTTCTTCTCCTGTCGGAGAAAACTTTAAGAGAACTTCTGCGTTAGCTTGGTTGAGCAAATGTTCATTTGGATGACAAGGAGAAACAACCGAGACTCCGTTGATTTCCAAAAGATAGCTTCCTGGAGCAATATTAAGCCCAGGTTCCACTAAAGGAGAGTGTTTTCTGCAGTGAGCGACATCTCCTTTGTGGATTTTAGCAATTCGAAAGAGGCCTTTCTCTTCATCTAATTCCCAATCCACTCCTAGTAAGCCAACATGATGACGAGAGATAAGAGGAGCTTCTTCCATAAGCACATAGGCATGAGAGGTTCCTAATTCTCCATTCACTTCCCAAAGAATATCACTTAATTCACTTCGGGTACGAATCCTCTCCAATAAAGGCTCATATTTTTCTCGGACTTTCAGCCAATCTTTGCCTTTCATATCCGAAGTCCAGAAAAAATCACGATGCCAACGCCAAGCATCACGAAACATCTGTTTCCACTCTTCAAAAGGATTCACTTGAACTCGAACTCGAGAAAGTTTCACCCAGCCAGATTTTTTACTGTAGTCCTCTGAGGAATTTTTACTCACTTTTTCACCGACTTTAACGACCCGTAGCTTCTTTCCGACCTGCAAAATCATCTCTTTTCCCAGGCCTCGGTATTCATAGTTCGTCACCTTATCGCAAAGAGTCTCTTCTTTTTGCTCTTTCACATCATAGGCTATAAGCTGTTTATTGGCTCGATCAGGGTCTTCCCAAATAGAGGGCTCCGAAAGCTGCCCTTGCACAGGACGCTTAAGAACAATAATTTTATCTTCCAAAGCAATTAACTTACTATAGCGTCCTTCTGTTAAAGGAACTTCTTGGATTCGATCGCAAATCCCCTCCAAGTCTATTTGGCAAGCTTCTTCTTTTGTTTGGTCTTTGCTTTCTGAGTCTTTGCTTTCGGAGTCTTTGCTTTCGGAGTCTTTTGTTTCTGAGTCTTTGCTTTCTCCATTTTTTTCAGAAGATTTTTTATCCTCATCTTTATTTTCTTCTCTTTGCAAGCTGGACATAACAGACAAAGGAGAATAACTATCTTTTTGCAAGGTAATTAAGTAGGGTTTTGTCGTTGCGGGAAAATTGTAGTCCAACTGTAAGCTATCGGCGTAAGGATTTAAGGAACGCTTGGATAAAAAGTACAAATAGCGTCCTTTTGGATCAAAACAAGGGCTATAATCATGAGCTCCCGGATAGGTTAAACGAAAAATCTCTTTATCTTCACTATTATAAAGAAATAAACTGGCAAAAGTGTCTTCGTATTTAGAGTATACTAACCATTTACCATCGGGAGACCAAGAAATCTCTCGGAAATAGCGGCTATTCGCTTCATCCACAAAAACGTTTTCTTCCGTTTCCATATTCAGCAAGTGAAGCTCAGACTGAACCACTGCTGCCAAAAGATCTCCTTTGGGGGCAGGTAAAAGTTGCTGAATATGCCCCCCTTGCTCACGTAAATTATAATTTTTTAGACGCTTCCCTGTTTTTGATTCATAGAGAACAACTTGCTCCTCTCCGCTCTCATCCGTCACCGCAACAATTTTAGTGCCGCAAGGTAGCCACCTTACTAAACGGTAGCGAGCATGGGAACCATTGCCCATTCGGCGGACCGCTCCCTTCCAGCTAGGAAAAAGAAACATACTTCCTCTTGTTGTTATTACCATTTCATCATTTTTAGGAGAAAGAGCATAGCCATTTAAATAACGTGAAGGAGAAACAAATCTTGATCTTAATGTCGTCCCACAACTCTGTAAAGAAATATCAACCTTGGTATCTGTTTTCGCAAGTAAGTCATATATATATATGTCTCCTGCCATTTGATAGACTACTTTCTCTTGAGAATGATCCATCCAGCGCATATAGTAATCTCGGTGAAAAGTATGCTGCTGTAAGTCTTTTCCGCTCAGATCATACGAATAAAGATTACAAGCTGCTTCTCGGTCTGAGAGAAAATAAATCCGATTCTGAAAAAGAAAAGGTAAAATGTCAGCTACTTGGGGAGTACTCAGCGGTTGAAAAGACATATCTTCCATACTACCATACCAAATACTTCCACATCTTCCTCCTTCATAACCTTTCCAAATAGCAGGATCTTGGTAGCCTTTTTGAAGGACACAGTGCGCCCCATCATCTGCAAATGATAAGTTAGAAAGTTCTCCTAAAGGCAATTTTTTATATTGTCCTCCCTCGATTTCAAAAGCATAAATCTCTTGTTCCCGAGGATGAGCTCCTGACAAATTACTGCGAAAGTAAACTATCTCATTGTGAGGATGCCAGCCCACAACAGTGCACGCTGTAGGTTGGAAAGTCAGACGTTTCGCTTCTCCCCCTTCGATAGGTAAAATATAGACATCTGGAGTTCCTTCATCGGCAGCAGAGTAGGCGACCCAATGTCCATCCGATGATATTTTAGGGTGGCTTATAAGTCCAGGTGTATTCGTTATTCTTTGGGCAACTCCTCCCGAGCAAGGAACTCTCCAAAGATCATTTTCAGCAACAAAAATGATGTATTTCTGGGATATCGAGGGAAAACGATAGTAACCACGAGCATAGTCCATTCAGCATTCTCCTTAGTTTAGGATAGTATTCTTAAATCGCCTTAGCACGGCTAAAAATTCTTTTTTTGGTGGGAGCGTATCCTGATTGTTATCAGTTAAAGCTACCACCGTCATTTTGGATTCACAAGAAATAAACCCCTGAAAAAAAATAGCTTTGGGGTTAATCGTTCGCGCTTCTTCAAAAAGAGATAAAGACAGTTTCTCTTCTGATTTACTCATCACAATAACAATATCGGCTAGTTCTAAATTGACGCGCCCAGGATAAAATAAAGAGGGAGAGGAAAGAGCCGTGGCAGAGGCTACAGTAATATAGATATTCGGCTTGAAAAAGGGAATATCATTCTCCCCTCCATCCCAAATAACCAAGTCTCCCTCCTGTTGGAATTGATCACGCAGCCAAACTTGGTCGAATCCCTGATAAACAATAGCTTCCTCATTCCAGTGATCTTGGAATTCTTTTTTAATCTTATCAGGCCAAAAAAGAGGGAGAGGAGTTTTCTCTTCATAGCAAACTCCTCGAACGATCTCTTCATTCTCTAAATAATGAGGATGCTTACAAATAATTCTTTGTCCCCAGTCCTTTGTCTCTCTTAAAATAGCTTGCACAACAGCGGTTTTACCTGTCCCTTTATCTAAACCACAAACAGCAATAACAGGCTTGGATAAAGCAAGCATATGACGTGCGACTTCGGATAATTTAAAATCGACTTCTTTTTGGCGAACCTTCTTTTCGAGTTGGCTAACTTGCTCATAGGTAAGACCACTTTTAGCTAAAACAACTTCATCGATATGAAGAGAAGTGATTACCTCAAAAAGATCTCCCTCAGGAAAAATAGGAATACCATTACAATATTCTTCACCTGCTAAAAAGGGGGGATAAATAGTTTTTTCGGAAAGGGTGTTACTTGTAAAGGCAAGTACCTGATATTGCTTTTGCCCTTTGTAATAAGTGGAGAAGACATGAAATTCTTTTCCTGTCCCTCCCATAATGAGTATGTTTTTTTTCATGCCAATGTTTGATTTTGATAAAGACCTATAGTGCATAGAGTTTAGGGTAGGTTTAAAAGACAGGTAAAATTATTAACAGAATTGTCGGGATTGATCGCTACTTCCCTTATTGTTCTATGAAACTGGAGTCATATCCAGTTCCATAGAACAACTCAAGGCATGGCCCCGAGTTATTGCATCAGAAACTACATCAGAAATTACATCAGAAAATTACATTGGAAAGCTAGACGATTTGGTACTCACGACCCCGTGATTTTCTTCTAGTATTTTTGAGCATCGCCCCACAGCTTCCTGAAACTGTTCGTCTACCATAAATTCATTGCTTTTCTCGGCAAACATTCTCTTCATTCGCGTAATAACATCCATAGCTAAACCAAAGTTTTTTTGATTATAGTACATTTCTGCTAGTTTGAGAAGAGTCTGCAAGGCCTTCTTTACATCGGTTTTTTCATATATCTCTGCCAGCTCTTGCCGACCAGCGTTGTAGTCAGGAAAAAGTTCTAAGGTCGTTTCTAACTCTTCTACTTTTTCTTTCACAGAAGCCAACTTGCGGGTATCTTTCATGCTCTGTAACCCAAGAAGAGAGAAAAAACGATTCTTGAAATCTTCAGGATCCAAAGGAGAAAAGATGTAGTCATCAACGGGGATGTAAAGCGCTTCGAGAAGAGCCTCTCTTTCTCCCTTAGGTACTACAAACAAAACAGGTAAACGTTGAGTTTCTGGATACTTCTTAAGAGTTTCACAAATACGAATCCCCTCTTTCCCAGCAACTTCATAATCAACAATGGTTAAGTTGGGGAATTTTTCTTTCACAGCGTTAATACAACTCGGCAAATCACTGACAACGCGGAATTTTATTTTAGGATCTGCACATATATCTTGGTAGAGTTCTAAACGATCTTGGCCTACGAGCAAGATATCTTTTTCCATTTTTCCATACCTCGGTAAAAAGTCCTAGGGAAGCGGTCGAAAATTCCCTATAGATTTGATGCAATGAGCTCTAGTTTTTCAACTACTTTGGCCGGACTAGGCCGCTTAGAAGCTTTTCGACTCATCATCTTTTCAATTAAATTGGCAACTCTACGAGGAACACGAGAGTTAAAGTGAGTTACTTTGGGAGGATTCAAGGTCAAACGTTTTGAGATGACCTCAACATAATCCTGTCCCTGAAAAGGTAATGTTCCTGCTAACATGTGAAAAAAAGTTATTCCTAAACTATAAATATCACTCTTAATATCTACTTCTCCGTCTGTCGCCTGCTCTGGAGAAAGATAATAAGGAGTCCCCATAATAATTCCTGATGTTGTTAGAGAATACTGAGCATGCAAAAACTTGACAATCCCTAAGTCCATGAGCTTAGCAATTCCCTCCTCTGTAATCAATATATTAGAAGGTTTTATATCTCTGTGAACAGCTCCCAACTCCTCTAAATGAAGAAGAGCTTTGGCAATATCTAAAATTATAGGAACTGTTTGCTCAACAGGAATAAATGTGTCTCCGGTCAATAGCTCTTCTACAGTCGGCCCTTTTAAATACTCCATAACCAAAAAGGCCCCATCGGCTCCTTGGCAAAAATCAATTCCTTTAACAATATTTTCATGCTGCAGTCGCAATAAGGTCTGTGCCTCTTGCATGAAACGAAAATTTCTCCTGTTGTCTTCATTTGAAATGGGAGGGATAACTTTAATGACAACCATTGTTTCTGAAGCTAAACAGCGAGCTAAGTAGACCCACCCCATCCCTCCACTCTTGAACTCTTCTTCAATGCGGTAACGACCTCGGCATCCCGCAACTTCATCCCCTGGCTCATAAGTAAATTGTTGATTTTTAGCATACTTCAGCAAACGAGCACTCACTCTTTTATTTTCTTCTGTCAACCGAGCATTCTCAGTTCGAAGGTTCGTCAACTCTTCATGCAAAGCATTATCTGATGGAATAGCTGTCTTTTCCGAGGAGGGGATTGCCTTATCTTCCGTTTTACTTTCTATCAACTGCAATTGTTTTTCGAGGTTTTGAGAGCTCTTGTGAGATTCTCGCAGTTTATCTTGAAAACGAGATAAGAGTTTTTCTTGTTTTTCAACTAAGCTTTTTAGTTGCTTAATCTTTTTTTTGTACTTTGCTCGGTATTTTTCAGCTAATTTTTGTTTTTCAGTCTTTGCTGGTGAGGAAAACTTCTTTGTAAAATTAGAAGTTGATTTAGAGGAGGGAGACCCGGAATATTGAGAGACTTTTTCGAGAACTTCTGCCCGTACGTCTATTTTATGACGTTTTTTAAAGTCTTCACTCAAATACGGTTTGTAGTTTCGAGCACTACCTTGCCAAGGAGCTAGCTCATCATTATAAACAACTACTTCATTTTCAGTTTGTTGCTTAGTTTTTATTTTTTTTTTGTCAGCCACACAAACATCCTAGAAAAACAGGAAGGTTTTTTGGCCTTAGAAGAATACCTATGCTAAAGATTTAGACATAGGTTTCCTTCGACCATCAGCCGATTTAGAAAGAACCTAATGAAAATCAAGGTACAAAGTAACTAAGAGCAAGTATTCAAAAAGCTATTTCTCAAATTTGTTGAGATAAGTGATTACTTATCAAAAATCTATAGTTTTTTTGATATCACAGACTCTTTAAGAAATATTCAGCTTCTGCTGCTGTTTTTACCTGGCCAGAAGAAATTGCCAGAAAAAGCTTTTTGCCATGAACTTTTGAAGTACGAAAAGCCATCATCAATAGGCGTAGTATTTCCCAAGAAAACTTATCCGATTGAAGAATAACTTCCTTCCGTACGTTGTCGGGAAAATTTAAGAAATCAATAGTATGTTTGATGTACTCAAGAGATCTTCCTAGGTTTTTTGCTAACTCCACAATAGCAGACTCAGAATTTTTGGTCAACTCTTTGTAACCACCCCCTTCTTCCACCGGACTCAGCCTAGATCGACTAATGTTTTCTGTAAGAGCAAGCATCATTAAGCGATCAGCCTGAGAGACCAATTCGACAATACAAGGGACAGCTTCTAGACCAATTTCTTGAGCAGCTTTTATTCGACGACGACCAAAAACTAAGCGGTATTTTTTGGTTCCTCGAATTTTAACAACCTTAATCGGTTGTTGCATACCATAAACCTGAATACTTTTAGCTAAAGAAGAAATATCACCTATCGATTTTCTAATGTAGTTAGGTGGTACTTCAATGTCTCGGATATTAATACTAACTACTTCTAAGGTCACTTCAGGTTCATCCGATAAGGGAAGAGGACCTTCTCCTTTTAGCTTTTTTACTCGGTTAGCAAAGCTACTCAAAAGTTCTACGTCTCGTGTCTTAGCTTGATCTTCTGAGCGTTTTTTAATAACCCTCTGCAAGAGATCCACCTATGACACCCTCCTCATTAGTTCTGCCGCCAAATACTTATAGTCTAGGGCTCCATAGCTGTCTGGACTATAATCAAAAATAGGTTCTCCCAACCCAAGAGATTCAGCAAGTTTGATATTTTGTCGAATCTTAGTCTCGAATAGTAAGTTGGGGTACTCTTCTTCTAACCACGACAAGACTTCCGAACAAATCCTTGTATTATTTACCTTTCCAGCCAAAATCCCCAAAATGGAAAGATTAGCGTTTGCTCCTGTTTCAACAATGTTTTTCACTGTTCGGAGCTGACTTAAAAGAGCAACAATACAAACGGAAGCGGAAGCATCCACAGGGATAATAATAGAATCAGAAAGGCACAAAGCCGTCATTGTAAAATTACCAAGTGTTGGCGGCAAGTCTATGAGAATGAAATCAAAGATCTTGTCCATAGGACGCAGTATTTTCCCTAGCTCTTCCGTAAACTCCTTGGAACCGTAAATGGCAAGCTCGTGGTTAGCAGGCATGATACAGAGATCTGAATCATTGTAAGAGTACACTGCCTCCTGTGCCGGAATCTTTCCTGACAATACATCTTCTACAGTATAGGTATCTGAAGAAAGAGGCGAGATTCCAAAGCCGAGAGAAGCGGTTCCTTGCGGATCTAAGTCAATGACTAAAACCTTCAGACCATGAAATTTCACCAAAGCAGAAGATAGATTGACTGCCGTCTGACTTTTGCCGGTTCCTCCCTTTTCGATCGCGACACTGACAATCAAGAATTTCTCCTTTCCAAGAGTTGATAGGCATGCTGTATTTGCAATTTTTTTCTGATAGCTTTTGTTCAAACATCCTAGATGTTTTCTAGGCTAAAAGAAAATCTATGTGTAAGCTGAAAAATAGACTTGATAAGTATAGCACAACAAAATAGAAGAAGCAAGATAGATTAAAAAGAGCCTCTTAAATTTCCTCTTAAATTTCCAAGAGAGCAGTGACAAACTCGTGATGATTGTTCGTTCTTTCTCCCATAGTATGCAAGAATTTTTCCAAAACTTGCCCCCCAGAAAGATCATCCTTCAAAATTTGCCGAAATAAGCTTTTTATACTCTCTATATTCAAAAGTAAATGAGAATCAGAGCGCACTGATCCTTGCAACATATTTTTGCTAAAAACTAATAGCTTATCTCCCTTAGTCCAAGTAACACCATGCTCTTGTCCCAGGAAAAGTTCATGTCCGCCTAAAGGAGTTCCAGGCGACTTAAAAACTTCTCGCCGACCATCTTTTCTAAATAGAAGTAAAGGAGCACATCCTCCCCCGATCCACTTTAAACGATCAGAGCTTGCAAAGAGTAAGGTCCCTATAACCCAAACTCCGGGGAAACGAGAGTAGATATTACGATGAATTCCTCCGATTACCTCTGTGGGAGTATTGGCATAGTCAACAACTGCTTCAAAAATTCCTTGCATTTTTGTGATGTAAGCAAAAAAATCCTTATTTTTTCCAATCCCTGCATTATTCCAGTAGACCTCTCCCCAAAAAATGTAGACTCCTCCTTGGCTCTCACGAGCAAAAAAAACTGCCGAGGGGTTCTTTCCTTTCTGCCCTGAAACAACTTGGTAGTGGCAAAGCAAATTAGTTTGCTGAAAGAAAAAATCTTCTCGAGGAGAAAAAAGAGCTATTTCTTTTAAAGTCGAAGTGTCCTCAAGAGAAGATAGAATCGATTTATATAGATGGACATCTCGCTTAGGGCGCTCAAAAAAATAAAAAACATACTCCCCTACCGTGATCGTCATCACTCCTGAAAGTCGAAACATACTATCTACAGCAACTCCATCTATTCGGGTGTCATTGCTTCCTAAGTGCTTCAGATGATAACTTTGAGCATTTTTGTTATGAATAATGGAAAACTGAACTTTCGAAAAATATGCTTTCGAAATAACGAGATCATTTTTCGCATCTTGGCCCACATAAATAACATCTTTTGAAATCGTTATGGTTTGACCATTCGTAAAACAGATTAGCTCAGCAAACTCCACATTTCGCCTTGTCTTCTCTGCAGGAGACGAAGAAGATGCTTCTATCTCCGCAAATTTTCTTTCCAAACGAGAAATACGCGAAAAAGGTTGAGTGACATCGGGGCTATCAGAAATCAATCCTGTATAGGCTTCATCCCAATCTAATTGATCAGACTCTACATTAGTGGCTTCGTGAAGAGGATTAGGGCTACCAACAAAACTCTCATCAATGGTCGTTTCTCCGCTCAAGTCGCAGAAAAAAACCGCTTCAATGTTGGCAAACTTAATTCGATCTTGATCCTTTAGCTCTTTGCTAGCCTCTACCGGCTCATCATTGAGGTAAGTTCTTCGAAAACTGCTCAAATCTTCCAGGAAAAACTCCCCTTCTTCCTCAAAGATACGTGCATGTAAACGAGAAATCATAGGATCATCTAGGGTTATATCAATATTTTCCTTTTTACGGCCGATTGTTGTAACATCTTTCAAGTGGAACTCCTTTTCGATCCCCTGAAAGCTAACACAAAGTTTCGCTTTTTTCATCGCAACGCGATCCCTTCAACTCCTAGGGTGAATCATCAATTAAATATTATTTAGTATCGTTAGTTTTATGAAATATAGCAAGGCGCTTTGAGTGCGCATAGTCTTTTTCTGCAAACGAAAAGAACGCTGCTAGATTTTATAAGAACTAGATAATGAGTAATAGTTGATTGGTGACATGCCCTAGATTTTTTTGAGAAAAAATGTGAAAGAATAGAAATTCTGAGATGTCCTTACTATAATGATACATCCTAACACCTCTTTGAAATTATTTCCAAACAATATTTACAAAGAACTAATCATCAAAACACGAAAAACTGCAAGCAAATTTTATCGGCAAACTACTCTATATAAAATCTTGTAAGTGGATTATCAAAAAAGGAAACATAAATGAGAAAGAAAAGATTTTTTTCGGGGATTCAACCTACCGGAGAAATTCACATAGGAAATTATTTGGGGGCTATTAAAAATTGGTTAAATCTACTAGAGTCAGGTGAGTACGAAGGAATCATTTCCATTGTTGACTATCATGCCATCACTATGCCCTACGAAAAAAAAGAAATGCAGGATAGAATTCGCAAATGTGCAGCCACTCTTATGGCCTGTGGAGTAAATCCAGACAATTCTCTTCTTTTTGTCCAAAGCCAAGTTCCTCAGCATACAGAACTGTCTTGGATTCTCACTTGTTCAAGTAACATGGGAGAGCTAGAAAGAATGACTCAATACAAAGATAAATCTAAAGGCAGTGAATCTATTGGAGTTGGACTTTTCTCTTATCCAATCTTGCAAACAGCCGATATTGTACTCTACAAGGCACCCTTTGTTCCGGTAGGAGAAGATCAAATACAACATCTGGAGTTGGCCCGAGAAATAGTTCGGCGATTCAACAAAAGATTTGGGAAAGTCTTTCCAGAGCCTAAGCCTATTCTTGGCGAAGCTAAGCGTATTATGGGCTTAGACGGAGGCAGTAAAATGTCAAAAAGCCTGGGTAACAGCATCAGTTTAACAGATTCGGGAAAACCTCTCTGGAAAAAACTGGCTTCCGCGAAAACAGATGAAAAAAGAAAGCTCCGCACTGATCCAGGAGTTCCTGAAGATTGCAATGTTTACAACTCCTATCATCTTTACTTTTCATCCTCTGAAGATCATAATAAAATACAAGAAGGGTGTACAAGTGCAAGTATGGGTTGTGTCGACTGCAAGAAAATTCTCTTAGCCAATATGGAAAAATCTTTAGGCCCCATTGCTGAGCGATACCAAGAACTAATGGAAACCCCTCAACAAATCGATGACTTTCTTCAAAAATCTGCGATAAAATGTCGCGAAATAGCGGAAGAAACGATGCAAGAGGTTCGCCAAAAAATGGGTCTGAGGTAAACAAAAAAACAATGAAACTCAAAACTTTTACTATTCAAGGCAAGCAGTACAAAACCACTCAAGTGATTGGAGAGGGCTCTCACGCTCATGTATGGTGCGCTCGTGCCACTTCTTACCCTCATGATGAAATCACCATTAAAATAGCCAAAGAAGACGACGTTGCAAAGCAAAGGGTTCAAAATGAAATCCGTTTTTTAAAAGAAGTGCAACATTCTAATATTCCTGAGCTATTAGAGTCTGGGGTCGGACCAACACCTTGGTTTGCTATGCCCTTGTTAGAGAAGTTACATGTATCTATCCCTAAAGGAGGACAACTACAGAAGTACGATATCAGTGATACCAGAGAAAAAGGGTATCCTAGCCAAGCTTCGAGTATCCCCTTTGAGTACCGCCAAAAAGTTGCGATTGCAGCTCTCGTAGATATCAGTAGTGTAATCGCTTACATTTCAGGCACTAACATTGTTCATGCTGATATTAATCCCACAAATATTCTGGCTTCAGGAAGTTTAATTAAAAAAAATTATCTTCTGACAGACTGGGGAGCGACAGCACTTATTCATGAGTATCCCGATAGCACTTTTGGAACACTCCAGTTTACAGCTCCTGAAAGATTATTTGGAGAGGTCAGTATAAAATCAGATCTATTCTCTTTGGGGGTAACTATCTTTTATATCCTAACGGGTAAAGTTCCTTATCAAGGGAAAAATGGGGAGGAATACTACACATCCATCATCATGGAAGATAATATGTCTCCCTGTATATTTGAGAAAAAGACAATATCTTCCCTAGATCGTCTTATTCGTGAATTAATCCAGAAAAAGCCTGAAAATCGCCCTGGTGCCCCAGAAGCATATAAAAGAATCGAGAAAATATCTGCAAAATACTTGTAAATTTTCAAAATTCTCAGCAAAAACATTTTTTTCTTTGTATACTGAAATATAGAGAAAAGTAGTTAATAAATAACCAAAAATAACTTTTTTCTTGATTTATTCAATTGTTTATAGATACTATTGCAGAACAATTAAGGAAGAACATATGATTGGAAAATCTTTTAATCCTTTCTATGTGATGGACAAACTAGAATGTAGCCGAAACATGCTTGCTATTCTAGATAAATTAGAAGCCATCGAAGAAAAATTAGAGAGGATAGAACAATTTCAAACCTAATAATTGTTCCTGGATTTCATTTCTTAAATTGAGAACCAGTATACATACAAAACAAAGTGGGAGAGCCAAAAGAAACTAAACTTTTTGCTCCCTCACTCCAGCACAACTGTTTAAGGGCTAAAGAGTGACAATTGGTTTATTTGGAGGTACCTTTGATCCTATCCACATAGGACATCTCTTAATGGCTCAAGAAGTTGCCTCAAAGCTTGGTTTAACCAAGGTAATATTCATTCCAGCCCAAGTCCCTCCCATGAAAAACATCCAAACATCTGCAGAACATCGTTACCAAATGGTTAAGTTAGCTATTAAAAATAACCCCTTCTTTGAAATTTCCGATTTAGAGCTACGTCGAAAAAAAATATCCTACACAGCATCAACCATCACGACCATGAAAAAAGAATACCAAGAGCCTCTAACTTTCATTATCGGATCAGACAATTTAAGTAACTTCACCAAATGGCACCGCTGGCAATTTATTTTAAAAAACTGCGACTTGGGAGTGGGCGAAAGACCTGGTTACGGAAAAGAATCTATAGAATGCTTAGAAGAACAAGTTCCCCAAGAAATTTATCAGAAAATTCAAAAAAACTTTGTCTCTATTCCTCTGATCAACATCTCATCGACGGAAATTCGACGACGCTATAGTAAAAAAGAATCTATCCGATACTTTGTTCCTCTCCAAGTGGAAAACTACATAAAGAAACACCAACTTTACCAAAACAATCCAACAACCAAAATAAGCCTACCTGAAGAGAAAAAAAACCTTGTCTAAACCCTAAGAAAAAAAGGGCCTAAAACTTAGAAGTTTGCTAGAAAGAATATTCATGAAATACCGAAGCCTACTTTTTCTCATTGCAATATCTCTCCTTATTTACTATAAAAAAACCTCTAAAAAATCCCCCCTTCGCCTACGAGAAAAATGGAGCTACTTTATTAGCTGTTTAATATGGGCCTTGGTCATCTATTGGCTTATTTTTATTATTGCTCCTTTGTTTGTAAAAAACATTTAAGATCCTGGGAAGAAAATATGACAGAGAACAATAACTTTGGTCGAGTAAAGGCATGAAAAAAATACTATTTATATGCAGTCAAAACAAATTAAGAAGTCCTACTGCCGAGGCTATTTTTTGTGACTATCCAGGGTGGGAAGTTCGCTCCGCGGGTTTAAATAACGATGCGGAAATTCCTATTAGTGCAGAAGATGTTCAGTGGGCTGACTATATTTTTGTGATGGAACAAGTTCACAAAGGGAAATTAAGCAAAAAATTTCGCAAATCGCTCAAGCATCAAAAAGTTATTTGCCTTGGTATCCCTGATGACTACGAATATATGGATAAAACATTAGTAGGTTTGCTGGAGCGTAAAGTTCCTTCGTTTGTGCGCTAGAAAATATCTCTCGCTGATTGATTTAGTCTGCTTTGTTAATATCCATAAAGACTGAGGAATGCACTTGCCTTTTCAGCAAACACATTCCTTAGTGAAATAAGTTAAGTCCTAAACCATACAAAACCAGCCATTAATGTTTTTGTGAAATAATCCCTAGCGCTCTCAAAACATTTTTTGTAATCTCGATTCTCGGTTTTTGCAGCTTAGTAAAGTTTTGCCCTGAGATGTTCATGGCAAAATAATAAACATTATCTTCTTTTTCCACATAACCGACATACCACCCAAAAGCCTGAGTCCAATTCTCATCCAAATAGCCTCCCCCTGTCTTCGCGCTCAAAACATAGCTCTCTTTAGACTCTTGAACCAACATGTTCTTCACCAGTTTTAAGCTCTTAGGAGAAACCTCTAGTTTTCCGTGATAAAACTTTCTCAAAAAGGCGATTTGCTCCAAAGCAGATATTTTCAAACTGCCACTGACCCAAAATTCATCTAAGCCGGAAGAGATATCTTGGTTCCCATAGTCAAAAGTAGCGAGATAATGTTTCATTTTTTTATCGCCCACCTGAAGAGTGAGATGGCGATAAAAGGGAAAAACCGAGTATTTTAGAGCTGTTCTCAAACTATGATCTCGACTCCAAGATCGAGGCCACCACTCTTTCGGTAAATACTTCTTCCCTTCCCATTGAATGACTTGGTCGACATCAGAAATAACTTCTGTTTCTAACCCAATAATGGAATTAGGGATTTTGTAAGTGGAAAAGGGAGAAAAACGAGTAGCTGCTCTTTTTTCATTGAAAACTACAGAACTGCCTGATTTTTCGTTATAAATAACCATAGTTCCCGGAAAACCTTGGAAATGTTCCTCAAAATTTATCTGTCCAAACACACTCGGAATCAAAGTCAAAAGTATTAAAATAACTATTCGCATCGTTTTTCCCTTTCTATATTTATTTCCTTAATTTCTGCTATCATGAAAAGAATGTTCTAAATGAGAAGTAACACCATTTAAATCGTTCATCATTCACTCCATTTAAATTTCCTTATAATTCCATTAGGGAACTAATATTAGAAGAAAAATCACTATTCATCTTCCTTTTTTTTGGCTAAAGGATAGAAAAAACAAGAAGAAAAAACAGGCATTTGAGTTTGCATATTTCTAAGGTGCAGTGAAAAGAGTGCGCCTAAAAGTTGAAGAAAGGAAAGAATTTCACGCAAAGACGCCAAGGAGAAAAAGAATCCAGGCAAGAGATAAATTTGGAGAATTTCGTCAACAGAAAGATTTTTTACATCTTTCTTTGCGATCTTTGCGTCTTTGCGTGAAATTCTTTTCTATTCAAAATCCACCGTAGAGAGAAAAAAATACAAAGGCTACAGCTTAACTTAATGCTACTGGTGCCTGGCACGTGACAGACACTCTGAAACTTTAAAAATCTTTATCTTTGTTGACAGATACCGCCTAGGTTAGGGAAGATTACTTATAACTTATCGTGGAGTCAAACAGTATATCAGGACTATCATTAATAGCGTTGCACTAAAACGCAACGCTATAGACTATCATCAAGGATACCAAATCCAAAAAATCAGCAACTTTCACATTCAAACTCAAATTTTCCTTCATGTTTAAGATAATGCTTAATCGCTGAAATAATATATTTGTCTCGATTCATTCCTTTTTTCTCAACCCAAAGCAGCATTCCTAAATCTATTCGCTCTATTTTTAAATAGTAGTTAACAAATCCTTCCATGATATAATCCCGAAATTCAACTCGTAAACCACCAAGAAAGCTTTCCATTTCTGTCGTTTGAAGGCTCTGACTTGCATAACCAAATCTTATATAGCCATTCTCATCTATATCAAACAATTTTGTAACAATAGTTTGAAAGTCGCCTTTGATCATAAAATTTGCCATTGTCTATTTTCACAACTCCCACTAAAAGCTCTTAGAAAAGATAAAAGGCACATCAAAGCATTCTGACAACTTCAAACCACGCTCCCCTCCTCAAATCTTTTTTCATACTTCGGCCAGCCATAAGCACCGCATAACTCTTCTACTCCCATCGTGCATTTTTTAGTCAAATAAAGCTGAGAAAAAACTCCTTCTTCCTTTGCTTTCAAAAGCACATTTTTTAGCATTTCTCCTATGAGCCATGCTATTTCCTGACCATTGTACTCTTTCATTACTTGCTTAGACCCATCTGGGAACATTACATGAAGGGGTGTTCCGTCTTCGTCTAGTTCATCTAAAAGAGAAAACCAATGATCAAATTCCAATACATTCTGAGAAATCCATGTTGTCCATTCCCCATCAGGACTGCCGTTAGGACGAGTATCCAAAACAAAAGCAATCCACCCAGCCTGGTCAAATTGAAACCCTATGGTAATATGAACGACAGGATCGGTATTTTTACCCGGCCCTGTGTGTTCTCCCTTTCCAAAGTCCTCAATGCGCTTTACAATATGCTCAAGTACTCTCTGAGAGTCTTCCTTTAAATCTATCTTGTTCACAATAAGTTTCCTTAATTCTCTTTTGAAATAATCCCTAGTGCTCTCAAAACGCTTTTTGTAATCTCAATACTATAAATGGTATAAGATTCTTTTAAAGGAAAAAATATCATGAAAATTGGAGGTAAGATTGAGGAAGGAAAAATTACTGTTCCTCAATGGTCAATTTTTACAGCAGTCTTTTTATTCTTATACAGGCTTCTCACACACGGAAACAAAAAAGGGCTAAAGGATAGAAAAAATAAGAAAAAAAAACACGCATTTCGATTTGCATATTTTTAAGATGCAGTGAAGAAAGTGCGCCTTAAAGTTGAAGAAAGAAAAGAATTTCACGCAAAGACGCAAAGATCGCAAAGGAAGATGTAAAAAATCTTTTTGTTGATGAAATTCTCCGAATTTATCTCTTGCCTGAATTCTTTTTTTCCTTGGCGTCTTTTGCGTCTTTGCGTGAAATTCTTTTCTATTCAAAATCCACCGTGGAGGGGAAAAAATACAAAGGCCACATTTTAACTTAATGCTACTGGTGCCTGGCGCGACTAAACCTTATAAAATATGGGCCTAGACTTAATGCATGTTTTTCAGGTATCGTATAAATAGTGCGTTATAGCAAAACAAGTTCCAAGCTTAATTGTTATGTCACTCAGGATTACGTAGTTACACTGAGTTGAAAACAGGAAAACTTACTAAGGAATATAAATTTTGCCCGCAAGTCCTTATTTTATCAGTCAAAATATACTTGTTTCAGAGAGATAAAGCTCATGGATAAACCTAACTTTAAGTCTATTGAAAAATTTTGTGATCTTTCGCACCATATATTGCAGTATGCAAATCAAGGAACACGAAATATCGATTTTATAAGAAAAACTTTAAAGCTTTTGATCGATTTTTCTAAATGTAGCGCAATTGAGTTAAGAACAAAAGAAGAAGAGGACTGGCTATGTTATGAAGTGACTTATCCAAAATATTCCTTCCAAATTGATATTAATAATACGATACCCTCTTTTACTAAAAATAAAAATATATTCAGAGAATCTAAGCAATTTTTTATGAAAACAAAAAAAGGAAGCTTTTGGACAGGAAATGCACCTTTTCCTTTTGATTTTGATCTTGGTTTTGATCATGAAGATGAAGATGAGAAAAAGCGTTTTTCTCAAAAAATCTATTTTAGTGGAGACTACTCTTCCCTTGGAGTAATACCTCTATTGGAAAATAATGTTTTTAGAGGATTCTTACTTTGGAAAAGTAATGAAGAAGATTTTTTTATAAAAAATGAGATAGAGTTTTATGAACATCTTTCAGAGATTTTTACAAATGCTTTACGCTACAGCTTCACCCAGGCAGCATTACACGAACGAATTAAGGAAATGACATGTCTCCATGAGATGACTAAAATGGCCGAGATTGAAAATATATCTTTAAAAGAAATTCTACAAAAAGTTGTTGAGATTCTTCCTCCTGCATGGCAATACCCTGAAATTACTCATGCCAGAATTCTTTTAGATGAAGATTTCTATTCAACGAGCAACTTTTGTCATAGCCAGCAAAAATTGTCCTCCGATATTGTTGTACGCGGTGAAAATAGAGGAACTATCGAAGTGTTCTATCTAGAAAAAAAAGAGTTGCAAAATTTTTTTTCTAGAGATAAAGTCTTTCTCAAAGAAGAACTATATTTGATTAAGGCTGTTTCTCAACAATTAGCTCTAATTATTGAAAGACTAGAAACAAAAGAAGAGAAAAATAAACTCCAAGAACAGCTTAGACACTCAGATCGCTTAGCTACAATAGGCCAACTAGCTTCAGGAGTAGCTCATGAGCTGAATGAACCATTGGTGCATATTCTTGGTTTTGCACAACTTACTCTGAAGGCTTCAGATTTACCCAAGCAAGCTCAAAAAGACATAGAAAAAATTCTTAGTGCCTCTCTTCATGCGCGAGAAATTATAAAAAAACTTCTGCTCTTTGCTAGACAAACACAAACTGAAAAAACACAAGTTGATCTGAATAAAATAATTGATGAGGGAATTTATTTTTTGGAAGCTCGTTGCTCCAAGCATGAGATAGAAATTATACGTTCTTTTTCTGATAATTTACCTGAAATTACTGCTGATCCTTCTCAGCTCCATCAAGTAATAATAAATCTTATCGTTAATTCTATACAAGCAATGCCAGAGGGAGGGAAAATAACGATAAAAACTCTAGTTCAGAAGAACAAAGTATCCATTATTTTAAGAGATACAGGAAAAGGAATGAGTGAGGAAATCCGACAAAAAATTTTCCTTCCTTTTTTTACAACTAAAGAAATTAACGAAGGAACAGGCCTGGGGCTTGCAGTAGTTCACGGTATAATAACTTCACATAAAGGCTCTATCGAGGTCGAGAGCAAAGTAGATGTAGGCTCACAATTTGAAATCAATTTCCCCATAAGTTAAATAAGAGTAAGTTAAATAAGAGTAAGGTAAAAAAAGAAGATGGTGAAGATGACTTCCAGAAAAAAAGAAAGTATCTTAGTTGTTGATGATGCAGTAGATACATTAGATGTTATTCAAAGAAATTTAATAACAAAAAATTATCGAGTTATTACTACTTCCAGTGTAGAAAAGGCGATTGCAATTCTTAATAAAGAATCTATTGATCTTGTTATAACTGATTTAAAAATGCCTAAGGTAAGTGGGCTAAAATTGGTAAGACACGTGCGTGAGAATTGTAAGGAAACGGAAGTGATGATGATTACAGGTTTTGCTACCCCAGCAGGAGCCGTTGAAGCAATAAAAACTGGGGCACAAGAGTATCTATCAAAACCTTTCACGGATAAAGAACTTTTTACAGCTGTAGCTGAAGTTCTAGAAAAATTACGTATTCGGAGAGCTACGCAAAAGCAAGAACATGATTTACATCCATTCAAATATGGTATTATTGGTAAATCAAAAGCAATGCAAAAAGTATATAGTGACATAGAAAAAGTTGCTTGCGCTCCTATTACAGTATTTATATCAGGAGAAAGTGGGACAGGAAAAGAACTAGTAGCTAGAGCCATCCACTATAGTAGTTCAAGAGCCTCAGCTCCGTTTGTCTGCGTAAATTGTGGCGGAATTCCAGAAGGTCTTTTAGAAAGTGAACTTTTTGGGCATATGAAAGGGGCATTTTCTGGAGCGCATGAAGCGAGAGCAGGTTTTTTCCAGACAGCAGATGGAGGAACAATTTTTCTTGATGAAATAGGGGATACTTCCCTGGCAATGCAAGGAAAGCTTCTTAGAGTTCTTCAGGAAAAAGAAATCTATATGGTGGGAAATTATCATCCTCAAAAAGTAGATGTAAGAATTCTAGCTGCAACGAATAAAAATTTAAATACTCTCATAAAAAAAGAAAAATTTAGAGAAGACCTTTTTTTTCGTCTCAATGCTATCACTATTTCTCTTCCGCCCTTAAGAGAAAGAGGGGATGATATTTTAGAGTTAATCCCCTATTTTTTATCCAAGTTTGCCAAAGAATTAGATAAACCTATTCCTCATTTTTCTGATAATAGCTTAGAGGTTTTGAGAAACTATTTTTGGCCTGGAAACGTTCGGGAACTAGAAAATATGATTCAGGCTCTTGTCGTTATGACTGAAAACAGTACCATAGAAGTTTCTGACTTGCCTGCTTTTATGCGCTTTTCAGCTCTTCCCAAAGGAGGATTAAATCGAACATTGGCAGAAGTAGAAGCCGAATGTATTCGTAATGTTTTAGCTAATGTGAGTGGTAACAAAAGTAAAGCTGCCAAAATTCTTGGAATTGACAGAAAAACTTTACGAAATAAAATAGACCTCTACAAAATTTCTTCCATAGTTTAGGTCAAAAGACAAGTCCTTTCCTTCCCAAAGCTTTTTGGGATTATGCAAGAACTGTGAAAAACGTACAGTTTGTACTTAGGCACTTGGAAAGAAATAATCTCCCTACTTGCTTGATCTTTTGTTTGCTAGCTGCGTTGCTTCTCTGTTACAGAAAAAAACTATGCGCCATTGAAAGCGCCTTGCTAGCAAACAAAATCTGCTGCGCAACTAGAGAGATTATTTCTTTCCAAGCACCTCACCCTAAATCTCCAGCTGGAATTTGGCATTGTGAAGAGTACGAATAGAGACTTATGAAATACGTGAGAAACATGATTTCAGAAGGAAAAAATCACGAAAAACTATTCTTGATCTTAGCTACCACAGCAAGTACACTATGTGTTAATTCTTTGAGCTATTGCCAGCTTTATTCTATAGACCTTAGAGAACTAGAAATATATTTATTACCCACATTGTTCAGACTTCCCACTTTCAGCAGTGAAAAAGATACGTTTTTTTTTTTAAATCGGGCTGTAAGTTAAGTAAGATGGAATCTAGAATCCAGTAGTCAGCATCGAACCCCGGCTTCGCTTCGGGGTAAAAAGTGGAAGAAATTTTGAGCTTTTCGTAGCTCGTGAGTCGGTTCGTAATCGTAATCTTAATCGTACTCGTAATCGAAAAAAAAGAAAAGATTACGATTACGATTTACGATTAAGATTACGAATCGAGTTACGATTTTATCCTGGTACAACTCTCATAGATATTGAAGTTTCTTAGGAGAATCCAGTAGGAAAATCCAAA
>JAJDCR010000050.1 GCA_029260735.1 Planctomycetota bacterium
AACTACGCGATAGGAAATAACTTGCAGGCTGTATCGGGTGGTATTGGGCTATTTGGTTTACCTGAATTCACAGGTGATGTAATGTAGGGACAACTGCGAGGGCCGTCCGCAAGGACCCTCGTGGTTGTCCGTTACGTCTGCTCAAACCTAATGTCCCAAGAAAACCTAATCTTCCACTTACCCCTTAAATATATCACCTAATGCACATGCTGGGCACAGTGATGGCATTCAACCCATCCCGAGTCACCGCTGACATAGTGTTCTTTTTTCCAAATAGGCACTCGGGCTTTCACTTCGTCAATAATATACTGACAAGCCTCAAAAGCAGGGCCTCTATGGACAGAGGTTACTCCTACCCATACCGCCATTTCTCCGACTTTAAGCCCTCCACTCCGGTGAACACAAACCAAGCCCAGAATATCAAATTTTTCTTGGGCTTCCTCTAGTATCCTTTGCCCTTCTTTGTTTGCTAAGGCAGGATACACTTCGTATTCAAGGAATTGCACTTCTTTTCCTTCGTTGAGATTGCGTACCCAGCCTTCAAAAGTGACCAAGGCGCCTGCTTTAGGGTTGTTGAGAGAATCTTGTAAATTTCGGGCCATAATTTTTTCGGAAGAAATCGAGAACATTCTTAACCTCCTGTTACCGGGGGAATAAAAACAACTTTGTCTTTTGTTTGTAAAGGGGTTTGCCAAGACGTAAACTCATCGTTAATGGCCACTTTTAAATCTTGCTGAGATAAGCGAAACCCATGTTCTTTTTGCAGCTCCTCATAAAGTTCCGCCGCGTTTTTAGCCTCCGTGCTCAGAGTTTCTTCGGAGCAACCACGCTCATCACGTAAGATAGCGAAGTACTGAATGTGTATTTCTGAGGTCATTTTCTTTCCTTGCTTTCTATTTCCGCTTTAGTTTTTTCATAGGCGAGAAAGTCATTAACATTGAGTAAAATTTTTTTCTCTTTAGAATAGATGATCTGATTATTTTTTTCTTGGAGAACCCTTCTTAAAGAGGAGTTCCCTTCAGCCAAAGCCTGACAAAGTGCAAAGCGACTTTTTGGTTCATAAATGGTGCAGAGAGGTTCAAGGGTTTGGTCTGAGTGAGAAAAAACGGTCGCAAATTTAAGAGGATCACGGTTCTCTTTAAGTTTAAAAAGAGTTTTTTCATTTACGTAAGGTAAATCACAGGCCAGAACTAACCAAGCTGCCTCAGGGTAGCTCATTTGAGCAGAGAGTAAACCACCGAAAGGACCAAAGTTGAGAAAGGAATCGAATATTTCAGGCTTATCTCGCTTTTTTGTTTGTTCTTCAGGACAAGAAAGAAAGGTCCTTTCACAAACGGAAGAAAGGAGACCGTAAGCATGTTCCCACTGCGGCTTGCCATGATAGTTTAACTGAGATTTATCCCGGCCCATTCTTTGGCTTTTACCTCCACATAAAAGAAGACCATAGAGAGGGACATGAGAGAATAAATCTTGCCTCAAATGCTTTATCAACTCTTGGGAAATTTTGCCAATTTGGTCTCGTTGGTAAATTTTTTCTTCTGTTTGGCTTTCTTCTGTTTGGCTTAGATTTTGCGTAATCCATGCCACAACAGGATCTTCTACTTTTATCTCCGATTTTCCTTCAGGAGGACAAAAAACAATCTTGGGATAAGATAAAGTTTTCCCCCCTTCCACAATCAGGAAATCGCAATCCTGTAGCTCAAGATTTCGAATCTTTTCACTGGGAGCTTGAGAGTGTATTTTTTGATAGTGCTTTTGATCATCTAACCAAGTCAGAAAGGCTCCCTTTTCTGCTGCTCCAAAGCTATCTTTTCCGGGCTGATCAAAAACCAAAGGGCTATGATGGGAAAATTTTCCATAGCCTACTTGAAATTGATCAGAAAGCTTTTCAATCAAACGAAGTATAAGAGTAGTTTTTCCAGAGTTGCGGTATCCACAAATACTAATCTTAGGAATATCGAGAGCAAAAGCTTGTTTTTTTATTGAAGGAACTCGGGACAAACTCTAACCTCCGATATGGTACATCTCTACTTTTGGCTTTACTTGATCAGAACTTTGGTCAGAACTTTGATCAGTGCGCTCTTCTGAATAGCGGTCTTCGCGACTTTGCCAACACTTGCGAATACTTTGAAGAATCTCAGCGTCAGAAGCTCCTTCTCGAAGAAGTTTTTGTAAATCCAGTCCTTGAGAAGCAAATAGACAGGTGTAAAATTTCCCTTCTGCAGAAAGCCTAGCCCGATTGCAACTTCCACAAAAAGGTTGACTAACCGACGAAATAAAGCCCACTTCCCCTTGCCCATCCAAGTAACGATAACGCTTAGCTACTTCTCCGTAATTCCCGCCAATAGGCTCCAGGGGATGTTTTTTCTCTATCTGAGTAATAATCTCTTGGGAAGGAACAACTTGATCTAAGCGCCACCCATTGAGAGTTCCCACATCCATATATTCGATAAAGCGCACGATATACTCAGGACGACGAAAGTATTCGACTAAATGTAAAAGCTCGCTATCGTTAATTCCTCTTTGTACGACCACGTTGATTTTAAGAGGAGTAAAGCCCATCTCCCTCGCAACTTGAAGCCCCTTAAGAATTTTTTCTAAAGTCCCTTTCCCTCCCGATATTTTACGAAACAACTCAGGGTTGAGACTATCTAGACTTATAGTCAAGCGATTAAGTCCCGCTTCTTTAAGAGCCTTCGCTTGCTCAGCCAAAAACCAACCGTTAGTAGTAAGAGAGAGATCCATAATTTGCGGAATTTGAGCAAGCTCTTTTACTAGCTCAGGTAAATCCCGGCACAAAAGAGGCTCCCCTCCCGTTAAACGAACTTTATCTACTCCTAGCTCTACAAATAAACGAGTCAAGCGGAGAATTTCTGGAAACCCCAAACGCTCTTTCTTTTTTAAAAATTTGTAGTTCCGAGGGTATTCATTTTCGGGCATACAATAGTTGCAACGAAAGTTACAAGCATCGATAACCGAAATTCGGAGAGCTTGGAGAGGGCGCTTAAAAATGTCTGTGACCATCTGATCTCTCCTTTAACAGTACCAAGGATAAAAAGGAGCTACGTATCCTTGAGAAAAGTGATTTTCTAAGGCACTCAGTTCAATAAAACCATCACTTTGAGCAGCCGTAACAAAATCACCTGAGCCATTAGTAGGCATAGGGTAAGCTTTCATTAATCCCGAAACATTTTCCACTCGAACCGGTAAAAAATAAGTCAGGGAACGCGAAAAAGAAAAATCTTCTCCCAAAACTACGTTTATAGAACGTGGATTTCTAACGCCCAGACTTCGCTCTAGTTGAGGTAAAATATAGCGATGTAAGCACACTAATACAGTCACAGGGTTGCCAGGCAAAGCAAAAACGACTTTTCCGCCTGGGCTCTTTCCAAACCAAAAAGGTTTCCCTGGTCGCTGAGCTACTTTGTGAAAAACCTTTTTCACTCCTAAGTGACTCAGAGTTTGAGGAATAAAATCATACCTCCCCATGGAAACCCCGCCACTCATAATAATCATTTCGAACTCATTTAAGATACGTTCAAGCTCTTCTCTCAGTTTGATTTCATCGTCGGGAATATGAAAAAGATGGACATCTTTATACCCTTCTCTTTTGAGGGCTGAATAGACAACATAAGGGTTCGAGCGACGTACCTGATAAGGCTCAGCAGTCTCACCTACTTCGACAAGCTCATCGCCATTAGAAATAATGGCAATCTTGGGATAGCGTCCGACCAAAACTTCTTTTTTTCCGACCGAGGCTAAAACCGCTGCTTGAGGAGAAAGCAAACGATCTCCCTTTTTTAATAAAATCCCTCCCTGAGGATAATCAGAGCCCTTTGGATGAATATTTTGACCTTGCGTTACAGTTATTGTTTCATCTAAGTGAGCACTTCCTTCTTGAAATTTAAGATCCTCTACTCGGATAACACAGTCGCATCCTTCGGGCAAAACAGCCCCGGTGGTTACTTCCCAACAAGCATTGGGGTTTTCAAGAGAAGGAGCCTGTCTTCCTGCGTGGTGAATTCCTTCGACCAAAAACACTCTCTGCCCTTTTTTCCAAGCAGCAAAAGATAAGGCAATTCCGTCCATCGTAATTCGATCATAGGGAGGAAAGTCTCGGTCGGCGTAAATATCTTCGTGTAAAATTCGTCCGTCAGCTTGGTCAAAAAAACAACTTTCCGAGCTAAACAAAGGACAAATCTCGGAAATTTTTTTTTCCGCTTCTTCAACAGTAATCATAGTTCACTTCATCATTCTAAAGTTTGTAATAGTATCTATAACTCACGTCCTAGCCAACGTTTTTTCGCCTTGTTTTCATCCCAAACGCAAAATATTTCTTCTTCTTGGGTATCTTCGTAAAAAAAAGTTCCTTGAGAAGAAAACCCCACTTTTTCTAAAACTCTCAGAGAAGCTTTATTTTCGGGATGAACACTGGCAACAATTCTTTGCGGCTTTAAATTTTCTTGGGCATAAATAAGAGCGGCATTGGCTGCTTCTGTAGCATAACCTTGCCCCCAATGTTCTTTCATAAAGTGAAAGCAAATCTCCAGCTCTTCTTTATTTTTTTGGTAAACATTAAAACCGCAACAACCCAAAATCTCTTGCGTTTCTTGAGAGACAACTGCCCAATGTTGACAATCATATCTTTTTTGGTGCTCGATCCCTCTTTCCATTGAGAGAATAATCTCTTCTTCGCTTTCGCCCTGCCCATCATCACTGATGTAATGCATAACGACAGAATCTCCCCATAAACGAAAACCTGCGGGAGTATCTTCCATTGTCCAAACACGCAAGACTAGACGGGGAGTTTCTGTTATTTTTTCCATAGATTTTTTTCACTTAGCGAATACAACAAGGGCATCCCTATTCTTGAGCCTTACCAGTCATTCCTTCATAAGCTATTTGCACAAAAATATCAGGTTTCAAAAAACCTTTGCCCCAGGTCTCATCATAAGAAGCAGTCGGCTTAGTTTCGACAACCTCAAGAAGAGTTTTTCCGGCATCGGCCATAGGCTTAAGCTTGCTGTAAATATCCTGAAGAACATCGCGGTAAGCTTGGAGTTCTTTCTTGTTAGATAAAGAGCCATGTCCTGGAATAATCAATGTTTCATCATTGATTTTACTGAGAACTTCATCAGCGGCTTGAATTACTCCGGCCAGAGATCCTCCGTATTGAGTGTCAATAAAGGGATAAAACCCATTAAAGTAAAGATCTCCCATGTGCACAACATTCGCTTTTTCAAAGAAAATTACACAATCACCGGAAGTATGAGCGCCAGGTTGATGGAGAGCCTTGATCGTCTCTTTATTCAAATGAAAGGTGATTCCTTCGGTAAAGGTAATCACAGGTAAACCATCCGCACCAACAGCCGCAGCGTGTCGCTTGAAGTACTTCATAAAGTGAGATCCACTCATCATAGAACGAGCGTTTTCATGAGCAACAATAACAGCACCAAGCTTCCCCATGAGCTCATTGCCTTGGGTGTGATCATAATGCCAATGGGTATTGATAACAAAGCGAATTTTTTCTGAGCTAATTTTCTGGACAGCTTTGACAATTTTTTTATGTAAAGGAGCAAACTGGTCATCAACAAGAAAGACACAGTCTTCTCCCGTGCAAACTCCTATGTTTCCCCCTGACCCCTTTAGCATATAAATATTATCGCGCACAAGAGTGGTTTCTATTTGAATTTTATCATAATCTTGGGCAAAAAGAGGGGCTGAAAAAAAGAAAATACTGAAAAATATGAGGATTCGGGAGAACATACTTTTGCTCCTTTGGTTGGCATTGAAAAATAACTAGACATGGATATGGACGTGCAAAGAGGAAGGAAACTCTAGGAGATTAGGTAAATCTCCTAGAGAATTTCAAGTTTTATTTAGGGCGTACTGAGAATTACTCAACAACCCAAATAGGAGAAGAAAGAGCGATATCACCATCTTCTTGAGTGGCAACAACATAGTAAAAATCACCGGCTTGAGTCTCTACTTGGTGATTGATATTGGGATTTTTACTCTTTACTTGATGACTGTGGATAAGTTTGTCCGCTTTGTAGATGTCTACCTTGACAAAGTTTTCTCGGTCGCCATCGTTTAGCTTTACCTCTAGATTAACATTACCAGAGCGTAGCAATGAACCCATTTGCGCTCCATCGATTTGGAAACTTAAAGACAAATTACGGTCTTCAGTCGCAAAAGTACGACGTGCTCTATAAGCCTCAACGATTCCTTGACGAGTTAATTCAGTTGCCCAAACTCCTACGTTAAAATCATTGCGAGTTCCCCAGTTCTTATCGTGGTTATCTTGTCCCCCGACAACTCCCAACTTCCAACCTTTTTGGTTCGCTTCATTGAGGAAGTGAGTTTTGCCAAAGTATCCTTTGCTTAGAAAAGACTGGATACCTGTTTTTTTACTGAACATCTCTAAAGCAACCATTTGTTTGATATTATTCGGTTGCAATTTAAAGTGATCAAATTCCACTCCAAACTTATCGCGTCCAGGGTGATTAAAACGACTGATAATCTCTGGTCTCTTGGCAATCCACTTGCAAATATCTTTGACTTCTATCTTATCAATACAGTTAGTGAGATCTGGAGTATTCAGAACATTGATATGTCCATAAATAGGAGAAGACCACTCAAAACCATAGAGAGTAACAAACTTATTATCAGCATGGTACTTGTCTGCAGTCGCTTTTAATTCTTCCCACTTGTTTTCCCAAGGCCAAAGAAGAAGCATTTCAGAGTGGTCAGTCACCGCAAAGAAATCCATGTTAGCTTGGTCTCTTACCATAGTGTAAGCTTCATCAGGAGTTCCTGATCCATCGGAAAAAGAAGTATGAGCGTGAAAATAACCGTGATATACTTGGTATTCCCCTCGGTTTTCCTGAACTTCAAAGCTTAAACTTTTCATATCTTCTTGGCGATCCACCCGAGGTTCCCAGAAAGGATTTTCGTCTTTTAAAATCTCTGGTTGCCAAAAAGGAACGGTATCTAAATCAAGAGAACGAATAGTAGACATATTCGCTTGAACATTCTCGTAGCTCAGAGTAGAAACCCCTTCTTTTTTAGCCAAAAGAACGGCTAGAAGATGACTTCGAGGAATCTTAACTAAACAAGTAACTTGGCAACGATCTCCCAAAAGAAGAGATTCCACATTAGTTAATTCACTGTAGCTAGGGTTACGATCCATCACTTGTTGAAAAAGAGCCACTGCAAATTCACGATCCGGCAGAGAACTACCACGCTCTTTGCTATCTAGCTGAGCAATAATAGTCTGCATTTCGCTTTTGATTTGCTGCTCTCTTGTCAGCTCATCAGCTCCTACCCATCCACTGGAAACAATCAGCAGAAGAGTGAAAAGCCAGCAAAAACAAGAAACATTCTTCATATTCTGACCTCCTTATATTTGTATACTAAGGCATAAAAAATAAACCTTCCCCCATTTTAGATAATTTTCTCAAATTTTCCAGTCTTTTTTGCTCTTTGGTCGTCTTTTGATAGAATATTTTTAACTATATCAATCAAACCTTCTCTTTGATAATATTTGAGATCTTCGTAATTATCTATGTCTCTTTTCTTTTCAAGTACTGTATATTTTGAGCTGTAGCTTTTTATCACAAAAAATGACTAGCAGATCTTGGTTCATTTCATTTTCCTAAAAGTACGTTTTTAACGTTTACCCAACAACATCTATGCCTGGTCAAAAAAACCCAAAAAGTAGGCAATTGTTCCAATGCTAAAATGAATAACAACAACACCGATCAAGTTTTTATGTCGAAGATAGATAAAACCAAGAAAAACAGACATAACAAAAGAAAGTAGAGTTGTTAACAACCCCAAATGCATATGATAGAGAGTAGTAACAAAAGAAACAATCAGAATAGACAAATATCCCTTAGAGTCCTGGTAAAACTCTTGCATACTGGTCTGTAAAAGACCGCGAATCAAAAACTCTTGCATAATACAGCTAAAAAGGTACCTTGCACCACCAAGAGAGATGACAACACTTATTTCATGCCACAGTTGTCTCTCCCATACAAAATCAAATATAAACAGCAATAAAAGACCTATTATAATGCCTTCGAGCAAAGATCTCTTCCATTTATATAAGTTTAATCCAAAACAACTAAGAGGCCGTTCGACAACCTTTACTATATAGAAGGCAATTACCCCAGCAACCAAATATCCCATAGTAGCAATCACACCATAGGGAACATACTCCTGCAATACTTTGTTAAAAGCGACAATAAAATTCATCAAGCCGATCGCTGCAATTAAAAGAATGACAGTCTTGGCAAATCTAGTGCGTAGATAAACCTCCTCCAGCATTTTTTTACTTCCGGTATCTAGTCGATCTATCGTAATTTGACTCAGAGAGATCATAAATTTATACTTCAGTAGCTCCGACTCTACGGTATTTAAAGCCTCTTTTTTCAACTTTATAACAGTGACATCGCTTTGGGCCACGACATCAGCAGTGCGTTTTTTTTCGTTGATAAAGGCCATTTCTCCTATGATGCTCGGACTAGTTATTTCATGTAGAACCAATTGCCTTTTCCCATCTTTTTTAATTGCCCGAACAACTCCTTCATCTAAAAAAAGTAAGTCGTTAGCCAACGAATCTTGCTTGGTAAGGAGTTCCCCTGCTTTATATCTCTCTATTGTCATTAATTGAGAAATCTTTTCCAGCTCATCCTCTTTTAGTTTATCAGCAATGGGATATTTTTTTAAAAGGACTTTTATTGAGTCTTTCATTTATTTTTCCTTGAGATCGTAAACGGCAAATATATGTTTTTTCATCGAGAATTTTTCTAGACTTTTTAGAGCATCAAATTTTTCTAGGGTATTTTGAAATAACTGTATTTGTTCATCACGAGTGTAGCGGGGATGAACACCACTAACACCATCATTTTCAAAGGCATGGGTAAATTTTATCAAAAAACGATCCAAGATAGGGTTTTTCAGGATATAAAAGATGGGCTCTATGATGATAAGCTTTTCGCAGCAATTTTTCACAGCAAGCTCAATTACCTCCGTCATATTTTTGGTAGGCAAGTGGTGTAACAAATCAATTACCATTACCACATCAGATTTTTTGTAGACCTCAGGATCTAAAACGTCCCCCACAATAACATCACATCCACGTTTCTGAGCATATTTTACAAATATTTCATTCAGATCAAACCCATAGTATTTACAAGAAGGGTCTATAAAATCTTTATATCGTCCATAGCCACAACCAACATCAAGGACTGTTTTGTTTTTTCCTACTAACTCTTGGAGTATTTTTTTTTCTCTGCGGGCATTAAAAAAAAATATCACAATATCATAAATAATAGGAAAACGAAAAGGTAGGCTTGCTCTAGATTTGTCAAACTTCATAGGTCTATTTCCATAAAAATTTCAAAATATTCTGTTAGGGCATGTCCCATAGCTGTCAACTTAAGCCGCAAGTCCTTGAAAACTGTAGTCGTGATCGTCACCGTAGTCGTGATCGTCACCGTAGTCGTGATCGTCACCGTGACCGAGATTAAAATCGGTCACTGTCACGGCGACGACTACGATCACGGCTACGGCTACGAAGAACAACCAAAGCGCTATTCTTTAATGATAACCACGAGGTTAAACCCGTAAGTTGACACATATAGGACATGTCCCTAGTAGCACACGGATTTATATTTTTTGTATGATATTTTGCACAATAATCGCGGTGAAAACAAAAAACCTAAATAAAACAATTTACTTACCCAATCAGGGCGAATATGACGCTTTCTTTTGTGAACTCCATAGAAAATTGTCTTCGCTACCTTTTTCACATCCATGCCGGTATTTTGCTCAAAGTTTTTATAGTACTTTTCACTGTGCGCAGTTTTCATTGGCCCTGGATATACCTGAGTAACAGATATACCTTTGCCAAGTAAATAAGCTTCCAATGCCTGAGCAAAACCACTTAAAGCCGCTTTGCTTGACGCATAAGAAAGTGCTATAGGAAAAGGACAAACACAGGTAGCAGAATTGATAAAAACAATACGCCCCCCTGGTGCTATTAGCCCTTTTTTTAATAATATTTTGAGAAGCTTCATATGTCCCAAAATATTGACTTGAAACACTTCTACATCCTTATCAAAGTCAAGATCTGTAAAACTGCCACTCAAACTAATCCCCGCATTACAGATAACTACATCATAAACAGTATTATCAAAATCAAAGTTATCTTTACTTAAATCAAAAGTATGATAAGTAATTTCAGCACTCTCAACTTCTTCCATTTTTTCTAAGTCTAAAACTGTCACTTGGAAGCCATTAGTAAGATAATTTTTGACAAGTTCTTTTCCTAATCCATTTGCTCCACCAGTAATAAGTACTCTCTTCTTCATTTTTCCACCTGTGCGGTTAAGGTAAATTCAAGACTCACGCAAAGACGCAAAGAAGAAAATGAAACTTCCTTCCATTTATCTTTGTTTTTATTCTTTGCGGTCTTTGCGTCTTTGCGCGAGCTTTTTCTTCTTTCACATTTGAGGGCAATTGCACAGGTCGTCATTTTTTATCCCTAAACTTAAGAAAATTTATCATAAAATACAAAAGCACATCCTCAAAAACCATCAAACATTTTCTTAGTAAATACCATTGCCAACGAAGAGTAACAATACCTGTTTTACTTAGCATTGCTTTGTATAAACGCTTACCTATAATGTCTGCTCTTACAAATTTACTAGAGTCTAGCTCCATACCCGCTTTGGAATGTATTTTTGTATTCACAGCACCGATTTCTAAACAAAGTATCTGTAGATGAGGATACTCTACCATCAAAGAGCTGCAAAACTGACTCAGACCGGCCTTGGAAACAGCGTAGCTCAAAAATTTTCGGCAAGGCATCCTTGCGACAATCGAACTAACAAAGACCAGCTTAGTTTTATTTTTATTGATTTCAGGGAGCAAATGGTGAACAATCCTCATATTAACCAGGAGATTAACTTCTAGAATTTTTTCGAAAGAGCTTTCCGGCAAAGAGTCAAATTCACCATAGTTTAGCAAACCAGCATTGAGTAAAATGTAATCCAATTTTTTTTTAGATAGCAGTGCTAGCACATTTTGTATTTTCTCTCGATCCTCTAAATCGCAGACCAGCAATTGTAGTTGAGAAGTCTCATCAAAGAGTTTCTTCTGCTCTTCATTTCTAATAAGAGCAACTATCTGGAATCCTTCTCGTAGGCATATATCTAAAACAACTTTTCCTATGCCTGAAGTAACTCCCGTTATAAAAATAGATTTCACAGTACATCCTTTTCAACTCTTGTTAAGAAAAACTCTGTCCGTAAACCAAAAGTACACCCAGCAAATGTAAAAAATTGTGTACGTCAAGATCATCACAATAAGATCAAATAGCCAAAAATTTGTAAAGGGGAATACCCCATCGTGAAATGAAAGAAAGGGAGTCCTTTGGACTTTAAAGAAATAACGAAGACAAACGTCACCAAAAAAGAAAAACTGCCAAATATTACCACGTGTATACCTACCCACCCTATACCAATCCAAAAAATTAGTCTTTAAAGAATTGCGCATATTAATCTGGTGTATAAGATAAAAAAAAGAGTGCATGTTCAATTTAAGGCTTTTATCTTGTTCCTTGTACAGATCAAAAGCATGTTCAAAGAACATATGATAAGATATGCGATTTAAACCTATGATAAGAATAGTTAAAAGCATACGCCTGGAAAACCCTTCTACTTCAAAACGTCTTATGGAGGTTCCTAAACATCCAGAAAGGGTAACAAATTTTCCCTGCTTTAGAATTTCCAGAGAAATTTTCTTATCCTCTAGAAAAGGTAAACTTTCGTCAAACTCTCCTAGCTCTTCAAAAAAACTTTTGTCGATGAAGAGTCCTTGATCACCTCCAAAAGTTTCCTCACGATTGAGTTTACTTTTTTCCTCATAGTGGAAATAGGCCAGAGATTTTCTTTTAGTATTCCGAATAAATCGTAAGGAAAAATGACCTGCTATCTGGGAGCCTGAAGATGATTGTAGTTCTAGCATTCCCTTATAAAGGAGACTGTCACTTTCAATATAACTGTCCGCGTGGATAAAAAATAGCATTTCATATTGGGCAATTTTGGCCCCTTCATTCATTTGGTGCCCTCGTCCACGCTTTGTTTCCAAAAGGACAACTCCAGCATTCTTCGCAATATTTTGAGTGCCATCTTGAGAACCACCATCGACAACAATAATCTCTGAGATTATATTTTTTTGTTGTTGGAGTTCTTTTAAGAGTCTTTCAATATTGCTTGCTTCGTTTAAACAAGGAATGATGATAGATAATTTGGGTTGGCTCATTGTTATCCTTAAAACGATCTTTCTAACGATAAAGTAGCAAGTGTTTAGAGGCTAAGTGGTAGGTTTTAGAGCTGGGAATTGACGAGTGAACTTTTCTATTATTAGATAATTTTCTCAAATTTTCCAGTCTTTTTTGCTCTTTGGTCGTCTTTTGATGGAATATTTTTTGTTTCTCAAGATCAAGGAGAAGTGAGGGAAGAGTGAAGGAAGTGATTAAGGGGAGAGAATGATTGAAAAATACATCAACTCAAAAGATGACCATATATGGCCACACACCATATCTATCTCTTATTATTTAACTTACAGATATCAAGCTTTCGCATCCGAGCTCGTAGAGTGCTACGAGGAAGAGCAAGAATTTCTGCAGCTCCTTTTTTTCCACTCACTCTCCATTCTGTCTGCTCAAGAACCTGTATAATATGTTCGCGTTCAACAGCTTTCATAGTTTTTAGAACTGTCAAAGAATCTTTTTCTCTCTTTTTCAGCTCATCCATTAGGCATAGCTTTGATCCTGCGGAGTTGATAACCGCTCTCTCTAGAACATTTTCTAATTCACGGACATTGCCAGGCCAATCGTAACTTTGCAAGGTACTCATAACATTCGTTGGAACAATATCAACAGTTTTTCCTAACCTTTTGGAAATCTTCTTAACGTAAAAATCTACAAGCATGGGAATGTCTTCTAGTCGATCTCTCAATGGCGGTGTTGTAATGGGAAAAACACTCAGCCGATACCAAAGATCCTCTCTAAAGCGTCCATCGCGAACCTCTTGTTCTAGATTGCGATTGGTAGCAGCAACAATTCTCACATCAACTTTAATCGTGCGAGAACTCCCCAAACGTTCAAACTCCCCATCCTGAATCACTCTAAGAAGCTTAGATTGCAATTCTAAGGGTAGCTCTCCAATTTCGTCGAGAAAAAAAGTAGTTCCGTTGGCAACCTCAAATCGCCCTAATTGTTTGACACTAGCGCTAGTAAAAGCACCTTTTTCGTGTCCAAAAAGCTCACTTTCAATCAGGTTTGAAGGCAAGGCCGCACAATTTATTTTTACAAGTAAGCGATCTTTTCGTAAACTTAAATTATGAATGGCACGAGCCACCAGTTCTTTACCAGTTCCCGTCTCCCCCAAAATCAAAACATTAGTATCGGTGCAAGCTATTTGCTCGATTTTATAGAATATGTGATTAATTTCGTCGCTTTGGCCAATGATATTCTCATAGTTGTGTTCTAGCTTGATTTCCTCTTGCAAATAAGCTCGCTCCGCTTCGAGTTTATCTTTCAGCGTGCGAATTTCAGAAAGAGCCACCCGAAGTTCCGCCGTTCGCTCTTCTACACGGCGCTCTAGTTCATCGTGAATTTTCTGTAAATTATTTCCCACTTCTTTTGTTTTTTGCAAAAACCACTCCCTCGCCTAAAGAGAACAAACCCTCTATGAAAAACCCAAATACTTTTGGTAGCTCGCCTATACAGACAAAATTAGTATATCGGCTCTTTGAATTGATTTCTAATAAAACTTTCATGAAAATGCTTTATTAGGGTTGATCCCATATTCGACCAATGTGTCGGGCAAAACCTTCCGCATTGTTTTATGAAGCTCTATGAAGCTCTATGAGGCTGGAATAATAACTCCGTTTGTCATCCCACGAAGGCGAAAATCTAGTTTAGAAAGTTACTCCCGTCTTTTCGTCTGGATTCCACCTTCGCAAGAATGAACACTAAGTAGCCAAAATCATAATCAATGCCATTAGCTCATTGATTCTTATTCTGGCTTAGAAGGTAAATTTTTCCCTTCTTTTTTTTCCTTTTTATCTCTTCTTTTTTCTTTGAGATTTTTCTGGGCGGGTTTCTTGTCGCTCTTGTTTTTCTTTTCTTCTTTCATTATGATATCTCCCTAAAATAGTTTTTGATCTGTCCTAATCCACTGAGAATTATCCGAGCAGTTGAGAAATAAGAATGAAGAGAGATACGCCAAATATAATTCCCAAAATTATGAGAAATATCAAAATCACATTGTTAGTCGATTTTCTCTGACGTTGCTCAATTTCACTTTCAACTTTAACTTCCTCTCCTTCTCTTTCCCGGATAACTCTATCCTTTTCCTTATCCTTAATTCGTTCCAATTCACTATCACTAAGCATCGTAAAGCCCCTGCTAAATTATCTTCTTTGTTTTTTTAGAGCATCCACAAATGTATTCTACCTAGTAAATTCAATCGTCGAACATCTAAGCAATTTAAAATTGTAGTGCTCTATCTTTGTGGTTTTAGTAGATTTTCTGATTGTTCTATTAGACAAATGGAGCTCACAGGAAGTTCGTCATCATAAAAGTATTTAGGCAAAATTTGTGCCAAGCTGAGAAAATGTGCTTTATTTCCCCTCAGAGCTTGACTTTCCGATGAATTATTGGTTTGAGAGAAAGAAGAAGGTTTGGAGTGAAAAAGGCCATACTTAGCCATACTGGCCATATATGACCTTTTTTGGAATATTAAATTGTTCGATTTCAACTTACAGCTATAACATTGTAGTAAATTGCAACAAAAGTTCCTTTTACAGGCTTCTTACACATAGGAACGAAAAAAAGCTAAAGGCTAGGAAAAATAAGAGTGGAAAACACGCATTTAGATTTGCTTGTTTTTAAGGTACTGAATGCGTCTTAAAGTTGAAGAAAGAAAAGAATTTCACGCAAAGGCGCAAAGACGCCAAGGAAAAAAAGAATTAAGACAAAAGATAAATTCGGAGAATTTTATCAAGATCAAGAGAAAGATTTTTTACATCATCCTTTGCTTTTCTTTGCGTCTTTGCGTGAAATTCTTTTCTATTCAAAATCCACTGTGGAGGGGAAAAAATAGATAGCCTAACAGCCCGAAACTTGGAATTTCTCATTTTCAGGCTGTTAAACTACTCTACGAGAAAGGGAATTCTCGTGGGCTCTTCAGTTTAGTAAACGTGCGTACTTTCTTCTTCAGGCACAGGTGTCTGAAGTAGCTCAGAGTACAAATACACTCTCATCCGTGCATCTCCCGCCGAAACCGCTTTAGCCGTAATGCGATACTCAATCACTTCTTTTGGGTTAAGAGAAGGATAAGGTTCAAACTCAACATTTTTGTCTTCGATTGCCCCAGGAGTCGGGCCATTGAGAATAATGGGAATGATGTGCTCAGAGAACTCTACTTTGATTTGGATATCTCGGTCTAAAGCAGTTCCTTGGTTCGTGATTTTGATGACGTAGTTAGTGGTTTCGTCTAAGAGAAGAGGGTCTTCGGTATCGATCACTTCTATTAAGAGAGCGGGAAAACCTTTCCATTCTGTGCAACAAGAGGTGCGCCGATTAACTTCTTCATTGCAAGTGGCAATGACTTCCATACAGTGTTTACCAGCAAACTTCGAGATGGCAATAATCTCTAGGTCAACTTCTTCTCCAGGAGCAAGCTGGGAAAAACGCCAGATAATTCGGTTCGAGTATTGCTTGGAAGAGTTTTCAGCAGAAAGAATTTTGAGCTCTTTCGGGTAGATAGCTCCCACTACTACATCATGTAAAATAGCGTCACCAGAGTTGCGTAATTGAATATTATAGCGGGCTTTTTTTCCTAAATAACTTTCGGGAGGACACTCTACAGTTAATTGAGCGTCTTGAAGTTGAACTTCGGTGCAAGCTTGCCCTTTGGCACTTTCAGCATTCGAGGAAAATACTTCAGCTTCGTTGCAAAACTTACCTCTTTGTTCCGCGACCAGAAGAATTTGAACTTCTTGGGTCACTCCCGGTGGAAGATCTTCTAGGTTCCAACTTACTTCGCGTTTTTCAGGGTTGCTCGGATAAGTTAAACCAGCAGGAATACGGTCCACTAGTTTAATATTCTTAGCAGTTGTGTTACCTGTATTTTTAATCGTAACTAAATAAGGAACTTTTTCTCCTAAGGTTGCTGTCTTGGGGCCTTCTTTTTTAAGAGTAAGAGAAGCTTTTCCCACAAAGGTTCCGACACAGCAAATAGGAGTCGCTTTGACTGTTGCACAACAAGTCAGAGTCCCTTCTTCTTGTGCCCTTAAGAAAACTCTCATTTCTTGGGTTTCTCCTCGCTTCATCCGAGAAAATTCCCAACTTAAGGTTTTTCCATCTAAGCTCAGTTCGCCTGCAGGAACACTTTCTAGGTACTCTGCTCCCTCAGGAAGGAAAACTCGCGCAACAACTTCTATGCAGTTTTCTTGAGCTGTCAGTAATATTTTATCAGAGTACTTTTCTCCTAAGGCCACCTTGCGGTTTACGGATTGCTCTAGGTCGATAACACCCATAGACATGACGCAAGTATTCTCGTTTTGGGCCCAAGCAAAAGAAAGAAAAATAAGGGAAAAACAAATAACACTAGAAAGTCTCTTCATTCTTTTCTCCTAGAGTTTTAAAGACTCATTCATTTATCATTATTATTACCCAAACTATATCACAGAATGGTCGAAGAGACAACCGAAAACAAAGAAGGAACTTTTCCAAGAAAGCTTTCCGAAAAAATTATTTCTCATCGAGTTCGTTTTATCTTATTATAGGCAGTCGCGGAAAAAGTTAATGGACAATAAGGAGGTTTATGATGCTTACGATAGAAGACAAATTTATGGGAGGCATGCTCGGACTTGCTCTAGGAGATGCCTTGGGAGCTCGCTTTGAAGGGCAAACGACAAGCTACATTAAATGGCGTTATCCCAGTATAGATAAACTCGTCTTCAAACATGACTTCGAAATGCTTCACTACACAGATGACACGCAAATGGCTATTGGCTTAGCAGAAGCTCTCATCGAAAAAGGTGAAGTCGAAGAAGAAAGTCTTTGTCGAGCCTTTGTCACAAACTATGCTCCTTATCGAGGCTATGGAGGAGGAGCTCGTCTTGTGTTACAAACAATGGAAGACGGTGGGGATTATAAAAAACGCTCCGAAGAAATTTTTCCGGGCGGCTCATATGGAAACGGTGGGGCCATGCGGGTTGCTCCGGTCGGATTATTCTTTCATGAAGACTTAGACCAAATTTGCACCCAAGCTCATCTTTCCGCTTGGCCCACCCACAAACATCCACTTGGTACAGAAGGAGCTGAGCTTTTAGCTCTAGCCGTTGCTTTGGTCACCCGAGAGCAAGAGTTTAACCGGGAGTCTTTTTTTACAGAACTCATCAGCCGATGTCACTCAGAGACCTTTCGTCAAAAGATGTTTCTAGCAAAGGAAGTTCGAAAGACAGAAGATCTTTTGCCTTTAGGCAATGGAATTTTAGCCACAGATTCCGTTGCTACAGCCATTGCTTGCTTCGCCCTCTTTCCGCGTTCCTTTGAGCAAGTAGTCGCTGAGGCTATTTATTTAGGTGGAGATACCGATACTATTGCCGCCATGGCCGGAGCAATCTCGGGGGCTTTTCTCGGGCCCAAGGCTTTGCCGAAAGAACTCCTTGACGTTTTTGAGGACCACTCCGAGGTCAAAGGTATAAGCTATATCCGCTCTCTGACTCAGAAACTGTATCAACGGTGGAAAGAAAAACCAACTTTTCCTTCCGAAAACACGTAATTTAAAATATACTAGCACATTATTCAAAAAAATATTCAAGAAAGGTATCAAAAGATGAAGCGTGTTTTTTGCTTTTGTCTTCTTTTTTCTATGCTCCTAGGATTAGGATGCGAAAAAGAAAAGACATCCATGCCCTCTTCCTCTTTAACAGAAGAAGAAAAAGAGCTAGTCCCTTTGACTCCTGAAGAGTCTTCTTCACCAGAAAAAGAACTGGTTTCTGAGAAAAAAGAAGAAAAGGAAGAAGAAGATAGTTGGACAAACCTCTGGGGTTGGTGGGGACCAAAACCCCAAATTTTGCCTCAGGAAAAAGAAAAAAACGAATCTATTTCCAAAAACTCTTCTCTCCTACCCTTAGAAGAAGAAAAGAAAAAACAGGAAGAACTCAAAAAAGCTCTTATTGTCGAGAAAATCGAGAAAATCGAGAAAATCGAAAAAACTCCTCCAGAGGAAAAAAGGAAAGATCTTTCTCTAAAGGAGAAGACTCCCTCTATTTCAGAAAAAAAAGATCCTCTTATCGAAATAGTAGCAGCAGGAACAGAACAAAAAACAAAAGAGCATGTTTTAGACAAAAAGAACGAAGAAGCACAAGAAAAAAAGAGCCAACAAACAAATCTCCGGGAGAAATTATATACTACTTTTGTCCAAAGTTTCGAAAAAATAGCATCTTCTCCTTATGGGCGTTGGATTCTAAAAATACTCGGTCTCTTTATTGTAGCTGCCGTATTAATTATCTGCCTCAAGGTTCTAAAGTTTCTTTGGAAAGCTGATGGAGCTAGCATTCTCAAAGGATTAACCTTAGCTATTCTCACAGTTGTCATTGTTGGAATCACAGTAATTTTAGGAGACATCAATGTTCCTTCTGTCGTAATGGCCTTTGCTGAGATGGGAGTGGCTATTACAACAGGATTCAAGTACGTATATAAACCCGCTAAAGAAAAAATGAAAGGGCAAGTTCCTCAGAACTAAATTCCCCTAAAAAAACTTCTGGAATCAATCAGGATGGATTAAAAATGTCTGACTACTATGGATATCATCCCACTATAACTCTAGCTCGATCTTTTGCCGTTATTGGTCTTCCTTATTCAGGACACCGCATCGTAGGACATCGATTATCAGCGTTAACAGGTTTACCTCTTTGTGATTTAGATCGTTTAGTTGAACATGAGGTTAGTTGTTCTCTCCACCACTATATTTCTCTCGCTGGGGAAAAAAAATACCAAGAGATAGAGAACAAAATTCTCCAAAAAACGGTCAATCGTCAACCTCATGGCATTGTTATTTTAGGCGACAGTACTCTCCTCAATCAGGAGAATCTTCGTCTTGTCAAGGATAATTGTGATCTTGCTCATTTGGATTGTGCTTTGAAACGAATCTTCCAAAGGCTAAAACAATGCGAAGAAAAAGAGCAGCCTCCTCAACCCTTTGTTCCTTATCCCCTGCAATCACAGAAGCAGTTACTCTCATGGTCTAAAGAACGAGAAGAAAGCTATCGTTTTGCCAAACATAAGCTTTTTCTAAAAAAAGGAATTAACCAGGAGATATTAGAGTTTCTTCAAGAAAATCTTCCTACGGAAACAACAGGATAGTAGTGTATGAGAATAATAAGTCTAAATTTAGGCAATCCCAAACATCTAACAGATAAGCAAGGTAAAGTCTTTACCTCTGCTATTCAGAAGAAACCATCTCAAGAAATTATTTTTCTAAGTAAAACAGGTTTAAAAGGAGATTCTTCTTTTGAAGATTGTCATGGCGGGGAAAGCATGGCTTTACACATGTTTTGCTATGAGAACTATGCTTTTTTTGAAGAGAAAGCAGGTTTTGCCATACCCATTCCTGCTTTTGGGGAAAACATAACTATTTCCGGTTATTCGGAAAAAGAGGCCCGAGTAGGCGATATTTTTAAAATAGGTTCCGCTCGAATCCAAATAGCTCAACCAACAGAGCGTTGTGCCACTATCGGTCGCAATCTGCGTCTTCCTAAAATGCTAAAGTGGATTCATGAAAAGCTCATGACCGGTTTTTACTTAAGGGTTTTAGAGGAAGGTGAAATAAGGCAGAGTAACCCTATTGAACTAGAAGAAAGAGGCGAAGAGAGCCTAAATATAGCTCGTTTGAACGGTCTCATTTTTACAGAAAAAAACCGCTCTGAGTTAGATAGAGTTTGTTCATCTGCCGTGCTAAATGAAGAATGGAAAAAGCGAGCTTATCTTCTCTATGAGAGAGCGGGCATGTAAAATTTTTTCTATTCGCTAAAGCTTAGTTTGCTTAGCTCTAGGTGTTCTCTCCACAGCAAATAGAAAAAATTTTACCCTTGCAGAGGAGAATACAAGTGAACAATAAAGTAACGCGTTTATATGAAGATGCAGAGGGTTTTTATGTTGATACAGATAAAATGCCTATGGTTATATGTATCAATAAAGAAAATGGAGATGTTTTCTGGGAAGATGGTGCCGTTTTTTCAGCAGAGGATATAAAAAAATTCTTAGTGGATGAGTCTAATAATCTTTGTTTAGAATCAACTAAAAAGGTTTATGTTTTAGGAAAATGCGAGGATAAAGTAGAAGCTACACTTTGGATGCAAAGAGTTTTTTTGCATCTAGAAAAAGAGAAGGCAATAGAAGAAGATGTCGAATCCTCTGAAAGAAAATGCTCAGAAATTACAAATTTTTCTAGACAAACGCAAACCTCTAGAACCAAGAAAGATGAAAACTTCGTAAAGGAAAGAGAGCGTGAAATATCTTCGAGGAAATTTACAGAGCTCATTTTTAAACACCAGAGTGAAATGAAGAAAATGAAGGATAAAATAGATTTCCTAGAAAAAGGATACGAAAACTTAAGAGAGCATTTAGGTAAAGAGAACTTATTACCAAGCAAGTCTAAATAAAAAAATTCATTAGTATCGAACTGATGAGCTTTTGGGGATTTCTTGGATAAAAAATAGCAGTATCTTAAAAGCAAGATGCTGCCATTTTGTTGTTTATATAATACCAATATGATGCAATATTTAGTCAACATTAGTGCCAGACACTCTAAAACTCAATAGTAATAAGTGTTTGAGGGGAAAATTAAATCTGAAACCGCTTTTGAAAAAGATCATCAAAAACCCTTCTAAGCACCATGTTCTCTGGAGGGCAAGGCTCCTGCCGAGCAGGGGTTGTGCAAGGCTTCCTGATATTTTTATCTTGGCACAACCCCGGCGCGGCAGGAGCCTTGCCCTCCACCCTTGCCTTGTATTAAGGGTCGTTTCTGATATGGTATTAAGGCACTCACAGGATGATAGGTTTCATATTGATAAAACGTTTTATCAATATGAAACCTATCATCCTGTGAATGTGCTCATCTTTTTCAAAAACCATTTCTGATAAAAATTTTCCAGCTATCCCTAAGATTCTTGCTGGGCTTCTTCCATTTTTTTGCGTAGGCTTAGAGGGCGCATGTCTGTCCAGACTTCTTTGATGTACTCTAAGCACTCCGCTTTCGGTCCACTTCTTCCAGCGTCTTTCCAACCTAAGGGATTTTCTCGGTCAACAGGCCAGATCGAGTATTGTTCTTCGTGGTTTAAGACAACTTTGTAGATTTGAGTATCTTCTTCTTCGTAACTCATCAAATTTCTCCTAAGAAATTGCGTCTGGTAATCTTTTTTCTAAAAAACGTAGATGAGGGTAGAGGGCACCAAAAATAGTTGTAAGTATTGTCAGTGCTCCCATAATAACAAAGAGTAGGGCAATGCCTCTTCCTGCCCCTACACCTAAAAAATAGCCTATGCTGTGAACAAGCAATCCGTCTCCTTGGAGCATGGGTTCAAAAACATAGTCGGCTAGAGGGCCCGAAACTAGGTAGGCGATAGGCATAACAAAGGTTAAAATAGCTCGGCGAATGGCAAATACTCGGCCTTGTATTTCGGGTGCTACTTTACATTGCCAAAGGACCTGAGCTGCCGCGTTGGAGATAGAGAGACTAAAGTAAAAACCAAAGGCGGCTAAGGCCATTAGGGGAAGATAGACTTTGAGTCCTGCCAACGCCACAAAAAACCCTTGGAGAGCAAGAAAAGATAGCACTCCCAAAATTTTTCGCTTGGGCCCTCCCCAAACACTAACAACAACACTTCCTAAAAGCATTCCTCCTCCTCCACAAGACAGGACTATCCCTAAGTCGCTGGGGGAAAAAGAAGCCAAAACCAAGGGTTTTACTAAAACGCTTACCATCCCTAAAAGAAAATTACACACTGCAAAAAGAGCAATAAATGCGACTAAGCCAGGCCTTTGAGCAATGTACTCCCAGCCATAGCCAGCTTCTTTCCAAAGTGATCCTCGTTTCTTTTTGTTTTCTTCAGAGAGTTTGGGCTCGGGAAAACGAACAGCCAAAAGAGCTCCCAGTGCAAAGGCAAAACTAACGAAGTTGATCAGAACAATTCCAAAAAAACCGATGATTTCCATCAAGAAACCAGCTAAAACAGGAGCAATAACAAAAGCACCTGCATTGGAGCTTTGAATCATACCACTAGCGCGGCCTAGATGTTCTTTAGGGACAAGAAGAGTGGTTGCCGCGCTATAAGCCGGCCAGCGAAAACTATTAAAAACAGAACTAAAAGAGACAGCTAAATAAATGTGCCAAACTTCCAGTTGGTCAAAATAGAGTAAGGTAACAATAATCATTGTTCCCCCAGCCGCTCCAATATCGCTTAATATCATCGCCTTACGGCGATCCCAGCGATCGATGAGAGGACCAATAAAGGGAGAAGCCAGTGACCCAGGAAGCATAACAAAAAAGGAAATCAGGGCATACTGAGTAACAGAATTCGTTTGTTGATAGGCCCAAACTCCTATAGCAAAGCCACTTAAGCTTGTTCCTAGACTAGACAGAAACTGCCCAAACCAAACTGTCAAAAAAACCCGAACTCCTTTTTCTGCCCATATTTTTTTCATAACTTAATTTTACAATTCTATTGTATTTTAGCTTCTCTTCGCAAGCAAAAAAGCGTCGTAAGTTCCAAAACACTCGATTTTAGAAAAACCTGCTCGGTAGAAAAAACGAGATAAATAGCGCATATCTTTGTAAACAAGAGAGCGGTCATGACGAGGATGTTGACGAGAAAGAGGACGACGCAAAATATCATTTTCGGAAAAATGACTATTGGGGATAGAAATCAAAACTCGGCAAGAAGGGGTCATCAAAGGTATGAGGTCTTTCAGTAAGCGATCTCTCTTTATCGTAGTGCACTGAAGAATATTAAGTAAAATCATCATATCCATTTTTGGCAAAGCCAGATCACTCAAATCCTCAAGAGCATGGAGAAAGAAATGATAATTAGGGCGAGGATAGTTTTGACGAGCCTCTTTTATGGCACTTATAGCAGCATCAATTCCATAAAAAGACAAAGACTTATTAAGGAACGCTTGGAAAATATCAAACTCACGGCCGTCATTAACCCCTAAGCTCAAAACTTTATCATTTTTTCGAGGCCGAAGTTGGGATACTCCATAGAGAAGATCATCTATAATTTCGGGCTCTTCTAAACGATTAAAACAGCGGTAATCGGTCTCCATGCCGTATTTTTTTTCACAGTATTCTTGAATTTCAGCCTCGTCTAAATCATCATGCCCCTCTTTTCCTTTTTTATCTGGAGAAGGAATATGCGAAGCTTTTTCATCTAAAGAAACTTCCTTGACAGCATTTAAAATCATAAAAGGAGGCTCTTCTTCAGCTCCATTAGATCCTAAGAGTTGAGGTGGTTTTAGGCGCAAACCAAAGAGACGAAAAAGCTCTACGTAATGCCGTAAGGGGCGAAAGTATTCCTGATCTTTCGTAGCCACTTCTGCAACAACTTCTCCGGGCCAAAAAACACTCTTCTCTTTTTGCAAAAGATATTCACTATTGCGAACTAAACAAGAGAAAACCCCCTGTTTTTTTAAGACAGAAGAGGCGACAAAACTTACCTGACGAAGTTGAGCCATTGTTAAATCTGACCCCCAATGATCTAATCTAATGGAAGAAAATTTTTCTTCTTGGGGAAACCACTGAGAAAAATCGTAGGGATTTATCCTTTCCTCTGAAAGAAGAAAACAATCTTTAGTAGTAGGGATACCCAAAACAACTTTATCAGAAGAGGAAAGACTATGGTCTCGAAATATAACTTGAGCTTGCTCTCTATTCATAGTTTATCCATAAATTCCATCATATAATCTTATCATTAACTCCTAAACTCTTTCAGTTTGGGAGAATACAAAATAAGCCAACGTAAGAAAATTTTCTGAGCAAAAAGAGATAAATCAGAAGCTTCGAGATAGTGGTTGACAAATTTATTTACTCCGCAGTTAATTATCAATTCCCAATCTTCCTCTTGCCGTAAAAAAGCCCTAAAATTACGGGCTCGTCGCCAAGGGTCTAAACTCTTTTCGTAAAAATGAGCATCGGAAAAATCGAGAAGAGTAAAACTGCCGTCGGGCAGAAGTAATATATTTTCAAAGTGTAGACCTCGAAAATAAATCCCCTTACTGTGAATTTCTGCGATAAAATTAGGGATTGCCTCAATAACTTTGGATTCTTGAGGATTTTTTTTAAGAAACTCTCGGAGATTCACTCCTTCTAAGAGAGGATAGCGTACCAAGTATTGCTTCAAAGAAGGTACATAGTAAACTTCCGTAATCTCCAAGGAATTCAATCCCAAATCCTTTAAGCGTTTTGCATTTTCTTGAAATCTTAGGGCGTATGGACGAAAGCGGTCAGTGGAAAAATTGCTTTTTGCCCGAAAGGTTTTTATAATTTCATTTGTCTTGGTAATACGAATTTTATTTTGAACCAAAACCTCAGTATCTTTTATCAACTTTTCATATTGCTCTGAAGTGAGGGTTTTCATCAGGTTTTTCCTAGATATCGGTGCATTAAAAAAACATAGAAGGATTCAAAAAAAGCTACAAAAGGAATAATCTTCTAGAGAAAATTATTCTTTTTGTAGCTCTGAACTAGAAGCAAAATAGAGAGCAAACTCAAAACTTAGTCGGCCATCTTCGGGATTAAGCTGAGGATCTTTCTCTTCATACTTTTTGATCAAAGAGTCCTCTCGCAAAATTTCTTGGAAATCTTTTAATACAATGTAAGGGTCTTGTTCTGACTCTTCAATGACCCCCTTCACCAAAATACGAAAGTCTTTATCAGAAACAAACTTCACGTTTTCAAGGAGCATAGCAGGAGGAACTTGTTTATGTAAAAGAGAAAGTAGCTCTAATAAACACTTGTTAGGGTAAATTTTCTTTTGTAAAACTTCATACCGCTTTTGCTTTTCTTGATTTTCAGAAATAATTGCTTTGATTGATTGAGAGCGGTTTTCATATTGAGCGTACTTTTTGTTTAATTGGGAAAGTTGATTTTCATAATAGTAGAGTCCAGAGAAACTGTAGATCGTGGAAAAAGCTAAGAACAATCCTAAAATAACTACGACCGCATACTCAAAAAAGTGCTTACCAAAAAGTAGGCTACGAGCAAGTTTCTGTTGGCTTACCAAGCGAATAGCAGTAGATTCTGGCTGGGCCTGAAGACTAGCTAATCCTAAAGCTACCTTGTAAATCTCTGGTTTCCCTTGAAGAAAAGAAATATTTTTGCCACTAGAAAATTTTTTTATGGGCAATGTTTCTGTTGAGCATTCAAGGCGGGAAGCAATGATTTGAATGAGTTTACCATCTAGACTATCGCTACCCGTTAAGAGAACTTTTTCCGTTTTTAGTGTTTTAAAACCAAGCTGGACTTGAGCAAACTTAGTCGAAGCTTCTAAAAAATCAGGTATTTTTTGAAAATAAGATTGTTTTTTTTCTAAATGAGCGCTAATCCCATCCACCGTAGCATTGTCATCATTTTCATCTTCTAGATCAAAGTGAACAAGCTCCAATCCTCCAGGCTCAACAGAAATCGTCTCATTGTCATCTCTTTCTTCCTTTGTTACTTTTCCTATATTCAAATTGCGAATAAAGCATAGTTCGTTATTTTGGATAATGCTCAAGAACACATCACTACGCCCCACATCTACCAAATACAAAGTGCCTTCATTCTGAGAAAGAGAAGAGAACTTAAGAAAGCAATGGTAAAGAGCCACAGGCTTAGGAACATAATACTGAACTTTAATTCCCGCTTGCTGAAAAAAAATATCAAGTCGATTAAGAAAGCTATTCTTCGCTAAAGAAAGAAGAACTACTTGTTCTTGACTTTTTGGGTCAAAAACATTCAGGGGCATATAGTCGAAAGCCAAACGAGAAGATGTTTGTTCCGCCATTTCTTGGCAGCTAATTTCTGCAATTTTGGACATTCGCCAAGCATTACTAGCAGGAGGGACTTTGAGGTAGCGATGATTCATGTTTTCCCCTGTAATCCCTACGACTGCTTGCGATATCTTAACTTCCTTTGTCTTCAGAAATTGTTTCAATCTCAAAGCTGTATTTTCAGATAAATTTTCATCGACCATCCCTGGAAGAGGAAACTGGATGGCTTGCTGAAGAGTAAAAGAATCATTGCTAAAACTAGCTTTGATGAAATTTAAACTCGACTCGCTATATTCAATTCCTACGCCCTGTTTAGCAGACACTTACTCTCCCTCCAATTTTTTCTTGAGTTCTTCAATTTTTATTTGGGCCTTATCAGTAAGAGTATTTTCTGAAAAACGAATTTGGAGCTCTTTGTACAAAATTATTGCCAAAGCCCATTCTTTATTTCCTTCTAACTGCAAAGCCCTCTTCCAAAGATTTTCTCGTGCCTGTGCTTGCTCTTTCTCTTTGAGCTCTTCTAGCTCTTGATTAATGGACAAGGAAACTTGCTCTAGTTTTTCAAAAGAAGGCATATCTGCCCAATGTTCCAAGGCTGATTGCGCTTGTTTTTGACAATTCTCATAGAAATGAAGGACTTGGAAAAAACGTGCTTGCTCCCACGCCTCTTCTAATTCACCAAGTTCCCGATAAAAATCTTTCTCTAGTCTTTGTAAATTTGTTTGGGGAGATTTTTCTTCTGTAAAAAAGAGAAAATTATTCAGTAATTTTTGATAGACTAAGTAAGCTTTTCCCCATTCGCCTTTTTCTTCTAGTTGAAGGGCTTCTTTCTGCAGTTCATCCATTCCCCTCTCATCTTCTTGGTAGTTCCCTTTCAAATGTACAATAAATTCTTTCGCTTCATCTAACGGTAAATACTGTCGGAAAGAAAAGTGTCCCCCTTCTGGGAAAATAGAGCAAACAACAGAAGGAGCATAAGTAAATCCAAAAGAGTTATCTCCCTGCCAAAATATCTGCTGGGTTTCTTTTTCTTTCAAATCGTAAGAATTGATTTTTACACTTTCTTGATTTCCCACTAAAAAAATCATTTCGGGAAGATGGGCTGAAGAAAACTCCCAGCTCAGACAAAGATCTTCTGACTCAAACTGTACATTCGGAGAAAAAGAGTAGGATATTTGAAACCCATTTTCAGTAAGAGAACAACTTAAGAGAATCTCAAGAATACCACCACCCGTCGCAATTTCACCGCTCCACCCAAGGAGATTATCTTTAATTTCTCTTTTACCTATTCTTCTGGCTTGGTCCGCTAAGACAATATCCCCTTCCCGTATTTGGATTTTTCCCCCTCGAAAAAGAGCTTCATCTCGGTAATAGAGATCCAGCACTCCTCTTTGGTTCATGAAGATTTCCCATTTGTCATAACGAAGACTAGGAAGGCGCGCTACTCCAGCACTTTCGATCTCCTCGACAACTATATCATCAAAAGCTAGTTCCGTCGCATTTCCTTGGACAAAACAAGATATGCGCAATTTCTTAGCTTCCGGTGGAGGAAGAAAGCGAACATCTTGTTTTTCCCATCCAAGGGAGCTTCCAGAAAGGAAAGGAGTGTAGTTTTCTATGCTATAGTTACTTTTCCCTTCGCAAAGCCAAACTAGTTTTAAACCAGCTATTCCTTGAAGGTTTTTATAGCGAATAGAGAAACGTGTGCGGTAAGCTTTACCGAAGCTCACGGGGAGAACATCCCAGTAGCGAGCTTCGTGCCAATCAACTTCGGCTTTGGGAGAAGAAAACTCTAAAACATAATGCCCTGTCGGAGCATTGGTAACTTCCTGAGCTCCCAAAGCTCCTTCAAACTGCCATCCAAAATTCTCTTCGAAGGAAAAATCATAAATCAAATTTCCTGGAATAGTTTTAATTTCTCCAAAGCTAGTTCCCCAGAAGTATTTTCCAATAAAAAGAGAAAGTAAAACCAAACTAAAAAGAGCAGTAGTTGAAACTACCCGAGGCCAAGGAATCCGGACTTCTTTTTTTTGAGAAAAAGCAGTCTCTCCAGGAGCATCAGGCAAAGGACCACTTTTTGATTCCCAAAAAAGACAAGTGGTTTTTCCAAATTTAACGGTTGCTCCCGAATTCAAAATCACTGTATCGGTCGCTAATTTTTGATCATCAACCCATGTTCCATTTCTGCTCTGTAAATCTCTTAGAACATAAGTTCCTTTTACAAAATGGATTTCTGCATGACGAGAAGAGATTTGCTCATCGTCTAAATAAACTTCATTGTCTTTTTTACGGCCAACTCTATTTTTCCCTTTTTGAAGAGGAATCTGCAACTGCCAACTACCGTTTTCCATTATAGCAAGAAAAGCTTCCACCGAGAGCTTATCTTTTCCTTGGCTACTGGAGCCTTGGTTCTCTAAATCTTCACTTTCAAAAAGAAAAGACATGCTGCCAATTTTAATTTTGTCGTTGGGGTTGAGGCGATGAAGAGTAATCCTTTTTCCATTAACAAAAGTCCCATTAAAAGAATTTAGATCCTTTACGTAATATCCCTCTTCGTCTTGTCCTACTTCGCAATGACGGCGCGAAGAACGGTTGTCGGAAATGGTGATTTCACACTGAGATGATCTTCCAATGGTAAGGGTTTTACCTTGTATTTGATAGAAGTTATTACTTCCTTCAATAAGCAGCTTTGGCATCCTTGTTTTCCCAATTTGTCTAGTCAGCTCATAAAGTAGTGGGCGAGAATCTTTTATTTCTCAGGAGTATTGCTCCTGAAAATAGATTTGGACGGCATATAATAACAAGTTCAAAAGAAATAGTCGAAAGGTTTTGTAAAAAAAGCCACCTAAATGGTTCCTTTGGGAAATTTAGCATAAGACGAGCGATCGATATCCTGAATCTCTACTGTAATTTGTATATTTTTCATGTTTTGTTTTTTCTCTTCACAAAGATTCTGCAATAAAGACAGCGCTTTTTCGCTCATCTCTTTTTTTACGGCAGCACTCCTTCCTTCCAAAATCCTGATTTGTAGGTGAAGAAATCCCCCTTCTCCTTTTTCCTTTTCCCCTAGGTAGTACTCTTCGTAAGAAAGAACTCTTGCTTTGCAGTTCCCTACTTTAGTGGAAGCCACCTTGCCAATTGTTTCATGCATGGTTTTAAAAAAATCGGCAAAGGAAAGTTCATCTCTTATTTTTTGGGAACACTCTAAAATTAAATGGGGCATTTTTTTCCTTTTTTCTAAAAAAAATATTGACATAGAAAACAAAACCAGATATTGTGCACTGCACAATAAGAACATCTAAGAATATCAGATAAAACAAAAAAGCATTATATTTATTACGTAAAAAAGAATTTTGCATCGCAAAGGAGAATTCAATGTTTCAAAACAATATGCCTAAAAACCCTTTTTTCGAAGAGATGGTCGCTTTAACTAAAATGCAATGGGAAAACTCATCTCGTTCCTTGACTATGTGGCAAGAACAGAGTGAAAAAATGATGGAGATTTTAGCGAAACAAACAGAAGAAATTCAAGGAACTTCTCAAAATTTTTTCCAAGAGTGGGTTCAAAAAACAACTCAGCAACAAGAAAGTTACCGAAAGACATTTACCTCTCAATGGAATGAACTAGAGAGTTTCTTAACCCAAAATGTTTCTACTTTTGCCCAGAACGTTTCACCAAAAGAACCAGCAGAGCAGAAAACCCCAAAAGCAGCCACAAAAGCGCCTAAGCAAAAAAAGTCTAGCCCAAAAAATAGTGCTAAAACTCCAGAAAAACAAATTGCCTAGGACCTGTCCTAATGGACAAATTTTCCTCTATTATTCTATTTTCTCGTTCTCTCCACGCACCATTTGGGAACGAGAAAATTTTCTTTCCTCTTCCCCAGTTTTTTGCTATCTTCCCTCATCTTTTAACTTTCCCTTAACTTCAAGCCACACCCCTTAGGAAAAAAATGAGCGAAAAACAAAATTTTACCCCCTATCGTAATCACATCTATCTGCATATTATTGTATTTGTCTGGGGTTTTACGGGGATTCTTGGAAAGCTGATTACTCTGCCTGCGATTAGTTTGGTTTGGTATCGAATGCTCATTGCTTTTCTAGGACTAGGTGCTTTCATCTTGTGGAGGCGTTCTCGCTTTTCAATTCCCCCTCGCTCTCTCTTCTATCTTATCATAACAGGGATTTTAATTGCAGCCCACTGGATTTTCTTTTTTGCTTCGATAAAAGTATCTAACGTGTCTATCGCCCTCACCTGTATAGCATCCACATCTTTTTTTACAGCACTTCTCCAACCTCTGCTTCTGAGAACCAGAGTTCTTTTTTATGAAGTAATGCTAGGGTTAATCGTGGTGGGAGGAATCTACCTCATTTTCCAATTTGAAGGGCAATTTTTAGCAGGAATTATCTATAGTTTAGCAGCCGCTTTTTTGGCGGCACTTTTTACCATAATCAACAGTCTGTTTATCAAAAAAATCGACCCTGTTGCGATATCCTTTTATGAAATGCTCGGAGGATTTATTGGGATTTCCCTGTATCTTACTATTTTTTCTCCCCATTTGTTTCTTCTTTTCCCTAGTGGAGTAGATTTTTGTTGGCTTCTTGTTTTAGGTTTACTCTGCACAGCTCTCGCTTTTGTCGTTAGTATATCGGTAATGAAAGAGCTTTCCCCCTACACAGTGACGATTAGCGTTAACATGGAGCCGATCTATGCTATTTTACTAGCTCTTTGCCTTTTTGGGGACGAAGAAAAAATGACTTTTGGTTTTTATCTGGGAGCATTGGTTATTCTATTCACAATATTTGCCAATGCCTATTTCAAAAAACGACAGACTGTTTATTGAAAATCTCCTCTTTTTATATTATAATCACTCTTTTAAAAGTTTTTAAACTTAAGGATTTATGATAATTTCTGGTGCAACGCACTAAAAAAATGCACCTTAAGAAATGTCTAAAATGACTACCTAGAGGAGTAAAAGATGTCCTATATTACCCCAAAGTTTATTCCCTTTCTTCTTTTCGGATTTCTTTTCTTTCCTGCCTATTTATTGGGACAGGAATCCTTTGAGCATATCTCTCCAGATGATCAACATCTCTTTCAAGAAACTTATGATCCACTGCCCGCGAACAACGGCGATGTCTTTAAGTATGCCTGGGAACTTCCTCGCTACGCAGAGCAAGAGCGGCATCAACACCTAAAAGGGAAGCCCTGGATAGAACCTGCCGATGTTGTAGAGATGTATGTCTCGCTACAACGCAAGCGCGAAGAAGACAACCAAGACACTTACAAAGAAATTCACTACATCTCTGTCCGTCCTTTTGCTCTAGACTTTGGAAATTTTTCCCTCTCTTTTGGAGCTTCCTACATTGGCCGCTGGGCTCATTCCGATGATATTGATAAGGTGCAAGACGTCCTTGTCGGAAACCAAGCTGCTGTGGCTAATGCGGAAGGAATCGAAACCGAAGCTTACCAACAAGCGATGAATTTTTCTGTTCTTGCGAGTTTTCCTGAGTTAGCCCTTCAAATGATTTTTAACGTAGGCTATGGAACTTCCCATTTGCGCGAAACCATCGACTCAATTACTGTAGATGCCGGAAATGTCGTCGCCACCTTGGATAACTTCCAATACAAGCAACACGATGAAGGGGTTTTTACCTCCTTCACTTTTCTAAAATCCTTTGACCGAGACTATTTTGATTTTCTAAATGTCTTTATGTATGGAGGATTTCGCACCCAAACCACTCTTCGAAATTCGAATGCTACTTTAACCTCCAACATCGGCAACGGAGCTATTATTGTTAACAGCGGCAAACAAGAACTTCCCTTTGTTGATGCCGCAGGAGTCCCTTTTGCGGATCCTCAAAGCGCCGACGAATTTCAAATTAGCATCATGAGTGCGACCGCTACTCTAAGAATGTTCACAATCCCTATGGATATCGGCTTTGTCCAAGATAAAGGTCTTTCTTTGCATCTTTTTACTGGTATCGAGCACGTTACCGGAGAACTCTTAGGGGAAGATTTTTATGGAGTGCGCTATAAACTAGGAGGAGTGGTGGGAATCTTCGAAGGAATAACCTTCCGCTACAACTATGTTTGGGAAACAGGAAATGACCAGGAGAATGCGTGGGAGATGTCTCTGAGCTTTGTTGTCTCGGGAATTGTTCGTCAGGTTTTGACAAGCTTGTAAGCAAAACCAAGATATCAACATTACTTTTGGTTTTTCTTGCTTTTTCAAAGTTTATATCTTACTATAAGACATAAGACATCTTTGTTTTATGAATATTTCCCATTAAATTTGAGGTAGCCTTCAATGTATCAAAAAATATTTTTTGCCCTAAGCTTCTCTCTTATGGTATCCTCCATAACCGTTTCGGCAACAACTTTAACGGCCCAAGCTGACGCTTTTGTTGTAGCTTCAAGCCCTAACTCTGCGGACGGAACTGGGAGCACTTTTCTAGTTAAAAATGCTGCTTCTTCAGACGGAAGCACTAATGTAAACCTTTCCGCTAGTCGCAAAGCCTATATCCAGTTCGATTTATCGAGCCTGTCTGAGCCAGCAACAAATACTTCTCTTTCTCTTGTTTATGCAGGAGGAGCTGGAGGGATAGCCGTTTCGGGTCTACAAACTTTCAACATTTTTGGATTAAATGATGGGGTTAGCGGAGAAAACTGGTCAGAATCTACTCTTACCTGGAACAATGCTCCTGCCAATAACACAACAAGTCGAAGTGGAGTAACCAGCTCTGCGACTTTACTGGGGCAATTTACCATTGATGGTGTAGGAACCAGTGGAGAGATAATCCAACTTTCCGGAACTAGCCTAAATGATTTTCTAAACGAAGACACCAATGGATTGGCCACTTTCATCATCTCAAGAGAGACATTTGACTCAAACAACGGAGGTTTTATTCACAGCTTTGCCTCACGAGAAAATTCTTCTTTGGCTGCTCCGACCTTGAATTTTGATGAAGTTGCTGTACCAGAACCCTCAACGATTCTATTCCTATCGATAGCTTTAGGTGCTTTGTTTATTCGTCAAAAAAGAACCAGAGGTTAAAACCATTATTATAAATGAGTAAATGAATTCTTTTAGGTAAAATATTTATCATTGAATATTCAGGTAGTTTTAAAATGTATCAAAAAACACTTTTTGCAATAGTATCTTCTCTCATAATATTTTCTATGTCCGTTTCAGCAACAACTATAACGGCTCAGGCGGATAGTTTTGTGGTAGCTTCAAGCCCTAACTCTTCCGATGGAAGCAATAGTGAACTTCGAGTCAAAAATGCCGCTTCTTCCGATGGAAGCTCTAATGTAAATCTCTCCGCTAGTCGTAAAATCTATATCCAATTTAATCTTTCGGGCCTCTCCCAAAGTATAGCCAACGCTTCCTTTTCTTTGGTAGACGAAGGAGGATCAGGGGGAAATCCTGTTTCTGGTCTCCAGACCTTTAATATTTTTGGATTAAACGATGGAGTAAGTGGTGAGAACTGGACAGAATCAACCCTCACCTGGAACAACGCTCCGGCCAATAACACAACCAGTCGCAGTGGAGTAACTAGCTCGGCTACTTTACTCGGACAATTCACTATCAATGGAACTGGCAACCAAGGAGATCTTATTCAGTTTTCAGGAGCTAGCTTAGACAGTTTCTTAAACCAAGATACCAATGGACTAGCCACTCTTATTGTTAGCAGAGACACATTTCATTCTGATCACAGTGGCTTCATCCATACTTTTGCCTCACGAGAACACCCTTCCTTGGCTGCTCCAAGCTTGAATTTTGACGAAGTTGCCATCCCAGAGCCTTCCACGATATTGTTTTTATCGATAGCTTTAGGCGCTTTGTTTGTTCGTAGGAAGTAATTAGCAATCAAAATAGCCCAGCGTATCGTTCGCCTTTGGCTCACTTCCCCTAAAGTCACCACGGGATCTCAAAATAATTAATGAGGAAATTTCATGAACGATCCGCTTATAAAAAAAGGATTTCTAGCTGCCGGCATAATGAATATCGGTGGCGTACTATTATTCTCACGGGCATTCACCAATGAGGCTATCAATACTGCTGATCCGGTAGTTATGTCGAACTTTGGCCTAGTTATGATAGTGGTATGGGGATTGGCTTATATTGCTGTTGCCAATCAATATAAGAAAGTTCGTTGGTTAGTTGCGGTATTTTGCATAGAAAAATTGATTTATGTAACAGTCTGGCTATTATGGATGAATGGCAATTATACTAGCATTAGTGCTCTCTATTCAAAAGATCTATTTGCGGGCATATTCTATAGTATATATGGAATAAATGACTTTATATTTATGCTGTTTTTTGGTTGGGTCTTTCTGAAAACCAAAAGTATTTCAAAAGATTCCTAGTCTTCTCAAACTCGATCAAACTGAGCCCAAAAAATCCTGAGCATCTTTCTTTCCTAGATCAATGGCGTGTAAAACTCGTTCTCGGGTCAAAAATAATCCTCCCACTTTAGCCGGAGCACTCGGACAAATGCTCCGCACAACGACATCCCCAAACTCGAGAATAGGCTCAGGGCGTAAGATAGCTTGGAGGAGTCGAATTCGATCAGAAGGACGAGGCCATAGCTTCAGACTTTTTCGCATCGCGGCAAAGAGAACCTTTTCCCAAAAAACTCCATCCCCCACTTCCACAACCCAAACTTCTTTTGCTCCCCAGTCAATCGCGGCCTGAATCGGTCGATTGTTCGTTACTCCCCCATCAATGTATTTTTGTCCTCGGATCTCGATAGGATCACATAAAAAAGGGATGCAACTAGAGGAGAGATATTGAGCGCGTTTTTCTTCTCGCTCCCAGTCAGGGTCTTTAAAGCTAAAAATAACATTGGAAAGCGTTTCCAGCTCTGTTACCGACATCAATAAATCAACTTCCAACTCCGAGGGATCAATCTCGTTTCCACTACGATCCTCGGCAAAACTATCGAGAACACCAGCTATTTTGAAGGGATTTTTTCCCCGCAAGAGTCGCTTGGGTTGAAAAATACCTCGCGTAACGGCTTTTTCCCAGTATTCGGTTAACTCGTCGGCTATTCCTAAAACCAAAGCGGCTCCGTTACAAGCTCCGACCGAGGCTCCTGCGACAACATCAAAGCGAATATTTTGCGCAGCAAGTTCCATCACGGCTCCCGCTTGGTAGGCTCCTCGAAATCCTCCCCCTGGGAGAACTAAGGCCAGAGGACGTTTCACATCTTTTCCATCGATCATGTTTCTCAGTTCCTTGTCTAAGTAACCATTAGTGGCACAAAATATTCTAGCTTTTTTCTTGTATCATACAAGGTCTTACCATAACAAAGTTCAAATTTATTTCTTCTAGGAAAGATATTTCTCATATCATAAAATTTATGATATGATACAAGCCCTTAATAAATCAAAATCAAAAGTCTTTTTTTTGTCCATAAAAGCAGGAGGAGTATTATGTTACGAAAGACAAATCTATTTTTTTTCGCACTTCTCATTCCCTTTTTTGTGCTAAACGCTCAGGAAAGTGAAGTTATCTTTCAAATTCCCTTGGGAAAAACAGGTGTTTCTTATGAGCTAAAAGACGTTCCCGACTTTTTACCTTCTGGTCCTTCTGCTTTTGTTATTGATTCCTCAGGAAGATTTTGGATTGCCGATGCTGTCGGACAAAGACTTCTTCAGTACAATTCGCAAGGAACCCTTCTAAACACCATCGCTATGCCCCAAGAACTCGTTACAATCAGCGATTTTTGCACGACAGACGAAGGAATATTTATCTTAGACGCTGCCCTAATCTCTCCTAAAGTTTGGCACTTAGACAGCAAGGGAACCTTGATAAATAGCTACGACTCTCCTATTATGCTCGCCGATGGTCTCAGTGGAGTTAGCTACACCCCCGAAGATGGCTTACTTTTAGAGCAAGAAGGAGGAGTTCACTTAACTCAAATTTGGAGCCGTAAGCAAGGGGAGAGTAATCAAACGGTTGCTGCCTACTCCTCTTCTTACCAAATTGATTTTACAAGTTCTCAGTCTCCTCAAATCAAAATAGGAAACCAGGATATTGCTCTAGAAAGCCCCCATCAAATTGTAGGCTTAAGTTTTCTTCATAGTAATCAGCGAGGGGATTTTTATATTGCTGTAGAGGAAATGGCTAACCTTCCTGTCATCCAAGTGGATCAGACAATACGCCATTATAATGCCCAAGGTAAACAAGTGGGGCTTACTCGTGTTCCTCTTGACGAACAGTTTATCAGCGTAGAGCACAGCATCGCCCTAGCTCCTGATAATACAGCCTATGCCTTGGTTACGCGACCAGGACATGTCGAAATACGGCGTCTAAATTTTAGCTCTCAGCTTTCTCCCCTCTTTCCCCATATTGAACCTTTAGAAGAAGCTGACTCAGAAACAATTTCCTCTGAACGAGCCATTAGCCGCGATGCTATTATGAACAACGCAAGCCACTATGTTAACAATTCCGTTTACTTAAATTCGAGCAACGTTTATGGCGGAAGTTGTTCTGGAAGAACCAAGCCTCGCTTTATTGGAGGCCCTGCTACTTACAGCAGTGTCCCTTACGACTGGGGAGGATGGGATAGTGTCGCTGCTTTCAATAGCTACATGAAACAGAACTATGCGGCAGGAGATATCCACACCTCGGGAGTAGAATCTTGTTCTCGCGGAACAGACTGCTCTGGCTTTGTGACCCGAGCTTGGGGCTGTACCAATAAAAAATATGGAACCGTCACTCTACACCAAATCTCTAATCAATTGGGCTCTGTCCAAAGCCTAAAACGAGGTGACATTGTCAATAAGCAAAGTAGCCATGTTCGTCTCTTTGCTAAGTTTGCCAATAATGGAGCTTACTACTACGAAGCAACTACCGGAGGCCATGACAGAGTTATCTACCGCTATCTTTCTTGGAGTTCTCAAAACGGCTATGTTCCTCGTCGATACATTCATGTTTCCGACAACACCCCGCCCACTCCTCCCACTCCTGGTCAGTGGCCCACACATAGTACCACTCAAAATAAAATCGGCCCTAACATTTATGCCATTCAATATCTCCTTCGCCAGCATGGACAAAGTCTTGGAATCGACGGAGAGTTTGGTCCTGAGACAAAAAGCAAGGTTTCTGCTCTGCAAAGTTCTTATGGCTTAAAAGCCGATGGAGTGGTCAACGAAACCACTTGGCGAAATGTTCTTATAAAAACAGTTTCTCAAGGAAGCAAAGGCGACAGTGTTCGTGCTGTTCAGTATTTACTGAGAAATAAGTTTGGCCATAGCTTAGGCGTAGATGGTATTTTTGGATCAGGAACAAGAGCAGCCGTCATTCAATTCCAAAATTCGAAAGGCTTGGCAGCAGATGGAATTGTGGGCCCCAACACTTGGCGTGCTTTAGTTCGTTTATAAAATAGAGCTTCGCTTCAGGGTAAAAACTGTTTAAGCACAATTCCCTCACTGCTCCGCAGTGAATACCTTCTCTACTTTTAGCTTGACAGTTATGGGCTTCGCCCTATGCCGATTTTCTATCTCTTCACCCGTCGGAGAACCTATGTCCTTTGATCCTAACTGGCTTGAAACAAGGTACCGTTTTGATTCGTCAGCGCGGAAAAACTCTACCGAGAAAAAGATGCTCGATCACTTCTCCTCCCTTGCCAATATCAACATTGTCGATATTGGAGCAGGAACGGGAAACAATGTGCGCTATTATGCTTCTTTTCTTCCGCAAAATCAGAACTGGTTGCTACTGGATTCTGATTCTGATCTAAACTCCCAATCTCTTGTTTTACTCTCTCAGTGGGCGAAAAAAAATCATTGGTCCTACCAACTGTCCGAGAATGAGCTGCGGTTTCAAGTTGCCACTAAGACAGTCACAGTAAAAACTAAGTTAGGCTCCCTCTTAGAGTTAAATAAACTCGTTGATTTAGCGAAAGTAAACCTCATTACTGCAAATGCTGTTTTTGATCTTTTTTCTTCTCTCCAGTGGAAAAATTTTCTAAGTCAACTCATTCCTTTTTCTCTTCCTTTGCTAGCGACCTTAAACTACTCCGAAATGAATTTTTTCCCTTTTTGCGAAATAAATCAAAAATACATCGATATCTATAATCAGCATATGACTCGAAAACAAAAATTTGGTAAAGCTATGGGACCAGATTGTGCCGAGCAAATGTCTCATGTTCTTACTCAATACAACTATAGTACCATTACTGGGCAGAGCAATTGGGTCATTAATACGAAAGAAAATTTTATGCTCCATTTTCTCATCGGGTTCATGGAAAAATCTGTCGAAGAAATGATATCTGCTCCCTTAGAAAAAAAAGCTTTCCAGCAATGGGTTATAAAAAAACGAAAAGAAATCGAAGAGTCTCGCCTAGAAGCAAAGGTTCATCATATCGATATTTTTGCTTGGTAATTCCTTAAGAAGAAGAAATGTGTTGCAAGAGTAAGAGAAGTTCGTTATAAGAAGGAAAAACAAAGATTTTAAGTGGGGTATCAAAAGTTTTTGGTAGCTCACCTAGTAGGAGAAAAGCTTAATGGGAAAATTAACTTTAGCATTTAAAGCCTTCTTTCGTGTTCTCCAAGATTCCACTTTTGCGGAATTAGCCACTTCATTCATGAGCAAGACATCCTCCTCTTCTCCTTCTTTACCTGAGTCCAGTGAAGCGCTGCAGCTTTTGGCTCTTCTCCAAGAAGAAGGACGCTGGATCGATTTTTTACAAGAGGATATCGACGACTATGAAGACGAACAGGTCGGGGCAGCCGTTCGTGATATTCACAATAAATCCAAGAAAGTTTTAGAGCAATACTTTGAAGTAGTTCCCGTGCTTCCCGGAGAAGAAGAGAGTGAAACAACCGTCGAGGAAGGGTTTGATCCAGCCGAGATTAAACTAGTCGGAAAAGTCACAGGGAAACCGCCCTTCCAAGGTATTTTAAAACACCATGGTTGGCGTGTAAAAAAAATAAATCTTCCCCAAGAAAAAAGAGATTTCTCTATTTTAACTCCCGCAGAAGTAGAATTATCCTAGTAAAGGCAAGAAAATGGAAAAACATCGTTACATCGTCGGAATAGACTTAGGCACCACCAACTCAGTTATTTCCTATATTGATTTAGAAAACGAAGAGCAAAAAATTGAAACATTTTCTATCCCCCAGCTAGTCAAAGCCGGAAAAGTGGAGTCTAGAAATACCCTTCCTTCTTTTATTTATCTGCCTGGAGAACATGAACTTTCTCCAAAGAACCTAGCCCTTCCCTGGAATAAAAAAAAGGATTATTGTGTAGGTGAATTTGCCCGCGTCCAAGGAGGACAAGTTTCTAACCGATTAGTCAGTTCAGCAAAATCTTGGCTCTGTCACCGAGGAGTGGATCGAACCAGCAATATTCTTCCCTTCCAGGCGACCGAAGATGTTTCCAAAATCTCTCCTCTAGAAGCCTCTTCGCGTTACCTTCTTCATTTAAAAGAAGCTTGGAACCACGAAAGGGAAGCGGAAAATGCGTTGGAAAAGCAAAGCATCTACCTTACAGTTCCCGCCTCTTTTGATGCCGTGGCAAGAGAACTAACTGTCCAAGCCGCCAAAAATGTAGGCTTAGAAGTTACCTTATTAGAAGAGCCCTTGGCCGCTTTTTATGCTTGGCTTTACCAATACCAAGAGCAGTGGCGCCAAGAGCTCGAAGTAGGAGACCTCATTCTGGTCGTTGATGTAGGAGGAGGAACCAGTGACTTTAGTTTGATCTCCGCTCGCGAAGAAGAGGGAAATCTTATTTTAGAAAGAGAAGCAGTTGGGGATCATATCCTCCTTGGAGGAGACAATATGGATATTACTCTAGCTCATATCGTTAGCCAAAAACTCCCCAAGCAAAAACTCGATGCCTGGCAATCCGTCTCTCTCTGGCATAGTTGCCGAGAAGCAAAAGAAAAAATTCTCGAAGATGAATCTATCGACTCTGCTCCCGTTGTTATATTAGGACGCGGCAGTCGCCTCATCGGGGGTAGTCTAAAAACGAAACTCACCCGCCAAGAAATAGAGGACACCTTACTCGGAGGTTTTTTTCCTCAGGTCGAGTCCAATGACTTTGGTGACACCAAACGAGTGGGTTTTAGCCAAGTCAACCTTCCCTATGCTAATGAGCCTGCTATCACGCGCCAAATTGCTCGTTTCTTAAACACTCACAGCAAGGCCGCTTCCCCGAACAAAGTGCTCTTTAACGGAGGAGTTTTTAAGGCAAAAGTCTTTCGAGAGCAAATTTTCTCTGTTATGCAAAGCTGGCAAAAAAAGAAAGAATTGCAAGTTCTCACAGGCAACGACCTAGATCTTTCCGTCGCCCAAGGTGCCGTTTACTACGGACAAGCCAAAAGGGGTAAGGGGATTCGAATCCGTGGAGGAACCGCTCATTCCTACTACCTAGGGATAGAGTCTTCTCGCCCTGCCATTCCAGGTATCCCTATCCCCATGAAAGCAATGTGCGTTGTACCAGGTGGAATGGAAGAAGGAAGTCAAGCCGATATTCCCGAATCCCAACTCGCTCTCACCGTAGGAGAGCCCGTAATTTTTCCTTTCTATAGCTCCTCTAAGCGCAAAGATGATGAGATAGGCTCCATGAGCGACTACGAGGAAAATAGTTTTAATGAAGTGGCTTCCTTAGAAACCACTCTGAAAGCAGAGGGAGAAATAAAAGAAGGAGACAACATTCCTGTGAAACTTCACAGCAAAGTTACAGAAGTAGGTACTCTAGAAATCTCTTGCCAAAGCCTCGACAAAAAACACCAGTGGAATTTAGAGTTTAATATTCGTAAGGGATAGGTTTGTCATGCGGTCAACTCCTTATTTAATTGGCATCGATCTGGGTACCACCAATTCTAGTGTTGCCTATATTCATACCCAAGCTCGTGGTAAAAACCAACGTTCGACAGTCAAAGTTTTTTCCATTAAACAACTCGTCAAAGAAGGGGTAATGGGAGAACAAAACACCCTCCCTTCTTTTTTGTATTTACCCGGAGAATTTGAGGTTCAAAGCCAGTCACTAGCTCTTCCTTGGAATAGTGAACAAAAACTCTGTGTCGGAGAATGGGCCAAAAATCAAGGGAAAAAAGTTCCCGAGCGTTTGGTTCACTCAAGTAAATCTTGGCTTTGCCACTCCGGGGTAGACCGCTATAGTCCTATTTTACCTTGGGCTTCATCTTCTGATATCCCAAAAATATCTCCGCTCGAAGCAACAACCCACTACTTGAGCTTTTTGAAAGAAAGCTGGAATCACTTTCAAGCCAAAAAAGAAAGTGAGTTCATGGAAAGCCAAGAGATTACTATAACTGTTCCCGCGGCCTTCGATGAAGTTGCCCGAGAGCTAACCCTGGAAGCGGCCTACAAAGCCGGATTAAAAAATATCCAGCTTCTGGAAGAACCTATGGCCGCTTTTTACCACTGGATCGCTCACCACGAACAAAAATGGCCCAAAAAAGTTTCCGGCCATCTCCTCGCACTGGTTTGTGATATTGGGGGAGGCACCACGGATTTTAGTCTAATAGAAATCCACCCCCAAGGAGAAAGTTTCGATTTTAAACGAGTCGCCGTCGGAGATCACCTTCTTCTGGGGGGCGACAATATGGATATTGCTCTGGCTGTTTATTTGGAAGGAAAAAGAAAAAAACAACTCGACTCGACCCAGTTCTCTCAGCTCACTGGCTTTTGCTCCCAAGCGAAAGAAAAACTTTGGCAAAAGGAAAGTGAGGGCGAGCACAGCTTTGCTTTACCAGGAAGAAGCAGCTCCGTTATCGGAGGCTCTCTTAAGTTTAAGTTAAAGACAGAAACCATCGAAAAAATTATTTTGGATGGTTTTTTTCCCCTTCTGCCTTGGGAAGAGAAGGAAAAAATTTCTGAAAAAAAAGGACTGAGAGAGTGGGGACTCCCTTATGCAAAAGATCCTGCCATTACTCGGCATTTACGCACCTTTTTAACAAGGCACCTTCCCTCAGGAAAGCAACCAGATATCCTCTTATTCAATGGAGGAACACTAACCCCCAAAATTCTTCGAGATCGCATCCGAGAGCAACTCTCTCTTTGGTTTTCGACAAGTGCCGCTCCCTTTAAGCCACTAGTATTAACCAATAACAAGTTGGATCTTGCGGTATCTATGGGAGCAACTTACTTTCATCTAGTGCGCCAAGGAAAAGGAATTCGTATTGGCGGAGGAAGCCCCCGTTCTTATTACCTCCAAATCGAAAATGCCCAGAACGCCCCAACAAAAGAAGCCAGAGCCATTTGTTTAGTCCCCTTCCAAACCCAAGAAGGGAGTCAATGCACAATAGAAGATCTTCCTCTTCAAGCCTTAACCGGACAACCTGTCAGTTTTCAATTGTTCTTTAGTAATACTCGAAAAGAAGACTCTCTCGCTCAAATTGTTTCTCTTAGCGAAGAGATGCAAGCTCTCCCCCCTTTACAAACTGTTTTAAAAGTGGGAAAAAAAGCAAAGAAAAAACAAATTCCTATTCTTTTAGAAGTGAATTTAACAGAAATTGGAACTTTAGAGATTTGGTTAAAAGATCGGGATACTGATAGACGATGGCAACTAAAGTTTCAAATTCGTTCCTCTCCTCAACTAAGACAAAAAAGAAAAGCTGCCCAATCTCCCGCTCCCAGTACCGGAGAAAAGAAAAAATTACCTCTTCTTCCCTTAAAAAAAAGCTTAGAAGAGACTTTTTCTCGAACGGATGGAAAAACGGATGGAAAAACGGACGGAAAAAATCCAGAAAAACTCATTCGAAACTTAGAAGACGTTTTAGAAAAACGGAAAAATTCTTGGGACTTATCCACCAACCGACAAATACACGATCTTCTTTTTGATTTTTCCTCCCAGCGTAGGCTCAGTCCCGAACATGAAGTTCGTTGGCTTAATTTAGCAGGGTTTTCTTTGCGACCAGGAAGCGGAACCCCTGAAGATAAAAATCGTATCCAACGTCTGTCTTTCTTGGCTCTACAAGAGAAGTTGCACTACGAGAAAAATATTCAGAGTTGGCTGGAGTGGTGGATTCTATGGCGTCGTATAGCCACAGGTCTCAATGCAAGCCAGCAGCTCAATATTTTCCATCAAATGTCTCCCCATTTACTCCCCCGCAACTCCGGTAAATCTCGCCGTCACACCAAACCCCAAGAGATCGTTGAAATGTGGAGAACCGCAGCAAGCTTTGAGCTCCTCCCCCTTGGCACCAGAGAAAACTTAGCCAAGGAACTTGCTCGTCGGGCCACTCAAGAAAAAATAGCTCCGGGAGAATACTGGGCCCTAGGTCGAATCGCCGCAAGAACCCTCATTTACGCTCCCCTAAACCAAGTCATTTCTCCTCGTACTGTTAGTTCTTGGCTTGAAGATATTCTTATCTCCTCTGACAAATCACTAGAAAAACTCTATAGCATTGCTCAGATTGCTCGCAAAACAGGAGACCGCACTCTTGATATTAGCGACTCTTTGCAAAAAAAAGTCCTCCAGCTCCTTCATGAGAATTCTCATTTACCTAAAATAGAGGAGTTGATTACTATGGTGGAAGATGTTGCTGAGTTAGAGGTAGGGCTGCAAAAGCACTATTTGGGAGACTCTTTGCCTGCAGGTTTGATTTTGGGGAATTAGGGGCGGATTTTTAATTAATCTAAGATGAGGGAAATGCTTATCTGAAAACGTTTTAGAAAAAGATGATCGAAAACCGTTCTAAGCACCATGTTCGCTGGAGGGTGAGGCTCCTGCCGAACAGGGGATGTGCTTGGCTCTTGATATTGTAATCTAGGCACAACCCCGGCGCGGCAGGAGCCTTGCCCTCCACCCTTACCTTGTATTAAGGGTCGTTTCTGATATGGTATTTAAGAATACCCATTTAGATCATAGGTTTCATATTGAAAAAATAAATGTGCCGAAATTCCACCAGGAGCCAAGCACAACCCCGGTGCGGCAGGAGCCTTACCCTCCCCATAACATAAGCATATGTGCGTTTGGCAGAGATAACTCACTCCCCATCAATCGTCTTAACCACCCGAAAACCAATATGATCCAGGCGGCTATTCTGATCAAACTGAAAACGAAAACTTGAGCGGCAAAAAACTAAAAAAGTATTCCAACTTCCTCCACGAACCACACGATGAAGGTTATTCCCTGTGGCTTGTCGGGCACTTCCGTCATTAGGAGCCCCTTGGTAGTCAGAGTAATAGGCGTCTGCACACCACTCCCAAACATTCCCTGACATATCATAAAGTCCAAAAGCATTGGGCTTTCTTTTACCAATGATAGCAGTATTCTTTTGCGGTGTATACCAGGCAAAACCTTCTCCTTTGGCTTCTCCCCAGTAGTAGTCGCTAGAAACTCCTCCTCGGCAGGCGTACTCCCATTGCGCTTCACTGGGAAGCTCTAAACCTGTTTTTTTACAAAAACTTAAACTATCTTGCCAACTAATATTTTCGACAGGTCTATCATCATGAAAAAAACGCGAAGGATTTCCTCCCATAATGTTTCGCCAAACTTTCTGGGGAACTTCATGACGAGAAATCAAGAAAGAAGGAATGGTCACTTCTTGAACAGGGCCTTCTTCTGGCGACTGTTCGCTTCCTCGAAGATAACGTCCTCCTTCTAAGAGAGTGAACTCTAAAGAAGTTTCTAGGTGGAGATACTCCGCCACTTCATAGCTTTTTTCGGCACAGTGGTAACTCTTGACTCCAGAGAATTTAAAACCTGTAATTTTAGGGAAAGTATTGTCCGTGCGTTCCTCCATCGTTTTTCTTTTTTCCGAGATATTTTTTCTCAAAATAGAAGTTTTTGAAGTTTTCTCTGGGATATTCTCGTCTGTTGAAGGAATCAGAAAAACCAAACAAAAAAAACATATCGAAACTAAAAGAAGAAAGACCAAAAGAAAATTCAAATGAACAATTTTTTCTTTTCCTGTAAAAAACAAATCTGATAAAGATCGTTTACTCTTTGCATTTTTCTCTTTTTTTTCCCATTTTTCAAATTCCTCTTTTTTCCGTAGAGGAAGAGCCGTTGGCGGAAGAGAAGCAGGTGCTTTTTTATCTTCTGTTTTTTGGATTTGGGCAAGATTTTCCATCAAGCGGGAATCTAGTTTCCGAGAAAGAGGAAGAAGTTTCTGGTGGAAAACAGAGTAGTGCAGTTGCAAAAATACTTGCTGGAGCTCGGCAAAAGCGTCGGCCATTTCACTTGCAAGGCAGCGCTTCTCAGGCTCTTTTGCCATAGCTTTCTCCAGTAGAGCAGAGAGAGCTCGGTAAGCTTGCTCTTCTTCGGGAGAAAAATCCTCTCCCTTAGCCCGGCGTTTTTCTAGGAGAACTTTATCTAAACCCTCTGGATTATGATGCCCTATTTTATAGACTGTCACCAAACTATTGCGATCGTAAAAAGGCGAGTCTTTGCTCCACAGAAAAAATTGATAAAGCATTGTTCCTAAGGAAAACATATCACTCAATCGATGAGACTTTCCTGTAAGCTGTTCTGGACTGAGATAGGAAAGGGTTCCCAAAATGTGGTTTCCTGCGGTTAAAGCCTTCAAATCACCACTTAAATCTTTCCCTAAGCCAAGGTCTAAGACCTTCACAGTACCATCTTCTACATTGATCATCACATTACCTGGCTTCATATCGCGGTGAAGAACCCCCCCCATATTCAATATTTCAATGGCCCGGGTAATTTTATTAGCAATGGAAAGTTGTTCGGGGAGAGAAAAAACTATTTTTCCGTCGTCTAGAATTTGAGCCAGAGAGCGACCAGCAACAAACTCTAAAACCATAAAGAGTTTTCCCTCTTCCTCAAAGTAATCATAGGCCTTAATCAGGTTCGGATGCTCTACAATGCGTAAAAAGCGATACTCCCGCTGAAAACGTATTTTCTCTTCTTGCCCCATTTTGAAAAGCATTTTGAGAGCAACTAAACGCTTTTCTTTTTGGTCAAAAGCTCGAAAGACTTTTCCCATTCCCCCACGGCCTAATTCCTTGTCGATAAGATATCGTTGTAGAATAAGCTCTCCGGGCAAAAGAGAATGGTCCTCCTCCAGTAAAGTAGGAGGCTCTTCTAAGGAAGGAGTATCCTTTTCCTTGATTTGATTTTCTTCAAAGAAAGATTGAGAAAGTATATCGGAAGAGGGTTTTTCGGGGGGATCCGAGGGCATTTTTTTCCTTTTTTCTTTTTTCTTTTAACCAAGAGAGGATTATAGCGAAGATGGGCCTACTAAATTGTAACGAAATCTACTGGTGGGGTCAAAGTTTTTATCCTGCCTCTTTTTTCCCGTACTCAGCACGAAGAAAAAAACAATTTTTCCATATTTAGCTTTTTTAGGGCGTGTTCTTATTCAGTTTTTTTTACAATGATTTTATTTTTTGATTTTGGGTTTTACTTACAAGGGCGTGTTCTCATTCAGCCCTCCTGCGACTTAACAATACTGAGTTCAAGGTAGTGTCTTACTATTTCTAAAAAAATACAAAAAATAAGCTGAATGAGGACACTCCCTATTTTTTTCTTGTTTTTTTGTTTTTTTTTTCATACTTTCACAGCTATCCAACAGAATTAAGGTACCTAAAAACGAGTACTGTATATTTTTTCCCGGGTAACACACCCTATCTAGAATTAGGAGATTTTGATGAATAAGTTCATTTTATTTTCTCTCTGCTTACTTTTTCCTCTTGTCGGTGTTTCGGCGAATGAAAAGTACCCAGATGGGATCTACGCTCAAATGGATACTTCAAAAGGAGAGATAGTTCTTAGTTTAGAATACGAAAAGACTCCCTTAACTGTAACAAACTTTATTGGCTTAGCCGAAGGTAAGTTAAAAACCAATGTAAGGCAGGGAAAACCCTACTATGATGGACTCGTTTTCCACCGAGTTATTCCCGATTTCATGGTTCAAGGGGGGTGTCCTTTTGGCACTGGTAGTGGGAGCCCAGGTTATCGTTTTCCCGATGAATTTGACCCTTCTCTAAAACACACAGGCCCAGGAATCCTTTCTATGGCCAACTCAGGGCCAGGAACTAACGGAAGCCAATTCTTTATTACTCATGTTAAAACAAGTTGGCTAGATGGTAAACATACTGTTTTTGGACACGTCGTCGAAGGTATGGATGTTGTTAATAAAATTGTCAAGGGAGACAAAATTAACAAAGTAACCATTCTTCGCGTCGGAGAAAAAGCAAATAAGCTTGAAGTTTCTCAAGAAAACTTCAACCAGCTTGTTCAGAAAATTGCCAAAGCAAAAGAAGAGGAAAAGTACCAACTACTCAGAGATAGTATCGCCCAAGTGAAAAAGCTATATCCTGATCTCAAGGTGAGTAAAACGGGCCTTATGTACAAAGTTCTTCAAGAAGGAAGTGGAGAAACTCCCAAAAAAGGATCTTTGATCAAAGCCCATTACACAGGAAAATTCCTAGACGGACGAGTTTTTGATAGTTCAGTAGCTCGTGGAGAACCTTTTATGTTTCCCGTAGGAAAAGGACAAGTCATCAGAGGTTGGGACGAAGCTCTTTCTCAAATGAAAAAAGGAGAGAAGCGGCTTCTTGTTCTTGCCCCTCATCTCGCTTATGGAGAAAGTGGAGCTGGTGGAGTTATTCCGCCCAATGCTACTCTTATTTTTGAAGTGGAACTAGTTGACTTCGAATAATCTGTAATCCTGCTAAGTTATAGGGGTACTCACAAAGAGTGCCCCTATAACTAGCCACCTACCTTTGTCAAAATAGCCTAGATCATATGAGTATCTATTTTTCCACGAGAACATGTAGGGTAACGAGAAGAGGTTCGACAAAAATCAATTAAATAACGAACTTCTTCACTATCAATTTCATCTTCCACTTTCTGTAAAGCTTTAGGAAAACTAAGTTCCGATCGATATAGAATGCGCTGGCAAGCTTTCAAACTGTTAATAGCCTCGCGAGAAAATCCCGCTCGTTTGAGTCCAATTAAGTTTAGCCCTCGAATCCAAGGACGATACCCAATAGCCATCATAAAAGGAGGAATATCGACATTGATCGCTATGTTTCCCGAGCAAATGCTATACTTACCTATTCGGGCAAATTGTTGATAGACACCTCCTCCTCCCAAAAAGCAGTGCTCACCAATTTCTACATGCCCTCCTAGTAAAACGGCATTAGCAAGGCTGACATTATCTGCCACTTGACAATTGTGAGCTATGTGAGAATTCACCATCAAAAAACAGTTTTTTCCTATCACAGTCTTACTGTTTTCTTCCGTTCCTCGGTGGATCGTAACATATTCTCGAATAGTGGTTCCTTCTCCCACCTCACAGAAGGTTTTTTTGTCTGGGTCAAAAGAAATATCTTGGGGAACTTCCCCAACAACAGCCCCAGAAAAAATCCGGCACTTTTTTCCCAAAGTAGTGTAAGGGCGAATAATGGCATGAGAGTGAATAATTGTCTCATCTCCAATCTCAACGTTTTCATCAATGATAGAGTAAGCGCCAATTTGGACGTTTTTCCCAAGCTCGGCTTTAGGACTAACAAGTGCTGTCGGATGAATCTGAGTCACTTTTTTTCTCTCTTCTTTTTCTATGGTAAAAGTGCAGTAAATATAATTTTATAAAAGAATTTTTGGAAAAATTCTTTTATAAAAAATGGTAGGGCGTGTTCTCATTCAGCTTCCCCTGCGACTTAGCAATACTAAGTTCAAGGTAGTTTCCTCACTATTTCTAAAAAAATACAAAAAAAAAGCTCAATGAGGACACGCCCTACATCTGATTGTAACGCTCTAAAAAATTCTTGTCAAACTAGATATTGACGAAAGAAATTTTATTTGCATAATAGGCAAAGCTTAACATCCTCTCTCGACTATATCTTGAGCTCTCATCCCTAATAGTTAGAAAGAAAGATTCCCGATGAACCAAAAAGAAAATATTTCAGAAGAGATTTATATTCTTGGAATTCCAGGTAGCTTAAGAGCCCACAGTTACACTCGTTTAACTGTTCAAATAGCTCTCCAAGGAGCCCAAGAAGTGGGAGCTCGTACAAAAATTTTAGATTTACGAGACTATAAACTAGCTCTTTGTGATGGACGAGAAGGAGAGGAAAACTATCCGGAAGGAGTATTCTCTCTACGTAAAGAAGTTTCTCAAGCTCAGGGAATTATTTTAGGCACTCCCGAATACCATGGAGGCTATAGTGGCGTTTTAAAAAATGCTTTAGATCTGATGGGATTTCCTGAGTTTGAAGGAAAAATGATAGGGTTAGTTGGAGTATCAGGGGGAGACATGGGAGCTATTGATGCGCTAAGTGGTTTGCGTAATATTGGACGGAATTTACATTCTTGGGTAATTCCCCAGCAAGCTTCCATTTCAGAGGTAACCAAAAAATTTAATCCTGATGGAACCATGCGTAGTGAAAAATTGCAGGAAAGGGTCAAAGAGGTCGGACGTCAAGTGGCCCGGTTTGCCTATTTGCATTCTTCCGATAAAGTACAAAATTTTCTCCATTTATGGGAAGAGGCACCTCTAAATCCCGGCGGAGAAGTAAAATAGTTAGTTAGGGTGTATCATCAATTAAATCTTGATTGATGACACGCCCCAGAAAAAGGGAAAAAATATGACGGAAAAAAACTTCCAATCTTCCATCCTAGATGCAGTCGAAAAATTTAATGCTCTTGATGATAGTACCGAGCAACCAATAGGAGAAATACAAAAAGCTTTATGGATTCCTAGTGCCGTTCTTTTAGGGGTAGGCTTTTTTGCCATTTTAATTAAATCGATTTGGCTACCTGTTATTTTTGTACTGGGTATCTTACTGTGGAATATTCTAGCACAACTTTCTTTTGAAAACCCTATTTTACTGACTCCTGCTCTCTTTGAGAAAAAAAATATGGTTTATTTCTTCCATTTCATTTCTAGATCAAAAAGAGTCGTTTTTATTGCCCTGCCTATCTTTTTTGTTATTCTTTTTCTTCCTGCTTGGCAGAAGCCCTTTTTAGCTTGGTCTATCGCTTTAATCCTACTTTGGCCACTAAGAATTTTACTAGGATATAGCGAGTGGTTGAGCAGAAGCGATTACGATAGAGATTACACAGCTTTGGGAATTTCAAGCTTAATTGGCTTTATCTGTTTTTTTTGGCCCCAGGCAACAATGGAAATTCCTTTAGAAAAAGCCCAAGAAAAAACTCAGAAACTCATTAGTACATTTGAAACTAAAAGTTCTCAAATAACTAATCTCGAAGAAAAGCAAAAAGAGATTGCCCTACAAATCAATAGTTTAAAAGAAGCTCAGGTTAGCTGGAAAGAAAAAATTGTCACAAAAGAAAATATGGAAAACCGCTGGAATGAGTTAATCTCTAACATCTCGGCCATACAAGAGAAAATGGAGAAAAATGAGGAAGCTCAAGCCAAGCAACAAGTAGATCTTCTTCAGCAAGCTGCTATTTTACAAGAGAAAACAGAAAAATTGGAAAAAGCTCTAGTTTCTAGTGAAGATAACGACGCCCAAGAAAAAACATTAACGGAACAGAAAGAAAAACTTCAGAACTTGGAAACAACTTTGCAAAACACTGCAAAATCTATTTCTCAGATTTCTCAACAAAAAGAAACATTGGAGCAGTTGTCCAAAAGCCAAAAAGAGCTAGCAGGACGTTTCGCTGAATTAGAAAACTCTACTCAAGCAAGTATCCAAAAAAACAAAACTCTCCAACAGCAAATAGCCCTTCTTCAGCAAGAGCAATCCGCTTTACAGTTGATCGATAAAATACGCAAAGAAAACCAAGCCTTAACCAGTGAGCTCAAGGCTAAAAATGAAAAACTAAAAGAGCAAGTCACTCAACTCGAAAAACAAAATCCAGTGGTCTCTTTAGAACCCAGTGAGCTAGAAAAAGAAAATCTAAATCTAAAGGAAAAAATTAGGGACTTAGAAAAGACCAATGATACCCTAAAGAAAATGCAAAAAGCGCAGAAAGATATTCAGTTTCTCTTTGAAGAAGAAAACAAGTCTCTTAAGCAAAAGCTAGATGAACTCAAACAAGAGGAAGAGGCTAGTGGAGATAGTTAGAACTAGCGTAATGTAGGGATAACTACGAAGGCCGTCCGCAAGGACCCTCGTGGTTGTCCGTTACGCCTGCTAAAACCTAATTACCAAGAAATAACTGAACGTACTTGCCCCTCGTGGGTGTCTTCCCCTACAAAAAACCTTTCTCAGGAGGTTTTCTTTTCTCAGGATCGAAAGGAATGGTTTTATCGTACTCTAAAAAGGAAGGATCATAGCCTGTCATTGTTTTATTGTAGTCTAAGATACGCTTTTCTTTTAGTTTATCTTCTTTCTCCTTTTCAAAATCAGCTTCTGTTGGGAGAATGGTTTCTCGATAAGCTGCTTCATCCGAGACAAGGGTATCAGAAAAAAAGGCTTTGTCAGCCTCTTCATAATCAAAATAAAATAAATTCTTTTCTGAGTAGCCGGCGAATTGAAATATTTTTTCCACACTAGGCTCAAGGCAAAACTTCACTTCTTTGCCTTGGCTCTGGAGCTTTTTCACTTGCTGCATAATTGCTGATAGGGCTAAAGGAGTTATAAAATTCATCTCACGTAAGTCGATTAAGATTCCTTCTCTTGAAAAAGAGTACGCTTTTTCAAAACTTGCTTGAATCGACGCCAGGTCAGTATCTTTCAGCTGTCCATTTTCTCCTCGAATGGTAAGCGATTCTATTTTTTTTCTCTCAGTCATTTTCTCTTATTGCCATTCACTTTCTATTCCTACTTCAGGGTGTCATCGGCACTATATTAGGATGTCATTGACACTATATTTTTCTGGGGTTCTCTTCTTCGTTATTATAAGCCAAGTCCTTCATTTGTCAATGGAACGATAGTAAAACAACAAACACTCCCAAAAAGAATTCCCCTTGCAAACTCTGCTCAGAAGTACTAGAATTAAGACAATTCCTATTATTTCCAATGGTTTAGAGGAGCATTACATTAAAGTCTATGCAAACGACTAACCCTATATATGAAGATTTAATCGAAGACTTCGACCCAAGTTTAACAGACATTGGTAGCCTCAATACAGTACACGATCGCTATCAGTTTGAATCGAATTTTGATTTTGATTTAGAAGTAGAAGAGGGCGACACTCACAAGGGCTATGAAGTCGATATCTATTTTTTTTTACCGAAAAGTATGGGGATTCATGCTGACTCTTACACTCGAGAAGATTTCTATACCGATCTAACCAACTATTTAAGAGTAAAAACTCCTAACTATCCCAAACGTCTTCAGTTAAAATCTAAACACTGGGGGCTCTCTTTTTTAGACCGCTACTTTAAAGTGCATCTTGTTACTCAAAAAAGACAAAAATTAAGCCCATATGTTGTCCAGGAAACCAAACTCTTTGGATGTTTCTTCAACACTCAGCTAAAAAACCTTCACTACGGGCTTTACTTAGTTCTGAGTAAAAAACCCCAAGAATTTATTACCAACCCTCAACGAATTCAAGCTTTAAAAAAGAAAATCGAAGCGCTTAAATCCGTTCTTGATTTATATAGACAGCGTTATCTAGAGAGTATGCGTCAAAAAAAAGTTTTTTGCGATGCCGAAGTTCGCCAGGCTCTTCTCTTGATCGATGAATATATATCCTATCGGTTAGAGTCCAATTTAATTAGTCTTCATAGACTACTAGCACCTCACCGAGCAGAGTTAAATGAACTCGTTGTCTTTCTAGATAGTATTCTCCAAGAAGAAATTCAACACCGTAAAAAACTAGGCTGGATTATCTTAGGAGAAAGTGATGCAAAAGAACAAGAAGGTTACTATTATCGGTTAGGGCTCCTCAAGAAATATGTTTCTGAAGTTCTTTTCTTAGAAGTACAAAATGTCAAAAAAGAAAAGAGATATCGTAATATTATTGCAGGGTTTGGAGCAGCTTTGGCCGCTCTCTGGGCAGGTCTTTCAGACATTAGAACTTGGCAAGCGGTTTACGGACCAACAATGCGTTTTCGACTAGTCGCTGTTCTTTTGGTTGGAATTGTCGCATATGTATTCAAAGATCGAATTAAAGAATGGAGTAAAGACTACTTCAACGAACAATTAAAACACCACTTACCTGATTTTGACATGCATATGTTCTACACACATGTGGATGTCTATGGCGACTCCCATCGTTATTTTTTAGGAACTTCTCATGAGTTTATGCGCTACCTCTATAAGAAAGCCGTTTCTCCTGATGTTCTCTATGTTCGAGAAATGGGTCACGAGTCAGCTTTAGAACCTCAGCGCAATGAAATTGTTCTCCACTATTCCAAAAAACTCCATTTCAATCCCGAGAGTCTCCACCAGCTAGACCAGGTCAAACACCTCAAAAAGGTTGTTCGCTTTGATCTCAGTAAATTTCTGGCCAAATTAGATGAGCCGAGTAAATCTCTTTCCTATTACTGTCCCGAAAAAGGAATTTCTCTAATGAAAGCTCCTAAAGTGTATCATCTCAACGTTGTTTTTCGCTACGCTGTCCATCATTCCCGAGGAGCTAGTAAAAAAAGACATCATGTCGAGTTCGAAAGAATGCGTATCATTTTAAATAAAAAAGGAATTATTCGCATTGAAGAAGTTGTTCCTCGGGGAGAAATGAGCTACGAAGAGGATTAAAATGACGGAATTAAATATAGTATCTACTCTCGGAGGATTTGGACTCTTTCTCTTTTGCCTTCGCTTCTTGAGTAATATCTTAGAGTGCTCTCTTTCCTACCGTATTAAACCTCTCTTGAGCAATCTCTTTAACAACCGCTGGTCTACTTTATCTATAGGTTTTGGGGCAACCACTCTTATCCAAGCAAGTAGCATTAGTATTATTAGTGTAATGGGGCTCTTAAACGCCTCTCTCATTTCTCTAGAGCAGGGATTCTTTTTGATGCTCGGAGCAACCCTAGGCACAACGATTAAAGCTTGGTTTTTCGCCGAAGCCATCCATAAATACGGTTTACTCATTATTGGAGTCTGTAGCTTGAGCTTAATTGTTACTCGTAAGCCCATATTGCGTACTTTACTAGAAATTGGCTTTGTCATTGGAGTGGCTTTTCTGGCTCTTGATATAGTATCCCAAGGTCTAGCCCCCTTTCTCAGAAACCCCCAGATGAAAGGTTTTTTAGTTTTACCAGAAAACCAGTCTTTTCTTCCCCAACTCCATCTACTCTTAATCAGTACTCTAATCACTATGTTGTTACAATCGAGTAGTGCTACCATTTTCCTTCTTTTAGAGTTGGCTCTACAAAATGCTCTCGATTTTCCTGCTGGAGTTATTTGTATTTTAGGGGCTAATATTGGAACCACAATAACCGCTCTTTTCGCTTCTATTGAATACAGTAAAGACGTTAAAAGATTAGCTCTCTCTCATCTTTTAATTAAACTAATAGGAGCTTCTTTAGCCTTACTTTTTTTCCCCAGCTTCATCTCTTTTATAGATTCTATTGTCTGGAACCAAGAGTCCTTTAATCTGCCTCTTCATTTAGCAGCGACTCATACCATTTTCAATTTCTGTAACATGTTACTTTGGATAGCTTTAAGCTCACCTTTCTTGCGTTTTTTGAAAAAAATTATTCCAGAGAAAGAAGAAGAGGAAAACTTGACAGGTCTTCCTCGTAGTGTCCGTCGCATGCTAGTAGGAAATCCTCAGCAAGCCCTCAAAGAAATGAATAAGCAAATCCAAAGACTCGAATCCATGCTGAAAGGAGCGATTGACCACTGCTTAGTTCTTTTGACGGAAGATAATCCTCAACAAAGTCGCCCAGAAACTTCTATCTTTCTAACTCGTCGCTTTCAAACATACAAAGAAGTTATTTATGAGCTAGTCATTCGCCTTCACAAAAAAGACTCTTCTCCTGCCCTCAAAGAAAAATTAGAATACCAAGTTGTCCTTTTGCGCGAATACAGCAATCTTCACCAAAGCTGTATCAATCTCAAGGCTCATCTGGAGGAAAGTATTTTTACCCAAGGATATTATTTCCCAAAAGAAATTCAAAAATCTCTCCATCAATTCCAAGAGGATTTTAATAAAATTTATCTAAACTTTTTATTAGGCTCTCAACCCGATGGTAAAATTTCCCCCAGCGATTTACTCAAACCTGTCGAAAAAGCTTACAAAAAAATGCTCAGAGAAGAGGTTTGTCCTAAGCAATTATACTGGCTAGATGAAGTTGTTCGCTACCTTGAGCAAATGATTCAATGTTTCGACAAAGCCTACGAACAGAAAAAGAAGAATTTTTTTGGGGAACTATTTTTGGAAGAAAACAACTAACCAAAGAGGTCAAAATTTTTTGGACTAAAATATCCAAAAAACTTTGATTCTTGCCAACAAACAACAAGTGTGGATTGATGTATATCTACCAATTACAGCAATTTTGCTACTAAGTTCTAAAAAAAGGAGAGTACAGCGTGCCTAAAACATTGCTTTACCTGCTGGTCGTTTTTTTACTTTGCTCTTGCTTCAATACTCCTCTTGTTTCCTCTGAAAACGAGAATCAAAACATCGCTATGCGTTGGGAAAATGTGGAGAAATTAGAGAAAGAACAAAAGTACAAAGAGGCGCATAAGGAAACTTTAGCGATCCTCCAAACAGCCCAAAACGAACAAAATTATTCCGAGTGGACAAAGTCTCTTATTCATGCTGCTACTTTACAAAGAGCTCTTCATGGATATGAAAAAGCCGTTGTCTTTCTGGAAGAGGAAAAGTGGCCTGAAGATGAATTTGGACAAGCGCTTTTGCATCTTTTCTTTGCCAACAGTCTCAACCACTACTATAGCCAATACTCTTGGGAAATAAATCAACGAGAAAAAGTCCTTTCCGATAAAAAGATAGACTTAAAGAAATGGACTTCTCAACAAATTTTTAAACGCATTCACCAAGAATACAGCCAAAGCTATAAGCAAAGAGAGGCTTTAGGAAAATATTTTGTAAAAGACTTCCCTAAGTACTTTCAACGGAATGGTTATCCTGAAAATATTCGCGCTACCCTACGAGATCTTTTAGTCTATAGTTGGGCTCAGTTTTTCAGTAACACCATGACCTGGACTCCTGCAGAAGAAAAGGAAAAATACAAAGTAGATTTCAAAAATCTCCTGGCGCTTCCCTCTACTCGATCTTCTGTCGAAAACACTTTCTTTCTCCAAGAGGACATTCACCCCCTTGTTCGCGCAATCCATCTTTTAGACAATCTCTATGCCTGGCACCAAGAGAAACGACCCGAATCAGCTTTGGAAACCCAGCTAGAAAGAATCCGAAGAGTCCTTGCTGTTTTTTACGAAAGCAAACACCTTCAAGCCGGACAAGAAGCTTTAGCGATACTTCTAAAGGACTACGAAAGCTACCCTTGGTGGTCGGTGGGAGTTTTGGAAGAAGCCCGACTTTGGCAAAGACAAAACGATTTAGTTAAAGCCCGCCAAAGTGCCAACAAAGGCTATCAAATATATCCAGAAAGCTTGGGAGGGAAGAAGTGTCTTTATCTCATGCGCTCGATCGAAGCTCCCAGCTATAGTGTCAGCACTATGGCAATTGATAAAGCACAAAGTCGTGCTATCCAAGTTTCTCATAAAAATATTTCCAAACTCTACTTCCGGGCCTACCGAGCCGATTTCGAAAAACTCTTGAATTCATGGTGGGTCTACTACGGAAGACATGAGGACTCTGTCCTCCAAGAAATATTGGCGAAACAACAACCCGCCTACGAATGGGAAGTTGATATTCCCGATTTAAAAGACTACCAAATGCATAAGACGTATGCTCAGTCTCCGATTAAAGAAAAAGGTTTTTTTGCTATTTTTGCCTCGGCTAAAAAAGATTTTTCTAAGAAAGAAAATCAGATCGTCTCAACTTGTCGAATTATATCCGACATGGTTTTACTCGAAACCCAAAAACAAAGCCGTTGGGAAGTGATGGTTGTCAAGGGAGAGAATGGACAGCCTGTCCCTAGCGCCGAGATCACTCTTTATCATAACAATTATAACCGAGGAACCGAGGAAATCGACAGTATAAAAGCGGACGAAAATGGCTATGCCTATCTAGGAAAGCGCTATAAAAATGTATTTTTGGTCGCTCGTAAAGGAGATGATTTCACCTTAGACCATCAAAATATATATTTTGGTAACCACTATCCCACTTCTCGTTATCAACAAAGTAGCTTCATCTACACGGATCGAAGCATCTATCGCCCTTTACAAAAGGTCTTTTTTAAAGTAGTTACCTACCGAGGAAATTCTCAAAAAGGCGACTACAAATCCATGCCCTATACTCCTGTCAAAGCTTCCTTTTATGACCCTAATAGCAAAGTTATTGAGACTCTCACCTTGAAGACAAATAGCTACGGAACCACCTCTGGTTCTTTTACTATACCGACAGGAAGAGTTTTAGGTAACTACTATGTCCAGTGTAGTGTAAAAGGCAACTACTCTACCTCCTATTTTCGCGTCGAAGAATATAAACGTCCGACTTTCGAAGTGGAGCTAGAAAAACCAGAAAAAGAGATTCGCCTCAACCAGTTGAGTAAGATTCAAGGAAAAGCAAAGTACTATTTTGGTATGCCTGTAACAGAAGGAAAAGTTTCTTACCGAATCACTCGTTCTCCCAATTACCCTTGGTGGTATAGTTGGTATTATGGCCCCGTGGGAAGTAGCGGTGAATACGAAGTGGCGGCGGGAGAAACCAAAATTGACAGCAAAGGAAACTTTTATCTCAACTTCACTCCAAAGGGAGATGAAAGTGTTGCCAATAAAGAAGCGGTTAGCTACAATTTCCGAGTGGAAGTGGACGTCACTGATACCGGCGGAGAAACTCGTAATGCCAGCTCTTACTACCAAATTGGCTTTGTCTCTGTCCGCGCTCAATTTACAATGAACGAAAGCTTCTTCTCTGCCAATAGTGCCGGAGAGATTACTGTAAAACGGGAAGACTTAAACAGTGTCGGGCGAAAAGGCGAAGGCTCTTATCAACTGATCCGTTTACAAAACCCCCAAACAGTAACCTTGCCTTCCCAATTTCCTCTTCCTCAAAGCGAAGGGAAAAAATACACTCCTGGAGATTTACAACGACCTCGGTGGGAATCTCCCAAAAGCCTTTCTCAACACCTTTTTTCTTTTGCAGATGGAGAAAGCCTAGCAAAAGGGCAACTCCTGCACAATGAAAGAGGAGAGGCTGTTATTAACTTTTCTGGTTTAGCAGCAGGGGCTTACCGCATTCGCTACCAAACCAAAGATTCTTTTGGAACAGAGTACCAAACCCAAAAAGAATTTTATGTTGCGGCCCAAGAAACTCCTCTCACGGTGCCTCTGTTTTTGCAAGTCCAAAAACAGCACCACCAAGTGGGACAAGCTGTTCAAATTTACCTAGGATCAGGTCTTCCTCAGCAAACTCTTTGGCTAGAGTTTTACCAAAACAGTGAACTGATGGAACGTCGTCAACTGAAAACTCCTTTGAGCAACCATCTCATCGAGTATCCTCTGACCGAGAAACATCGTGGGGGTTTTTCTGTTCGCCTCAGCACAGTTCATGACTATGTCCACCATCGTCAGGAAGCTAGTGTCTATGTTCCTTGGGACAATAAGCATCTAGAACTCTCCTTTGATACTTTCCGCAATCTTTTGCGCCCTGGACAAGAAGAGACTTGGACCATTTCGGTCAAAGGACCTAATGCCCAAGCTGCTGCGGCTGAAGTTCTCGCTTATATGTACGACCGAAGCTTAGATTTTTTCGCAGCCCATAACCCGCCCAACCTAAGCTCTCTTTATCCGGCCAAATATGGAACCTCATATTTACGCCACAATCTTTCTAGTCGATCGTTCTCTACTATTTTCTCCCATAATTGGTATAGCCTCCCCTCAAATCCGTATTTTAGTCCTGATACTTTCCGCCTTTTTGATGGATACCCTGTCGGAGGCCCGGGAGGACGAGGAGGACGCTTCCATAGATTTGGCAATGGGGAAGCTCTTATGGAAATGGCCGAAGAAGACTCAGCTCCCGTCCCTACGAGTAGCGCCCCTAGAAGAGAAAGAGCTGCCCTTAAGCAAGAAGCTAAGCTAGCGAAAAAGCCTGCCGCGAAAAATGGAGAAAGCGAGAAAGAAGAGGCCTCTCCTCTTCGGACAAACTTTAATGAGACCGCTTTTTTCCAACCTCACTTAAGCGCAGACAAAGATGGTAAAGTTCAAATCAAGTTTACAGTCCCGGATAGTGTCACAGAATGGAAGGTGTATCTTCATGCCTTAACTAAAGATCTTAAGTTTATGACTCTCCAAAAAGAAGTCGTCACCAAAAAGGACCTCATGGTTCGCCCTTATATGCCTCGCTTCTTAAGAGAAGGGGACGAAGCACTTCTTAAGGTTGTCATCAACAACGCTAGTTCCAAAGAACTTTCGGGAGATGTTTTCTTAGAAATCATCGACCCTGACAGTGAAGAGGATAAAAGCGCTGACTTTGGTTTAAAAGGTAAGCAGTTAACTTGGAAAGCTTCTGCCGAGGCCAGTGCTACAGTTTCCTGGAAACTTCAAACTCCTCGTAAACTAGGACTTTATGCCTTTAAAGTAACTGCAAAAAGCAAAAATCTTTCTGATGGGGAGTTGCGTCCCATCACTATTCTTCCTAGCCGCATTCATCTCTCCCAATCTAAGTTCATTACCCTAAAAGACGATCAAACTCGGAGTATGCGCATAGAGGATTTAGCCAAAGCAGGCGAAGATGAAACGATGATTCACAACTCTCTTGTTGTCAACTTGGAAGGGCAGCTCTTCTACACAGTTCTCAAATCTCTTCCTTACTTAGTCAATTATCCTTACGAATGCGTAGAGCAAACTCTAAACCGCTTCCTTTGCACAGGTATGATATCATCTATGTATGACCAATATCCTGCCCTTACAAAAATGGCGGCTCAATTTGCGGAGCGTAAAACGATGTGGGAGGGTTGGCAAAAAAATGATGCCAATCGGCAAATGGCTCTGGAAGAAACGCCCTGGCTATCTGCATCTAAGGGAGGACCTAATGATGAAGACACTGACCTCATTAAAGTTCTCAATCCAGACATAGCCAAAGCGCACCAGGAAGCCTCTCTTCGTAAACTAAAAGAAGCGCAGCTTTCTAACGGTGGTTTCCCTTGGTGGGCTGGGGGACCAGAGAGCCCTTACATGACCCTATATATGCTCTCTGGTTTTGCTAGAGCTCGTGAATTTAAAGTGGAAATTGATCCTCAGATGATTCGCCAAGCTTGGCAATATGTGGGAGGGCATATCCATGAACACTACCTAGATCGTCCAGAAAAAGAGTGGAGCTATAGTTTTATTACTTGGGTCAACTACCTCCTATCTTGCTATCCGCAAAAGGATTACCAAGGAGCTTTTAGCAAAGAAGACCGAAGTAAAATGCTCGCTTTTTCTTTCCGGAACTGGACTAAGCATAGCCCTTACCTAAAAGGACTTCTTGCTCTTACTCTACATCGAGATGAACGCTCTTCTGATGCCAAACTCGTTTTAGAAAGCATCATGGATAGTGCCACTACCCAGGAAGACCAAGGAACCTTCTGGGCAGAGGAAGATCGGACTTGGTTGTGGTACAACGATAATATCGAAAGCCACGCTTTTATTCTACGGGCCCTACTAGAAATTAAGCCCGAAGATAAAAAACACATTGACGGTCTTGTTTTATGGCTTCTCTTGAATAAAAAAATGAACCAATGGAAATCGACTAGAGCAACAGCCGAGGTTATCTATTCTCTGGTCAAAGTTATGGAAGCAGAGGGTTCACTTGCTGTCCGGGAAACTGCCGAAGTGAAAGTCGGACACCAAAAACACAGCTTTGTTTTTGAGCCGGATGAATACACGGGAAATCAAAACCAAATTGTTGTCCTCGGCTCCAAAGTCAATCCAAAAACTATGGCGGAAGTAGAAGTCAGCAAAACGGGGAAAGGCTACATGTTTGCCTCGATGAATTGGCACTACTCCACGGAGAAATTACCAGAGGAAGCCCGAGGAGATTTTCTCCGCGTAACCCGGCACTACTTTCTTCGCAAACACCAAGGGGAAGAGTACGTTCTCTTACCTTTAGAGGAAGGTAACGCTATCGAAATCGGCGACCAAGTAGAGGTTCATCTCAGTATCCGGTCCAAACATCCGATGGAATACGTTCAATTGCGAGACCCTCGCGCGGCTGGATTTGAACCAGAGAACCAAGTAAGCCGACACCATTGGCGACTAGGTTTAGCCTGGTATGAAGAAATTCGCGACTCCGGAGCAAACTTCTTCTTTGAGTATCTCCCCCAAGGAGAATTTAACTTCACCTACCGCATTAGAGCAAATATGGCGGGAAAATTCCGCGTCGGCCCTGCAACCTTACAGGGGATGTACGCACCAGAGTTTTCTGCTTTCTCTAGTGGTAAAGTGATTGAAATCAAGTAGTCCCCAAAATAGAAGCGAAGAAACTATGGTAAAATTTGCCATAGTTTCTTCGCTCACCATAAATAATTTAAAAAATCTGAAAATTTTCTTTGTAAAGTGCAGCTAGTTTTGGTATATAGGTAAATATTGTCCTCTTTTACAACAGATTCTTACAAGAGAAGAAAATAAAAAGAAATTTTATAGTAAAATACTATGTAAAAGAGTATACTTAAAAATAAGCAACAAAATAAATACAAACAACCCAAAGCCCAGTAAAAACAAACCTGGGAAACACCGGAAGCACTAAGTAGAGGTCAGTCGAACAAATCCTCACCTCTAATTCATCAATGCCATTACCCTTTTTAGCCCCTTTCCAAAACCGTACTTCCTTTTATTGCTCTTTTTTCAATTCCTAATATTCAAAAATAATTCATTGTTTTTTTATTTAATCGGAATAAAAGACTCTAATCACTCAAGTACATTTTCTGGAAAGATCTAAAATCAACAATCCACGACTTGGCAATACCTTCCCTATTGTTTTATCTTTCAACGAACCTAGCATAAACTTAATGTGCTAAATGGTACGCTTTAAATCCAAAAGATGTTACAAAATAAAAAAGTCCATACATCCTGAAAGCGACATAAACCTTTCAAACACTTGCATTTTTCACAGAACAATGAAAAATCTCGGCAAGAGGTTAAGGGCTCAGCCTTCTCTCTTTCACTGGACTTTCACTGGATTTAGAACCTGACATCAACTAGACAAAACTGTGGGACAAAGCTGGATAGGTTATCGATTGCCAGACATATCATTGGAGAAATTTAATATGACGAATAAAAATGTGAAGAAGAGAAGAAATAATGGTGCCACCCAACCTGGGGAAGGGGTTCTTGAAATTCTGCCGGAAGGTTTCGGCTTTTTAAGATCTCTTGACCACAACTACCTTCCTTCTTCTAGTGATATTTACATATCGTCTTCCCAGATTACAAAGTTTGGCCTACGACCCGGTGTCGTTGTCGCTGGTCAAGTAAGACCTCCCAAGGACAGTGAACGCTATAGATCTTTATGCAAGGTAGAGAAAGTAAATGAATTACTTCCCGAAACTGTCCGCCAAAAAGTTCGCTTCGATGACCTGACTCCTCTCTTTCCGGAAGAGAAACTTCTCCTCGAAACAGACGAAACCAATATCTCTATGCGCATTATGGACTTAGTTACTCCTATTGGCAAAGGCCAGAGAGGCCTGATTGTTGCTCCTCCTCGAACAGGAAAAACAGTATTACTTCAAAGTATCGCTCATAGCATTACACGCAATCATCCTGAGGTTTACCTTATTGTTTTACTCATTGACGAGCGTCCTGAAGAAGTGACCGAAATGAAAAGAGCAGTCAAAGGTGAAATTATTAGTTGTACCTTTGATGAATCTGCTAACAAACATATCAAAGTTGCCGAAATTGTTTTGGAAAAAGCCAAAAGAATGGTCGAGTTTGGTAAAGATGTAGTTATCCTTCTTGATTCCATAACTAGACTAGGTCGTGCTTACAACTCCGAAATGCCCAATAGTGGGAGAACTCTCTCTGGTGGTATCGATGGCAACGCTCTTCAGTACCCCAAAAGACTTTTTGGAGCTGCTCGAAAAACAGAAGAAGGCGGTAGCCTAACTGTTATAGCCACAGCTTTAGTTGAAACCGGAAGCCGGATGGATGATGTTATTTTTGAAGAGTTTAAAGGTACCGGAAATATGGAACTACATCTCGACCGCAAACTCTCTGATCGCAAGGTTTATCCAGCCATCAATGTCACTCGAAGTGGAACCCGTCGCGAAGAACTTTTACTTTCTCCTGAAAACTTGCAAAAGATTTGGTATTTGCGTAAAAGACTCAGTGAAACTAATGATCTCGAAGCAATGAGATATTTGATTAGCAAAATAGCAACGACTTCCTGTAACGATGAATTTTTGGATCAGATTTCACCTGCCTAACACAATAGCACTGCCTCAACTTGAGACAAGTTGACTAAAAAAGTGTCCATATTTTGAACAAAAGAAAAGTGCATTGCTTTTGTTCTAGCTAAAAAATTTCCAAAAAGAAACTAAAAAAGATTTTTTTTCTTCCACTGGCCTTTATGTTATTTGCTTTTCAGTCAAGTACACAAAAAAACAGAAAATTTTTTTTTCGAGTTTGGTATACTTATCGCTTTAAATAAATTGCATAAAGCGCCCTATCCAAAATAGCACCTAAGAACCTTTTCCCAAACAGGGAAACACTAGCATTTCCCTGTTTTTTTTATTTTCTTTCCATTCACTCTAAACAAAATCCCCTCGAAACACTGAGTTAACTTCTCTCAAAAAATCCATTAAGTCAGCACCACCTTTAGCAAACATCATCCCCCCTCAGAAAATAGAACAGAAAACAAGAAATTCTAACGCACTATTTATACGATACCTGAAAAACATGCATTTAATCTAGGCCCATATTTTATATGGTTTAGTCGCGAGGAACGAATAGCATTAAGTTAAGCTATAGCCTTTGTGTTTTTTTCCCCTCTGCGGTGGATTTTGAGTAGAAAAGAATTTCACGCAAAGGTGCAAAGAAAAGCAAAGGAAGATGTAAAAAATCTTTCTGTTGATGAAGTTCTCTGAATTTATCTCTTGCCTGGATTTTTTTTCTCCTTGGCGCCTTTGCGTGAAATTCTTTTCTTTTTTCAACTTTAAGGCGCACTCTTTTCACTGCACCTTAAAAATATGCAAATCCAAATGCGTGTTTTTTATTCTTATTTCTTCTATCCTTGTGTGAGAAGCCTGTTGTAAAAGACATGTCCTATAGGAAAATGGATTTCTATGAAAATTTTTCGAAATATTGAGCGAAGTAGCATGGTGGATGCAGAGCACTTTCCCTTATATTTTTGGGAAGGTTCTTTTTCTCTTGCCCAACAAGAAGAGGGTTTTTTTGGTTATGTGCAAAGCGGCACTAGCAGAATCAAGATAGGTGATATCGAGGCGAAACTATCACAGGGATGCTATTTTTGTGGTTCTTTGCAAGAGCTGAAAGGAGGTTCTGGATTTTTTCTAGGAGTTCCTCAGTTTTCAGCCATGAATCTACTCGGAGGGCCTATCGAAAGAGAAGGTCGCTTAAAGTACATAGACGGCTGCACCGATACTTTGCTCATTGCTCCTGTTAAGCGAGGAGATCCTTGCTTAAATGCGCTCTATTTTCCCTCTCATACCGAACAAACCATTCACACACATCCTAGCGTGAGAATAGGTATGGTAACCCAAGGCCAAGGTTTATGTGTGAATGAAAAAGAATCTGTGCCCTTGTTAATGGGAGATATTTTCATTATTCACCCCGAAGAAAAACATGCCTTTCAAACAGGAAAAGAGGAAATGACTGTCATTGCCTTCCACCCTGATAGTGACTTTGGCCCTGAAGATAACTATCACCCGATGATTAATCGAACCGAGGTTGATGGTGTCTCTGCTCGGTTTATTGAAAAAATTCAAACAAAATAACGGAGGAGAAAAAATGAAATGCCCCGAATGTTCTCTCAATCATAAGCGATCAGTTGGTATGGTTTGCTCATGTGGCTACTCCTTTGTTTTTTGTCCAAAGTCTTCTGATGCTGTTACCGATGGTAAGTTCTTGGCTTTGATCAACAAAATAAGTGGCAATGGAACTTACTACTTTACTCCTCTCCAATTTCATTTACAGTATTGCACTAAAAAATATAAAGAAATGAAAACCCAACAAAATACTGGTATCGGTTGTTTTTTATTCATTGCCGTGGTCGTTTTTTTTGCGAGCCATAATCTTACTTTTGCCCTAATCCCATTAGGGATTGCTTTTCTAATGGCTTGGGCGAAAAAATTCGATAAACCGGTTTCTTTAAAGACATCTTTGGGTCTACTCGATAAATGGAAAAGCAATGGCAGAGAAATAGATAAATTACTCGAAAAACCACGGTTGCAAAATCCTCCCTCTGAGTGCCAAGAGCCAGATATATACGATTACGGCGTAGAACGAATTCTCCTAGTAGAGCATCCAATTCTAGTGGATCTTTTTGTTTTAAATAATTTTCATTGCCATGAGAGAGTTTTAATTCTTTGCCAAGATGGCTATCCCGATTACTTGGGAACACAAGCAGAAAAGAGTTTAGAAGAAAACCCTGATTTACCTGTCTATTTACTTCACGATGCCAGCGAAGAAGGAGAAAGGATGAATAAAAACTTAGAGACTTCGAGTTTACCAATACAAACTCATCCTATCGTAGATCTTGGCTTCTTTGCGAAAGATATTGCTCAAATTAAAGGCCTAGAGTTTATAAATAGACAATATGCAAACAAAATTCCTGTTGCCATGCTCCCTTACCCCATACTTTCCAAAATGCTCAGCAATGCCCTCAATAAAGAACCTGGTACAATAGCTTCTTCGAGTACAGAACCAGACATTAATATCGGTGGTATTGCTTTGGCTTACACTTGCTTAAATCTTTTTGATGATTATGGGAGCGAGGGAGATGATGAGAGTGATTTTGGCTAAGAAAGAATAGATTATATGGGAGCGATTTTTGGCTTCACCGGACAAGCTAATATTACCTTGTTGAATAAAATGGAGCAAGAGTTAAAACACCGTGGTACTTCTACCCTTGTCAAAGAGCTTAAAGGTGCTAGTATTGCCTACCGACCTCAGTTAGAAGAGGAGGAGGCCCAAAGAGTAGGCTGTGGAATTTATAGGCAAGAACAGAAATTAATTGCTATTGCTGGCTATATTACCAATCTAGATCAGGTTATCCCCAAAGAACACTCCACTCAGCCTCTTAAATTTATCTTGGAGCAAGGTATATCTTTTATCCCCAAACTCCAGGGAGCTTTTGTTCTGGCGATGAAGGAGAACGATAAATTGCATATTGCCCGCGATGGGGCAGGAGTCCGGACAGTCTACTATGGTTTGTTTGGCAAAAGATTCTTTTTTGCTATAGAACCCAAAGGAGTTTTAGCGATACCTGGGTTTCCTCGTGAGCTTCGTCCTGAAGCGGTCTCTCAATACCTAAGCTTTAGTTTTATCCCAGGAGAGAAAACTATGCTGAAAGATCTCCACGAGCTTCCTGCGGGTCATATTCTTTCGGTAGATGCTGATAATCGTATAGAACTCAAGCGCTATTTTTTCTTTGAGCATTTAGATAGAGAAATAGAAGAGTATTCAGAAGAGTGCTGGGTAGAGAGATTTTCTGTTTGTTTCCAAAAAGCAGTGGCTAAGAGGCTTCCGCCAAAAGGGCCTGTCGGTATTTTTCTCTCTGGTGGGATTGACTCTAGCGTCGTGGTGGCAGAAGTTATGCGCCAATGCCAAAGACAGGTAAAGACCTATACTATGCATTTTGGGAAAGAATATCCTAATGAATTAGAGTTCGCTAGATCCGTTGCAGAGTGTTGTCGCTCAGAGCACCATGAAATCTGTTTGTCCCCGAGAGATTTTTTACCCAAACTGCGAAAAATTATTTGGCATTTAGACGACCCCATTGGCGACCCCATTACAGTTCCCAACTTTGAACTATCCCGCCATGCCGCCAAAGATGTCCAGTGGCTTTATAACGGAGAAGGAGGAGATCCTTGCTTGGGGGGACCAAAAAATATATTTATGCTTCTGAATCATTGGTATGGAGTATCAAAAGAGAAGAATTTTCGAGAAAAAATGTATTTATCTTCTTACAAACGAGCCTATCATGAGTTACCTCATCTACTCACTCCCGATTTTCTTTCTCAAATCAACGAGGAGGAAAGTTTAGAGGGAGTGCTCACTCCCTTTTTCAACACCTCATCCCCTAAGTATTTTCTGAATAAACTCCTTGCGATTAATGTTCGTCTCAAAGGAGCTCATTTGATTCTTCCCAAAGTTGACCGCATGGCGGGAGCTTGGGGACTGATCCCTCTTTCTCCTTTTTTTGATGAAGAGCTTATCCAGCTATGCTTTTCTCTGCCTCCCAAATTGAAAGTCTCGGGAGGACTGGAAAAAATCATTTTAAAAGAAGCCTATAAAAATCAACTTCCCAAAGAAGTTATTTTTCGCCCGAAAAGCGGGATGAGAGTGCCTGTTCATTTTTGGCTACAAAAGGAAATGAAGTCCTACGCCCGCAAAATACTCAGTCCTAAAAACCTCAAGCAAACCGGGATTTTTAACCCCAGCCGAGTTAAGCAACTATTAGATTATAATATTGAAGAGGGGCCCGGAAGATATGGCCTTAAGCTCTGGATGCTCATTACTTTTGAGATTTGGCGTCGTATTGTTATCGAGAGAGAGTCTATTTGATCAGAATTAAACGAGACTTTGTGGGCATACCTACGGCACGCTATTGTGTATTCCTCTTGTTCAGGGTATAAATGCCTTACTTTTATACACATAATTTTGTAATTTAATTCTTTACTTTTGTAGCATATGCTAAACCTGGCTTAAGTTTTTATTTTCAGCGTGTCCCCCCTAAGCTCGTACCTCGCTTCTCGCCCAAAGGGGAGATAAAAGGGCTTTCTCTGTTAACGAAAGCAAAATTCAGATTTACGCTACTTCAAACATTGCCTAAAAAAAACTTTTATCCGGGCTTGGTTTCCGAAACGGTGAGGTTTTATCCGGGCTTGGTTTCCCTAGGACGAAGTCCTAGGAAAATCCAAGCCCGGAACAAATCGCCCTGACGGGGCGAAACTTTCTTTGTTTCGCCCCTTCAGGGCGACCTGTGGGGGTATTCTTCTTTCCCTGGGTTGGGAAACCCAGGGCTACTCACGTTTATCCCCTTCCGGGGATTTCTCGATCAGGCTGATTCTCTTAACTTCTCCCTCTCCCCCCTCAAATTTTTCACTTAAACACACTCCCACTAAAGCAATAATGGAATCTTGGGCATCGACCAAAATAGGGACTTGCTTTCGGAGTAAAGCAGGTACTCGCATTTCCGCTAAAAGATCAGCTATTTTATAAGTTTTATTTTTTCCGAGAGGTCTTATTTTTTCTCCTGGTTGCCAAGCTCTTATAGATAGGGGTTGTTCTATTTTACTCAAAATCTCTATCTGCCAAATGGCATTTATAGGCTTAGGAGCGGAAGACTTTTGGCCAATCTTTTGATAAATCATGTGGCGAGGAGAAATTTTTGTTTCTTGGGCAAGAGAAATAGGAAAAGGAATTTGGGGTAATGGATTTTTATAGAAAATGATTTCTCGCTTAGTTTTGACCAAGACGAGTTCCTCGGGCAGGAGTATTTTTCCGGTGGGATTTTTTCCCATTTTTTGGATCATTTTGTAGTGATTTGCTCGGAAGAGAGCATGGTTGATGTCAAGATTAGAAAGCGATTTTTGGAAAAAATAGGGGAGTAGAGGCTCGGGGAGATTTTCTAGTGTGCAGTTTTTCCAAAGGAGGAGTTGAGGATTTTCTCGTTGGAGGAATGTGTTCAGGGAGGGTTTGGTTGAAAAGGGGATTTGTTGCTCAGAGAAATACTTTTCGGCTTGCTCTTTTAAGTATAGACTGGTTTGTTGGCTTTGTTTTGCTATTCGGACGAGAGCACTTCTCAGAGGAGGGGAGTGTTTTTCCAGAAAAGGTAAAACTTGGTGGCGGATTCGATTGCGTTCAAAGTCTAGGTCTAAGTTAGATTGGTCTTCGTACCAAAAATATTTGTTTTCTTCGAGGTAATTTTGCAAAGAGAGCTTATCTTGGTCTAAGAGAGGACGAATTAAGCGGATCGAATGCTCAGAGGAGAGAGGACGTTGGTAGTTCATGGCTCCTAGACCTCTGATTCCGCTTCCTTTTAAGACTCTAACCAGGACAGTTTCTGCTTGGTCGTCTAGGTGGTGGGCAACAGCGATTGTTTTGATTTGGTTCTGTAGAGCGATCTTCTCAAGAAAATTGTAGCGTATTTTTCGAGCTTTTTCTTCTAGGCCTGTTTGTCCTTTTAGAGTGGTCAGTGTTTCGGAGAAAAAAGGAAGTTTATATTGTTGGCTTAGCTCAGAAACATACTGGGCTTCTTCTGCTGATTCTTGGCGTAGGCCATGATTGAGGTGGGCGACAAATAGAGTAAGGGGTAGATGCTCTTGAGATATTTTCACTAAAATGTGGAGGAGGGCTAAGGAGTCCGCTCCCCCTGAAACAGCCAAAAGAACTCGTTCTTCTTTTTGAAGTAGGTTTTCTTTTGTAATGGTCGCTAAAATTTTTTTTGCAAGGACGTTTTTAGAAATCATCTAACGGGTAAACACAACGAAATCCAATATAACTGTAGCGTACTATGTTTACCCAGCAGCCTCGGCAAGAAGCGCGAATAGAGGCGTAAGAGTCGTTCCAAGAACCTCCTCGTAGAGTTCGCGAGGAACTATCATTTGAGTTGAGGGGGTTTTTATTCTCGCTATTTTGATAGAAACTCTTATCGTAACTGTCTAGGCACCATTCCCACACGTTACCGGCCATGTCCTCACAGCCATAGCAAGAAGCTCCTTTTGGGTAAGACCCTACAGGAGTAGTTTTTCCTAAGTTATTCCCAAAGTTAGCTAAATCGGGATTGGGATCTTGATTTCCCCAAGGATATTGGTGGCTCAAAGTCCCTCGAGCAGCCTTTTCCCATTGGGCTTCTGTGGGAAGAGTTTTCCCTGCCCAACTAGCATAGGCCCAAGCGTCCCACCAGTTGACAAAAATGACAGGACTATTCACTGTGTCGCTATATTTTCTGTAGTCATAAGTTTTCCAGCCTTTAGGAATATGGTCATGATTCCGAGGCTCTTGTGGATGGTGGGTGGAGTGATCTCCGCTTTGTTGAACATACTCCAAAAAACGCTGGTATTGTTCATTTGTTACAGGATACTTGTCAATTAAGTAATTGTCTAAGTGCACTTCTTTAACGGGTCCTTCGCTGGCTCGTTCTGTTGAGCCCATGTTGAACTTTCCTCCTTGAACGAGAACCATTTCTGTGTTATCGATTCGAGAGTAAATGGAACCGTTGCGATAGACAAATTGCTCGGGTAATTTTTGGACGATATCTAGACGATATCTACCCGTAGAAGAAGCTATGTACTCAGGAGTTGTTTTGACAGGCATTGTCTTGGTGGCTAGAGATTCTTTAGATGTGGCAGCAAGAGCTTCTAAAAGGGCAGTCGCATCTTGATACCCTTCCAAGGGATCTTGGGTGGTTGCTTTTTCTAATATCAGCCAAAGAGCGGTGGGAATCCCTTCCGCTGTCATTGGTTGAGGGTGGCATCCTTTTAGCATATAATAAATGACCATTCCTAGCGAGTAAGCATCGCATCTGGTTGTGGGCATTTCATTAGATGATAAAAGCTCTGGAGCCATGTAGAATACCTCTGTGAGTTCATTGCGACTGATCGGTTGGGACCAATTTGTAAAAGGGAATAGACCAAAATTTCCTACTTTTACAGAATCATTTTGCCAGTAAAGTTTGCTAGGAGATATGTTTCCATGGATTTTCTTTTGATCGTGAGCATAGGCAAGAGAGCCTACAATTTGTAATGCTATTTCTAAGCAGTGGTTGGGTTTAAGAGGACCATTCTTTTTTATGTACTGCTCCAGAGTAACTCCATCTACATACTCTGTGATTAAACACGGACGGAGGGGATTGATTTCATGGAAATTATAGACTTGGATTAGTCGTTCATGTCTAAGCTTTGTCGAATCTTGGACAGCCTCTCGAATACTCAAAGGAGGATTTTGCAAAACTTTGATGAAAATCGGTTTTTTTGTATAAGCATCAAAACCTTTGCAAGTTGTTTCAATTCGGCTGTGTTGGACTATTTCAGTAATTTGATAGCGATCTGAAGGAGCCAAAGAAAGGACGGGCATTTCCTTAATGGCAACACGGTAACCTTCAATAGCACTGTCAAATTCTCCTACAGATAATCCTAAAATAAAGTAGTTGTAATATATTAGAGGATCTCGGATATGAGAGTTCATCGCATCGGTTAATAGTTCTGAGGCTGTTCCCCATTCACCTAAGCTATAAAAATGTTGGCACAGGCAAAGAATAGCCTCTTCTTTTTCGCCCTCAGAAATTTTCTCCCAACCCAACTCTCTAATGTAGTTTAATATTCTTTCTATACATTCTCGTTCTCGCTGGGAGATCGGGCAATAGATATTTTCTTCCATTAAAGGATCTGTTAGGCCAGCATTTCGAGCAGCTAGAATTTGAGAAGCGTGATCTAACCAAAGGCAAAAATTAGCCACGGGAGAAAGAGACTCTCCGACCTCACCTAAGCGGCGAGACACTTTTCGACGTAAGTAACTCATTTCTCGAGAAAAAGCTTGGTTTTCTTGTTCCAGTTCTTCTATTTTGTAGATAACTTCATCAGGAGTGTAATTGCGCTTTAGTTTTATTAAAAGAGGTTGGCCACTTTCCAAAAGAACTTCTAATATACATTCTAAAAGATAGCTTTCCTGTTTTCGTTCTTGAGACTGTACAATTTCTTCAAAATCTTCTAGCCATTTTATTTGTAGCTTTTCTCCCAATATAAATATTGCACTAGTAATTATATTGGATGGCCAATCAGAGTTTTTGTATATTAGAGTTGAAATTCTCGACACGTTAATTTCTCCGAATTTACTACACCCTGGTACTATAAAAACTTTTTTTCCCACTTAGAGACTTTGCAATTCCCACTAGTCTCTTGATTAAAGTTGGAAGTGAAGGACTACTGTGGGTTAGAAAGGTGAGTATTTTTTTCTTTTTTCCCTTTTTCTTCCAAGTCATTAGGACTCGGAACGGCGGAAAGCGTTTGGCAGACTAGGCATCTAAACGGCTTACCGATATATTTATTCGGAACAGATATATATTCCTGTCCACATTCGCATTTAAAAATCACTGGCATGACAAGTTTCCTCAGTAGAAGTAGTCTCCCTGCAAGACTAACAGTTTTTTAGGCTTAGGTCAATAGGATTTTCTTATTTTTCCGCCATTTGTCCCTAAAGTATCTGGAAAGATTTATCTGGTTTTTTAAGTGAGACGTCTTGCATTTGAGAAAAAATTATTACTTTATTTTTTTTCTAGGCTATTTTGAGTGACAAAAATAGGTTCCGTAATTTGGACTTTCTCTTGAGCAAATCCAATTAATTTACCATTTTCACCAAATATAGGAGAGCCTGAAGTTGCGGTCGGAGCTTTTTCTTTGGGTTTGACGGATAAACAATGGATGAGTAAATATCCATCGTCATTAGGGGGAAAAGAGTAGGTTAAACAATGGAAGGGTTGTTTTTTTTCTTTGGATTTGTCGATCATTATTACAAGTGAAGAGATTTCAGGTGAAGAGGTTTCTTGAGTATTTAAGGGAAGTTTGCAGATAGATAGGAGATCTTTTTTACTGTAATTGTTTGGGTTGGGAAGAGATATTTCTCCTTGTCCCCCTAGTCGAGCAAGTTGATTGTTAAAGCTATTTTCAATCAGAGGAGCTTGGTAGGGCACAGTTATTTCTTTTTGAAAAATTTTTCTATCACTGGGCCAAGCAGCTACCATATGAGTAACTATATGATTTAACTCATCTTTTTGGACTTGTTTTTTCCAAGGGTAGACATTTTCAACTGCTGTTAGGATATAGCTTTGGTTGTTTTCCCGAATAATGATTCCACAACCATACTTTTCTCCTCGCAAAACTTTATTTTCACTATAGACTAAGTAGCGAGAGTAGGTAACAACAACAGATGATTGGTAGGTTGTCTTGATTTCCTCAGGGGTTAGTATTTGGGGTTGTAGAACCACAACCATTAAGCAAAAGAAAAAGAAGCTTCCTAAGACAATGGATAAGTTTCGAAAGCGCTTTTTGGGATCTGCCCAAAATCTTTTCTTTCCTTCCTTAACAAAATGAACGAGTGTTTCTTTTGAGGGAGTTTTAATGGCAATAACTTCTTGAAGTCGTTGAATTTTTTCCCAGAGCTCTTGTTTCACTTTTTCTTTTGATGAAATTTTTTCTGGTTTGTACTCGAAGCTAAAAGTAGGGCCTTGGTTTCCTAGTTGAAAGGACCCTGATAGCCCTAGCTTTTGACTTTGACAGGCTTTCCCATTGAGGTAAGTTCCATTTGCTGATTGTAAATCATGAAGGTGATAAGAGTCATCTCTATATTCTAGAGAAGTATGATAACCAGATACTTCTCTTTCTTTGAGGGGATCAAGAGGGATCTCGCAATCGTGCTGTCGTCCAATACGAATGAGGCTTGTTTGGGCAGAGAAAACAAAAATCTCTTTACTGCGAGTGTTAATTAAGCGCAAAAATCCTCGTGGGAGAGTATCTTTTTCACTAGGAAGAGACCAACTCTCTACTCTTATTTCAGGACCTTGATTGCCTAGACGGAAAACCATTCCCTTTTCAATAGGAGTCGGAGTTTCTATGGACTTATTGTTTAAGTATGTTCCATTTTTTGTTTGGAGATCTTTGAGATGATAGCTATTTGCACTAAAATAGATGCACGCATGATTTCCATGGACAGAAAGATCTTGGTAAGGGTCTAGTTGAAGATTACAACTAGGTTCTCTTCCTATAGAGATAAAGAATAAGGGACTCTCTATGGTTGTACCAGCTTTTCCACCGCTTATTATTTTTAGCCTAATCATGGATTTACCTTTTTAAGACTCTACTAACCTCTTTTGTCGGTCAAATGGCCGAATGTTAGGCACTATTAATACTCTACAATAAATTCACAATCTCCCAGTCGAATCATGTCTCCTGGCTTTAAGATGCTCGCTCTCCTGATTTTAAGCCAAGTTCCAGATGAACTATTAAGATCTTGCAGGATAAACCCCCCCTTCGTTTGAACAAGAATGGCGTGAGAGGCAGATAACGAGTTATCGCTTTGAAAGAGTAGATGTCCTTTGTCTTTTCCCAGGACAATTTGACTATGAGTTAGAGTTATATCGTATTCTTCTTGTCCGATTAAGTAAACAAGTTTTGCTAAAGGAGGAAGAGAAGGGAATGGATAGATATTTATTTTTTCATTTGGAGTCGTACTTGAGGGGATGTACTCAAAACGGAAAACTTGTTGTCCGGTAGTAAAAACATCGCCAGCTGCGAGTTGATAGTTTTTGCGAACTCGGATATAGGTGCCACTTGTGCTGCCTAAATCCACAACAGCAAGTTGGTTTTGGTAGTAGTAGAACTTTGCATGTGGTGATGAAAGAAAGTGATTATCTCCCAAGACAATGTCCCCTTGGGTTGCTCCGACTAATGTCTCTTCTTGTAGAAGGTGATGGCGTTTTTGATCACTAATTTGCCTTAGTGAGGTAAGATATTTTCTTCTAGTAGGGGGAAGCGAGGGGATTTCCTCTTGTACATTTTCAAGAGGTGTGCCTCTATCACCACGAAATATTTGTACTTGACCTGTTTTAGTTTTAGGGATTTCTTCTTTTATGGTTTCAAACGGGGGAGATAGAGAAAGCGGAGATTTTTCTACTCGATTTGTCACTATTGTGGAAGGAATTTTACGTTTATTTTTTTCCACAGCGGTATTGTCTGCCGGACATTCTCTGTTTGTGACAATGGTGGCAGGAATTTTACGCTTATTCCCTTCCGAAGGGATTTTATTGGATTTATTTTGCTGTGTAACTATGGTACTTGGGATTTTTTTTGAACGTGGTTTCTTTGTGTCAGAGGAAGGAGTTTCTTTATTAGTTACCACTGTACCAGGGATAGCACGTTTTCTGTTTCTCATTATTTGTATAATTAAGAGATAATTATTTTTTTTTGATTCCCAGCTTTTAGGCCAGGAATCAAAATGTATTTAGCTTTGACGAACGATGAAGGTTACAGAGTCACTGATAATGAATTTATCTCCCTCTTTGATTTCTCTAGAGGCATCATTTTCTTCTGAGCGTAAAAGGCGATTATCATCATCTTTTTCATTTATCCATGTAGAACCTTTTCCTGAAACATCTTGGAAGTAAAGCTTGTCTTCTTTTTCAAAAATACGAGCATGCCGCCGAGCGATGTATTCATCTCCGTTATTGAAATAAAATTTCCATAAATCTATATCTGGATAAATATCATCTTCTGTGCTGCGTCGGCCAATGTGCAGTGCCTTATTTCCATCTGCTTCATCGGTATCCCAATCACTAGAGTTTAGCTCAAAAATATGAGTAAATACACTTTTTGGCTTGAAGAAAAGAGGAGATGCTTGTTCCATTTCTAGAACTAGCCCTTGTGGATTTTCTGGAGAGTCTTCTGATGACTCTTCGGGAGAAGCTTCTTCCGTCGGAGTGGTGGCCGTTCCAAATTCAAAACGTAGAGCGATAGATTCACTAACAAAAACTCTATCGCCTTCATTTAACTCCTCCTTGGCTTTATTTAAAACATTTGTTTTAGTGCCAATAGAAGTTGAGTTGTTGCCACAAATATCCTCAACAAAATATTTTCCTTCTTCTTTGGTAAACTTGGCATGGTTTCTAGATATATAGGGATCGCCTCCATCAAGTCGATATTGGCGGAGGTTGACGTCTGGATAAATATCATTTTCGGGATCCATTACTCCGACAGTGATTTCATCATTGTCAAATGGAATTTCTGTGACTCGAATTCCCTTGTAGAGAATTTGGATTCCTCCCTCGACCACCAGTTTTGCGCTTTTTTCTTGAGAATCTGCAGAGTTCATTTTTCCCCTCTCTTAAATCCTTATTGTAACGATGACCTAGATATCTATGGGAATAACGCTATTCATTACTTATAGTTGGAGTGAATTTTGATTTTCACGGAACCGTCAATTTTAATCGTATGATAACACAAACAATATTTGTTTTCCAGAGATTTTTGGGCAGCTATTGCGGAATTTTTTTATAGTTGATACAATAAGCAGATACAGATGAAAATACCCCTTTTGCTTTTTTGCCTTTGTGTGGCTTTTTATCTACACAATTTAGGCAGTGTAAGGAAGATATGGAATGGAATATAACTGGAAGCAAGAAGATATTCTCGATAACAAATACCAAATTAAATTAACTTTACCTGAAGGTGAGATGGGACAATCTTACCAAGTGGAGCATTTTCTTTGGGATGAAATTCTACGCTTAAAAAGATTTTCTCCTTCTCTTTATCCAAATGCCGAAGACAGAAAAAAATGGGAGAGTTTCTTGCAGCATTGGGTTTCTCTTCGGGGAACTTCGAGAGTTGTAAACGCTTTACATGTCGATGAAATTGATGGTTTTCTTTGTTTAATAACAGAGTATGAAAAAGGAGAAAGCCTTCGTCAGTATAGAGATACTGATCAATTACAGGACTTTGGAGAGGCTTTAGATTTTGCCATCCAAGTAGCGGAAGTGTTAGATGAGATGCTTTTGTTTGGAATTAGTCATGGTAGTCTAAAACTAACAAACATTTTTGTTATGGAGGATAAACATCTAAAGATAGGTGATTTCACTGGGCCAAGTATTTCTGAAGAAGAAGGATGGCGAGAATATTGCCTGTTTTTGGGGGAAATTCTTTTTGGAGAACGTTTTTCTTGGGAAAACTTTACTTTGTTAGTCCAACAGAAAGAGCAAGAAGAGGAATGTGAAAAAAAATCTCCTGCCTTTGCTCTTGTTAAGAGATACCATGAAACGACAAAAACGGATGGTTTTTTTCCTTTTAGCCAAGTGGTGGAAGATTTAAAAGAAATTTATGAAGTGTACGCCGAAAGTAGTTACAAGGCTGTGATTGAGTCCTCTAGGTTTGAGAGCGAATATTTGAATAAACCTGCTTATTCTTATCTCGAAAAAGAAGAGTATGGACGAACTTTAGAACTTTGGTTTGAAACCATGAAAAGTACACCGCCAAGTACCAGTGCTTGTTGGAACTGGCACTTGTTACGTTTTCGCCAAGGAATGGAAAACTTAGACCAATTTGTTTCGGCAATCTCTTCTTTAAAAGAACAAAACTTTACCCGAGTTGTCTGTGCAAAAGCTCGCCTTGCTTTGGAAATGGGAATATTGGTAGATGAATGCCAACAAGAGATTTGCTCGTTGGATGAGAATGAAGTTCGATCCTTAGAGTTTTTAAGAATCAAGGGTGACTTACTTTTTCGGGTTAAAAAATTCTCTGAAGCTAAAGAAATCTTTCAGAATATAGTTTCGATGGAAGGAAGTGAAGGAGATGACTGGTATCGTCTAGGAGCAGCCTGCTTTGCTTTAGCAGAGTACGAACAAGCTGATCAGGTTTGGGAAGAAGGGGCTGAAAAAAATGCAAGCCATGCCTTGTTAGGGATTGGTAAAGCAATGGCTCTGTTTCATAGAGGGGAACTTGAAGAGACAGAGGCTTTGCTCAAAAAAGTTAACATCGAGTATCCTAAACTCTTTTCACCGGCGTTACATATGGCAGAGTTTTTAGCAGGAGAAGGGGTTTACAAAAGAGAGACAAGCGTTGAGAAAAAGGCGGAAGCACGCATTTTTTTTCAAAGAGCATTGGAAATTACACCTAACATCCGTTGTATTCGAGGATATCGTAAGTGTACTGATGACAGACTTAGCTTAACCAACCTGAATCCTCAGAGAGGGCTTGGCGGATGGAGTCAAATACAGAAACTATCTAGCCATGAAAACTTGATTACAGCTTTGGCTTTAAGTCCTGATGGAAAAATGGCTGCTCTCGGAGATTGTGAAAAATCGATTTCCATTTGGAATATTCAAGATCAATCTTGCTTGAGGGTTTTAGATGGGCATGAGAAACACATTACCGACCTAGCTCTTTCTTTAGATGGTAAATTTTTAGTTTCTGGAAGCTGGGATCGGAAAGTATGTTTATGGGAAATTGACACAGGGAAACTACTACAGACCTTTACTGGACACCAAGATAAGATAAGTAGCGTTTCTATTAGTTCAGATGGAGCTGTCGTTATTTCTGGAAGTTGGGATGGTACTGTTAAGCTATGGGATATAACTAGCGGAGAAGCACTTTATTCTTGGACTTCTAATGTCGGATGGATTACTGATGCAGTTCTTTCCCCTGATGGAAAATGGCTTATCTATTGTGATGAAGATGAAGAGATGCTTTTGGTGGATATTGAAAAGAGGGAACAGTTAGCCCAAATGCAGGGGAGTTCTATTCTTTTTAGCCAAGAAGGTGACTTGGCGATCTCGACAGTAAGCCATGGGATTAGTATATGGGAATTACCTGCTGGAAAGTTTCAAAAACTTATACCTACTCCAGAAAAGGAAATTTGTTTGGGAGTGACCCGAGACAATTCTTTTCTGCTCACTAAAAATGAAGATGAGACTCTTAAAGTGTGGTATTTACCTGAAAAAATGTGCATAGGTGTTTTGAATACAGAAGATGCTGTTTGTGCTGCTTTATCTTATGATGGTAGAACTTTGGTTTCTGGGCATGGAAACTCGGTTCATGTTTGGGAAGATGTTTTAGAAAGATCATTTCCGCTGATTGATCGAGCTAAGTATATGCTTCCTAAGTCTATTCTTCCTACGACTCCTGGTTTAATCAGTCGAGATATTCGTAAAGCGGAGGTGCTTTCTCAAGAAGGGAACTTCACTAAATCTCTTCAGTTATGTCGAGCAATACAAAAGATCCCAGGATATGAACGAGCCAACTCGATTATGGCATATGTTCACCGAGTGGCCCGAAAAGGAAATTTTTTAAGCAGTTCTTTGCGTAATGCTTGGTTAAAGAAAGCTACTTTTATCGGCCCCATGATGAAGGGTTTAGAGGGCTGCTGGAGAGGAAACCTAGCGGTGGTTGCTCATGAAGACAACTCTTTACGAACTTGGAATCTTCGCAACAGCTATCCTCTTGAAACTTTCTCTGGTCATAGAAGAACTGTAACTGAAGTAGCTTTGAGTTCATCATCAAAGCAGGTGATTTCTTCGAGTTGGGACAAAAGTATTCGAGTTTGGGATTTAGAGAAAAAGAGTTCTTCTGTTTTAGGACAGCATCCTGAAATTATAACAAGTTTAGGAGTTTCTAAAGATGGCTCTCTTGCTATTTCTGGAGATCGAAAAGGGTTGCTAAAATTTTGGGATGTGCCCAAAGCAAAAGAGCTTAAATCTATAGAAACAGACCCTTTTTTAGTTAACTTTATAGCTATCAATCAGGGTAATAATGTAGCATTGTCTGCTTCTCGCGATGGGAATGTACGTCTTTGGAACTTAGATGATCAATCTTTGCAAAGAGAGTATAATCCTCATCGAAGGATGATTATCTCATTAATCATCAATGCCGAAGGGAACAAAGCTGTTTCTGCATCTCGAACAGGAGATATTTTCATTTGGTCTCCTCAAACCTCAACCATAGAACAAGAGCTTATTGTTGGTAGTGAGGTTACCGATTTATGCTTTGCTCCTGGAGAGCAAGTTTTAATATCCTCTCATGTGGATGGTAAAGTTCGTTTTTGGGAACTAGATTCGGGCACTTGTTGTTTTACTCTTCATGCCCATAATCAAAAAATATTATCGATGCGACTACTGGATGATTATTTTCTTGTGACAAGCTCTGAAGATGGTTTTCTTATGCTTTTTGAATTAGATTGGGAATGGACGACGGTGCCAAAGGAGAATTAAGCATGAGACTCTGGCTAATCCTAATCCTAATCCCAATTTTGGGAGGATCTTTTCTCTCAAAATTAGAAGCTGAAAAAAGACTAGGCATACTCCCTTTCCTTGAGAAAGGAGACGTCTTTTCTGGAGCTGGAGAAGAAATATCATTACTATGTATACATTCTGTTGATCAGAAAAAGTACATTATCAAGGAAAGGATGCAACTAAAACCTATTCTTAGGGAGCGTCTTTTCCGACAAGAAATTGTTAAAGAAAATGATCTTTCTGTTTTTGGAATAGACTATCTTTTACTAGGAGAAGTTCAGAAGCAAGGATCAACTTACCAAGCATCGTATCGCTTGGTTGACTTAGAAGGAAATATTATTGTTTCTTCGGGAGTTATTTCCGCAGAAGATTGGTCTTTTCTAAAGACAAAGTTACTAGAGTCTTTGGTTAATCATTCTCTCGCAAATATTCCCAAAGGGTATGCTCGACTAAGCTTAGAGTTTCGATATCTAGATCAGGAAAATAAGCCGCGTAAGAAACCGATAGTGGTTCTTTTTATTTCTAAAAAATTAATACCTGTTTCTATTGAACCTAATTGTTTACTCCCAGCAGGCTATTACCGAATTATGATCATTCAGGAAGGTTGTTACCCTTATTTTGCTTCGTGGAAAGTTTTTCCTCAAACTAGAGTTCTGCCAGTGGTTGTTACTTTTCTTTCTAGACCATGGTACTTGGCTCTAGGGTATATAGTCTTTTATCTTCTTTTAGCTCTAGGAGTTCTTTTGTTGGGGTTCTTTTTTGTTCGCCGACTTTTTTTCGCACGTTATTGGGAGAAAAAGATCCGGCAAGATCTCGACTTTATTCAAAAGGAATCACAACTTAGACTAAAGCAAGAAGAAACAAATTCCGTGATAGCTTTAAATAAGAAAGTAGGGTTGATATTAGAAATACTAGAATCCTTTCCAACTATTCAACTGACTCGTCTCGCTAGTTCTCGAAAAGCTCAACAAGTCAGAAAAGCTTTGAGGAAAGGTAGTAAGAAATATCGAAAAAAGAAAGACCTAAAGTTGTTAGAACTACCTTTAGAGCAACTCCAATTAATTTTATCTAGGTAAAACAATGATACCATCTTGCTAAAACTTGACAAGCTTCCAGCAAGATGGTATTATTTTCTAAATCCCAGTGGATTTTCTCCGAGAAACTACTTTGAGAACAAGGGGAATTTTTATGCAACAACAGAGAAGACGCCTAGGCTCCATTTTAAGAGCTTTAGGTGTTGTAAATAATGATCAGCTTAAAGAAGCTTTAACTTACCAGCAAGAAAATGGTGGCCGTTTAGGAGAAGTTTTACTCGAAATGGAGTATGCCACCTCTGTTCAAGTTACTCAAGCTCTCGCCCGTCAATTTAGCCTACCTTACGTCGATGTTTCCAAAGGAGAAATTCCGGAAGAAGTTATCGCCTCTGTTCCAGCCAGTGTAGTGGAAGAAAGGAATATTCTTCCGATTAAAAAGACGAATCGATCCCTTCTTGTAGCGATGACCGATCCGTTAGACTTGGTTACTATAGAGGATTTACGATTCCTATTGGGAACAGAAGTAGACTGTGCTTTAACTGCTCCTGAGTCAATGGAGGCGGCGATCAAAAAGTACTACGATATCGAAAAAGACGATATGATAGATGTTTATACCCAGTTAACCCAAACGGACTTGCAAATGGGGGGAGATCTTGAAGAAGAAGACGATGATGCTCCTATCATTCGTCTGGTAACCTTGATTATTAGTGAAGCCGTGAAAAGTGGTGCTTCAGATATCCATGTTGAGCCGATGGCGTCGACAATTCGCGTACGTTATCGAGTGGACGGAGTTTGTCACGAAGTAGACTCTCCGCCCAAGAGACTACAAGGGCAAATTCTTAGCCGTCTTAAAATTATGTCTGACATGAACATTGCCGAGAAACGTGTTCCTCAAGATGGACGGATTAAAGTTTCTTTGCAAGGGCGAGAAATTGACTTGCGTGTATCAGCACTTCCTTGTAACCACGGCGAAAGTGTGGTTATGCGTATTCTTGATAAAGAGAATGCCTTGGTCGGCTTAGATGCACTAGGATTTCATGAAACCGACTTTGAGAGATTTCAAAACACCATCAAGAAACCCAATGGAATTTTCTTGGTAACAGGTCCTACGGGTTCTGGGAAAACAACTACTCTCTATGCGGCTCTAGGAGAGTTGAATCGTCCGGATGTTAAGATTATCACTGCAGAAAACCCGGTGGAATACAATGTTGCGGGAATTAATCAATGTCAAGTTCGACACGATATTGGTTTGACTTTCTCTAGTATTTTACGAGCTATGCTCCGCCAAGCTCCAAATGTTGTCCTTGTTGGGGAAATTCGAGACCAAGAAACAGCGGAAATTGCTATTCAAGCTGCTTTGACAGGACACCTTGTTTTTTCGACTCTTCACACCAATGATGCTCCTAGTTCTTTGACTCGTTTGATCGACATGGGCGTTAAGCCTTTCTTGGTTTCTTCTGCAGTGCAAGCTATTTTAGCTCAACGTCTTTTGCGTAAACTCTGTAGCAAGTGCAAAGAAGTATATACTCCCGAGACCAGTGATTTGACTAGCGTTGGCCTAAGTCCCGAAATGATTCGTGGCTCTCGTCTCTTCAAAGGAGTGGGCTGTGATGCTTGCAAGGGGGGAGGTTTTAAAGGGAGGATGGGTGTTTATGAACTTTTGCAAATGTCTCCTCCTATGCGCGAATTAACCTTTGCTCAGGCTTCTACTCTGAAGCTGCGAGAAGAAGCTAGGCTTTCTGGACGTATGTCTACTTTGCTGGAAGATGGAGTTCGAAAGGTGTTGGCAGGATCAACGACCATATCAGAGGTATTACGTGTTGCTCACTCAGCCGATTGATAAAGTATTCGGAGGCATTTTGTTTTGGTAGACATTAACCAGTTGTTACAACTTGTTGTCGATCGGGGAGGGTCCGACCTTCACCTTTCCGTGGATAAGCCACCTGTTGTTCGTATTCATGGACGAATGAGAGCTTTGAACACTCCTCCCTTGACTCCTTCAGATACAATGAGCTTAATGAAAAGTATTTGCTCGGACAGGGCTCAACAAGAGCTAGATGAAAAAGGAGGAACAGATTTTGGCTTTGCTTTTGGAGAACAAGCTCGATTTAGGGTTTCTATCTTCAAGCAAAGGGGAAGTCTTGGTCTTGTCTTGCGCCATATTTCTAACCAAATTCTAAGTTTTGAAGAGATCGGACTCTCTCATAGCATTAAAAGTCTTCTGGCAAAACCCCGTGGACTTATGTTGATCACAGGGCCTACAGGAAGTGGAAAGACGACTACTCTAGCCACGATGATTGATTTTATGAATGTGGAATATGATTATCATATCATCACTATCGAGGATCCTGTTGAGTACTATCATCAACATAAAAAATCGATCATTACTCAGCGAGAAGTAGGAGTTGATGTGGGGAGTTTTGCGGAAGCTCTAAGGCGAGCTTTACGAATGGATCCGGACGTCATTTTAGTGGGCGAAATGCGAGACCTGGAAACAATCCAGGCTGCGATTACTGCTGCCGAAACAGGGCATTTAGTTTTTGGAACTCTCCACACTACAGGAGCTGGTCGGACGGTTGACCGGATTATTGATGCTTTTCCACAAGAACAACAAGAACAAATTCGGGTTCAGCTTGCTAGTTCGATAGTTGCTGTAATTTCCCAGCTACTAGTTCCTCGAGCGGATAGCCCTGGTGTGGTGGCTGCTTTCGAGATTATGATATCAACGGCCGCTATTAGTAATTTAATTCGAGAGAACAAAACCTTTCGTATTGATACTGCTATTCAAACGGGTCGAAAATATGGAATGATTTTACAAGATGATTCTTTATTTGAACATTTTATTGCGCGTCGTATTACTTATGCTGACATGATTCAAAGGGCTCAAGATCCTACTAGTCTTCAGCAAAAAGTGAAAGAGTATACAGAGAATAACTCAAAAAATAGAAAAAAGTAGCGAGGGAGCCAGATTATGTATTCCAGTCGCAGATTAATTGGACAAATTCTGAAAGACAAAGGGCTTATTTCTGAGGCTCAAATCCAACAATCTCTGGGAATTCAAAAAGAAAAGGGAGGAGCTATTGGGAAGGTTTTTGTAGACCAGGGATGGATTTCTAACCAGGAAGTGCTCTTTGCTTTAGGTGAACAGCATGGTATGGAAGCTATTAACTTGGATGATCATGAGATTTCTTCTGATGTTATCCAGAAAGTTCCCGTTGCCATGGCAAATATTTACCGAGTAGTTCCTGTTTCTTTTGACGGAGAGATTTTGACTATTGCGATGGCTGACCCCATGAATGTTCAAGTTTTGGATGACTTGAGATTGATGTTGCACTGCGAGGTCAAAGGAGCTGTTTCCAACGAAGAACAGATTCAAAGAGCGATTGAAAACTACTACGCTGACGACACCGGAGAGACCATTGATAGTCTTCTCGGTGAGCTAGACGAAGCGGAAGACCTTGCTCAAGTGGTAGAAGAAGATAGTGGCTATAACATGGATCAAATTGCCGCGATGAGTGCAACTGCTCCTGTAATTAAGCTACTAAACCTCATCTTGATGCAAGCAATCAAAGACAAGGGATCTGATATTCACTTTGAACCTTTCTACGGAGAATTTAAGGTACGCTATCGAGTAGATGGGGTTTTGTACGAAATGATGCCTCCTCCCCATCATTTAGCAGTGGCTTTGATCTCACGTATTAAGGTTATGAGTAACTTGGACATTGGGGAAACGCGTCTTCCTCAAGATGGAAGAATTGAGTTGACCATCGGGGGACGACCTGTCGACCTTCGTGTATCTACTCTTCCAACCATCTTTGGAGAAAGCTGTGTAATGAGGATTCTCGACCGATCGGTGGTGAATCTCGACTTAGAAAGCGTTGGTTTACGAGAAAAAGAACTCGTAATGATTCGAAAGTTTATTTCTAAACCCAACGGAATTGTTTTGGTTACTGGTCCTACAGGTTCTGGGAAAACTACTACACTCTACTCAGCTTTGAGTGAAGCGAATAAGGTGGACATTAAGATTATCACGACTGAGGATCCGGTTGAATATGATATTGAAGGAATTATGCAATGTCAGGTTAATCCTGATGTTGGTTTAACCTATGCGGCTGCTCTTCGGAGTATTCTTCGCCAGGACCCCGATAAGGTTCTGGTTGGTGAGATCCGGGATAGAGAAACGGCTGGTATTGCAGTAGAAGCGGCTTTGACTGGGCACTTAGTATTTTCTACTCTCCACACCAATGACGCCCCTGGGGTTGTTCCCCGTCTTACTGATATGGGAATTGAGCCTTTTTTGATTGGGGCTACTTTAGAAGGAGTAATTGCTCAACGTTTAGTACGACGTATCTGCTCTAACTGTAAAGTCCAATATGACCCTTCCTTGGAAGAAGTTCATGAATTGGGCATGCAACCTCATGATCTGGGAGGAAAGAGGTTTGCTTACGGGAAAGGGTGTTCAAATTGTAATAAGTCGGGATATAGAGGACGAACAGCCCTCTATGAAATTATGATACCCAGTGATGGCCTTCGAAACTTAATCATGGAAAATGCTTCGACCGATCAAATACGAGATACTGCTCGAGAAGAAGGAATGAGAACTCTACGAGAAAGTGGATTGCTCGGGATTTTTGATGGAGTTACCACCGTTGAAGAAGTTGTTCGAGAAACACTGACTTAGAGTTATTCAAGGATAAGAAAGGAATGGTATTTATTATGGCTAATGACGGACAAGGCAAAAAAAAGATGTCAATGGGGGGAGGGGTCAGCTCTAAACAATTGACCACATTTACAATCCAACTTTCCACCCTCCAAGATGCGGGACTTCCTATTGTAAGAAGCTTGAAAATTTTAGCTTCCCAAATGAAAGCGGGGAATCTTCAAACGGCTATTACAACCGTTTATGACGATGTTGAAGGAGGAAGTACTTTTTCAGAAGCACTTTCTAAGCATCCCAAGATTTTTGATCGCCTTTATGTGAATATGGTAAAAGCTGGTGAAATGGGGGGGGTTTTAGATATTATCCTCCGTCGTTTAGCTGGGTTTATGGAAAAAGCGGAAAAGCTGAAAAAGAAAATTAAGGGAGCGGCGGTTTATCCTGCTTCGGTTTTAACCGTTGCCGGAGGTATTTTAACTTTGATTATGATTCTGGTTGTTCCGCAGTTCCAGAAAATTTTCAGCGATATGAATGTTCCCTTGCCTATGGTTACAGAGCTGTTAATTGCTGCTAGTAACAACATGGTGAATATTTGGTGGATGGCACCTATCGGTTTAGGCTTCATCTATGGTTCTTTTAAGCTTATTGCTGGAAATAAAAAAGGAAAAATGATCCTCGATACTGTGGTTTTGAAGCTGCCTGTTTTTGGAGAAATTGTTCGTAAATCAAACATTAGTCGTTTCACTCGAACGCTCGGTACTTTAATTAGCTCTGGGGTAGCGATTTTGGAAGCTCTACAAATTGTAAAAAATGCTACTGGTAACCAGGTAATTGCTAATGTGGTCCAGAAAGTTTCTGATAGTATCCGAGAAGGGGGAAGTGTTGCTGAACCTTTAGCTCAAAGTGGAGAGTTTGATGACATGGTTGTCAACATGATTGATGTGGGAGAAGAGACTGGTGAAATGGATAAGATGCTCATTAAAATTGCCGACAACTTTGATGAAGAAGTTGATGTTCTTGTAGGAGCAATGGTCAGTTTGATGGAGCCAGCCCTTATTGTTTTCATGGGGGGAATTATTGGTTTTATCGTAATCGCCCTCTTCTTGCCTTTGATTACTCTTGTTCAATCTATGGGATAGATTTATGTATACGTTGTGGGCGAAAAAGCCCACAACGCATACATAAATCTCTGATACATAAGGTTCTTTATTTTGATGACAAAAATACAAATTACACTTCTTTGTTTGACTATTTTTTCTCCCTTCCTTTTTTCCCAACCTTTCCTAAATGAAACTCAAAGCCAGTCTTTAATCCAAGATTTAGAGAAACTCTTGGCTTGGAATCTTCAGCAGCAAACAAATCGAGTTCAGGCTAAGCTTGCTTTAGAGTATGAAGAAGTAAATGAAACAGGACAAATTTCTTTAGGAACGCGCTCTCAAAGAGATACTCTTTGTTTTTTGAGATTTTCTCGAGTTGCTGATGAGATTATGGTTCGGGGAAGAGTTCTCTATGAGAAAGAAAGGACTTTGATCGAAAATACAATGCACAAGTATTTTCCGAAGGAAAAGCTTTCTTTTTTGTGGAGTGTAGGTCCTATGGGGTGGGCGATCAGTAAAAAAAGCTTGGTCGATCTTTATGTTTTTCCCAGAGAAGAGCAAGGGGACAATTTGGCCAGCCAGTTTCTTTACGGAACACCTGTTACTATTCTTGAAATGAATGTCGATGGTAGTTTTTTTCGTGTGCAGAGCCAAGATGATTTTTACATTGGTTGGATGAAAGCAAGCGATTTAAAATGGACTTCTCAGAAAGAGTGGGATGACTGGCGTTCCTTGCCGTCTATTTATTTGAATAAGGCTTGGGGATCTTATCCTACAGGAGCTCGGCTGGGCTTGCATCTGCTAAAAGATGGAAAATACTGGGCGCGTGATGTGGATGGACAAGTTACCGAAATTTCTTCTGATTTATTTCTTTCTCCTTTTGAAAATTACTCGACGCAGTCTATTCTTACTGTGGCTCAAGAATTTTTACCTAAAGGAAGTTTGGCCACGCAAAGTTATCTTTGGGGAGGAACTTCTCCTTCCTATTTGGATTGTAGTGGATTTGTCCAACTTACTTTTCGCTTTCATAACATCCTTCTTCCCAGAGATGCCGATCAACAGCAGCAATATAATTGGCAAGTGAGTGAAGAAGAAATGAAAGAGGGAGATTTGATCTTTTTTAGTCGAAATGGACACAGGCCCACTCATGTCGGAATTTATTTAGGAGAAGGAAAGTATATTCACTGTTCTCCTTCAGGGAATTATTCGGGAGTAAAGATTAACGATTTAGAAGGTACTTCTGATTATGATAAACTTCTGCGTAAACTTTATTTCGGAGCGGCCAGAGTACGAGGTTTGAAGTAAAGTGGATTAGGGAAGAAAGATATTATAAATAAAAGCCACTTCTAAATATCTTTCTTAGTTAGGGCGTACTATAAGCGCCCTAACTGAGAAAAAAGATGTCATCATCGTTTTCCTCAAGAATATCATCTCCTCCGTCATTGTCTCCTACCATAATGGTTGGTTCAACCATTTTCTCTATTTTATAGGCTTCTACCTCTGCTTTGGGGAGCCTCTTTTCGCCTTGGGCGAGAATGCAACTTAACTCTCCTCTTTCCACTAGCTGCTCCAGTTGTTCGTTTTCCATTTGCAAAATATTTAAAACCTCAGAAAAACGGAAATAAGAGTCTAAATTAGAAACACTTGGCTGCCTTGTGGGGGAAGAAGGTTTTTCTAAAATAGCTAAATCATCCGCATCTTCCTCGTCAAAATCTGGTAAAGGAAGAACCATTGTAGCATCGACTTCTTCTGGATCTAAATCACTATTGTGTCTTATCATTGAATCGACTTGCTCAGCAAGAAATTGGAATTTACCTTGTTCTCGGATAGCTTTTAGCTCTCCTTTTGCAACCATAATTTTTATTTTTTGTTCTGTAATTTGGAGCAAAGATTTTACTTTTTCTAGGCCATAGTACTTCTTTGAAGAGTTTTCTTTTGAAAAACTAGGAGGAGTATTTAGTAATTCTTCTCGATTTTGGGCTTCTGCTGAGTAAATAGAGAGCAAATCGAGCCTTTTTATCTGTTCGACTCCCCCCATGATGTATTTACGGATTTTTTTTTTATCGAGTATTTTTTTTAGCTCTTCTTCAGACGTCTTTAAGTATTTAGCAGCTTCTCCATGGGAATAAAAAGACGGATCATTCGCATTTTTAACTTGAGATAGGCTACTGGAACCTTTTTCTTCTTCCGGTAAAATTAAAGTTGAGAGGACATTTCCACCATCGCTGCTCTCTTCTGCTAGATCAGACTCTTCGATGATGTCGCAGCTCTCATCGGGGTCTATTATAGTGGCGGTTGGTTCTATTTCAGAGCCAGACTCTTCCTCTGTCACTATTACTGGAGAACTAGAAGGAGTGGGAGCTTCTAGAGTAACTAAGTCGTCATCATCTTCTGTCGGAAAATTATGAGAGCCGCAGGGCATAACAATGGTGGCATCAACTTGACGTTGGTTACGGTAAGCATCGACAATTTCTTTGTCAAATTTCATTTCGCCTTGTTCGTAGTAAACAGTTAGAAGGCCTTCATTTAACAAAAGATCAAGATCTTCATCTTCTAGCTGTAAAACATTCATGACTTCATTTCGGCTGTAACGAATACGAGGTTTTTTCCGAGGAGGAATAGGAGCTGATCCGGAGCTACCTGCTCTGGAAGAGCCAGCTACTGGCACAACGATTGTTGCGTCGCTGCATTTGATATCTATCCATTTATCAATATCCGCACAGTGAAACTTCATACCACTAGCGATAGGAATGTCTCCATCCTCTACTAGGTTACGAAGATCCTCGTCTTCTATTTGAAGCATAGTTAAAGCTTCATCCCAGTTATAAAACTTTTCTTTCTCGACGGGCTCTTGGGAGTGAGCTTGCGGGTTTAATATTCTATCTATATCTTGTTTTTTGAATTTTAAACGACCTTCATGCCGCACAGGAACAATTTTTTTATTGGCGATGAGATCGTTGAACTCATTGGAGGTGACGCCTAACATTTTGAGCGCTTCACCAAATGTGTATACTTCTTGCATCTTGTTTCCCTTATGAACCTTTAAGGTAGACTGCTTTTTTGAGTTTTCAAAATATTATAACGAGGAAAAATGATACTGTAAAGTTTGATTTATTTTTTTCTCGGAGATCTCTTGGTTGAAGATTTTGTTTTGGTTGCAGTTTCAGGCGTCTTGGGGCTAACTTCAGGTGTTGTTTCAGATCTTGCTTCAGGTATTTTTTCACCACTCTGCCAACAAATAGCTAATTTCTCATTTTTGTAATCCTGAAGAAAACTTTTGATCGCTTGAGAATCTTTTTTTGCCAGTTGAATCCACATAGGCTCAACAATAAAAAAAATAGAAATGGGAAGATTAGGGGTTAAAAACAGTTTTTCCAAAAAAGAAATGTTATCTTTTAAATCTTGGACAGGTATCAGGATAGTCTTTTGGTCAAAAAAGAGAAAGCTCGCCTCCCCTTCTTGAAGAGTTATACTCTTCACTTGCGACCAGAGAAATTGTTCACCTGAAAAAAGTCCTTTGAGTTGCATACCACTTTCGCTAATAGTGTATCGGCAATTAGTGCTCAAGGTTGTGGAAATAAACCAGTAGATTATAAAGGTAATAGTTAAGACTAGACCCACTTGATAGAACAGATGTAGTTCTGAAAAAGGAGAGGAACCTAAAGGGATGACAACAAATATCCAAGCAGACAAAAAGAACCATAGGCCCATGTTGAGTAATTTACGAGAAAAATAATTGATAGGTCGAATGGAATGTTCTTGAGAAGAAGTGTCTTTACTCAGTTCTTTTTGGATTTTTTCTTTTAGGGGAGGAGAAGGGAATGTTTTTTGGTAAAGGGAATACCTCTCTTCATAAATTTTGGTTTCGTAAGCTAAAATATTGCTCCGAGATTTAATGTCTTTATTTTGATAATTTTTTCGAAGCCAAAAAAGCATCTGAAGATTGCAAAAAGCGATAATAACTCCATTAACAAAAAGAGCTCCAGCCAATATTTTGTGAACAATGGGGTGAGGGAAAAGAGTGTAGGTTGCAAAACAACTCAAGCCGGTTGTATATAAAAAAAGAATATTCAAAAAAAAGAATAAAGTGACTTTTTTTTGATATTTTTCTGGAGGTTGAGAAAGTAAACTCCCTATAGACCATTGCCAGTTTAGGAATAGTTGCCATAAACAGAAGAGAGTTAGTCCATAAAAAATTAGGGAAGTGTTTGGTAAAGGAGGAGGATACAAGGCAAAAAATATTGCAGAGCTCGAAAAGATAAAAACGCTACCAGACCATACAAAATTTGCGATGTTTTGCCAAGTTTTCATAAGAGGGGAATGATTTGCCGTGATACTCATATTCTTTAAAGTTACCTTTTATTTCAAAAAGAGAGCTTGAGAGGCTTATAAAAATTTTATTTACCAATCACTTGAGAGATTGATATAATACCCAGTACAAACTAATAGCAGCTTATTGTACGTGCAATTAAATGGGAAAGCAAAAAGTTTTCTGAAAATATGGAGTATTAAGGGTGTTCCTATTGGAACCACCTAATGATTGGTCAAAATAGATTTGGCTATGAGTCTCTTTCTGAGGAAGAAGTATGGAACGCTTGATTGTTATCGAAAATGGTGAAGAAAATATTGTTGATTTAAGCTCTCGTGTTGTCACGATTGGTCGTAGTAGTAAAAATGATATCTCTATCAAAGATCGGAATGCCTCTCGACGGCACTGTAACATTATTAAAGTAGGCACTTCATCTTGGTTTGCTGTTGATTGCGAGAGTCAAAATGGAACTTATGTGAATGGTGAGCTTATCAAAAAAGTAGAATTACAAGATGGAGATAAGGTTACTGTTGGTAACGCAGAGATGATTTTTGTCACCGAAGGAAAGACGACTCCACCATCGTTTAAAAATGAAGATAACGAGAGTGCTGAGAAAAAGGAACAAGATTCATTTGAGATCGAAGCTTCTGTGGAGATTTCTCAAACTGAATCTCCTGAGGAGATCTCCCAAGAAGCAGAATGTGATCCAAAAATTACCTCGGGAGAAAAAAATATAGATGCTAAAGCTGCTTTTGATCTCTTAGGATCAATGGTTCAAGAAGGGGATGAAAAAGAGCAAACGAATATTCAGCGGAAAAAATATGAAGAAGACGATATGGGAGATGATAAGAAAACTCCTATTAGTGTCGTTTTACAAGGTGACGATTCCCTGGCAAAAGAAGCTATCCCTGAATCTCTCAGTGAAGTAGTGCCGGTTTTGAAAGAGAACTGTGAGAGCTTCCTGGCAAAAGAGAACCATAATGAAAGTAGTGGGGAAGAAAGTCAGAAAGAAAATGCTAAAGAGTTTTTGGTTTCTACCTTTGAATCTTTTCTGAAAGAATTTTCTAAGCAAGTGGTCGCAAATCAAAAAAATGCAGAACTTCTCTTTATTTCTTTGCTCTCTTCTAATCACTGTCTTCTGCGGGGGCAGACTGGTTCGGGAAAGTATACGATTGCCAGGACTCTTTCTGCCTTGCTTAGTTTGCCTATGAAAAGATTTTCTTTGATGGATAAGGGAGATGAGTTACTCAAATCTTTAGAAGGAATGGAGTTTCCTGTATCAACTCCTCTCCTTCTGATTGATCATCTTCAAGAAGCTCCTCGAGAAAGACAAGTCTACCTTCTTTCCTTATTACAGAAAGCATTTTCTTGGCGTCGGAAGCGAACATATTCTCCCGATCCTTTTATGGTTTTGGCTTCTCATTGTAGTGAAGTTGTAGACAGCAGTTGCTCTCATAGCTACAAAGATTTTTTCTTATTTGAAATTTTAGTCGAGTCTCTTTCTTTAGAAGAAGAGTTAGAAGTTATTGAGAGATTCTTTTCTCCTCCTACTAAAGAAACAGGCTCTTTATTAAACATACAATCCTTCTTGGTTTCTTTTCAAAAAATTGTTGATGAAGTGATTATCTCACCGGAGATTTTAGAAAAGGCAGTTTCTTTGATCTACTTAAGTCGTCCAGGTAGAGAAAACTCCTACATTAATCAATATGTTGCTTGGGGAGCAAGTCGGCGCACTTCTATTCTTTTTATCCAGGCCTTAAAAGCAAGGGCCGCTTTGTATTTGCGTACGGAAGTTACCAGAGAAGATTTAGAAGCTCTTTTCCTCCCTCTAATGCGCCATCGTCTATCCTTAACTTCAAAAGCCGTAGATGAAGGAATCCGAGTAGAGGATATTTGCCAATATATTTTGAATGCCTAGGCGTGTTCTTATTCAGCCTTACCTTGAACTCAGTATTGCTAAGTTCAAGGTAGTTTCTTACAATTGCTAAAAAATACAAAAAATAAGTTGAATGAGAACACGTCCTATATTACTAAGAAAAAACTAAATTTATGTTTCCTACTTCGGAAAAAAAACTCGAAAAATACCTTGCTCATTTTAATTTGGCACCCCAAAAAAAGTGGGGGCAAAATTTTTTAATAGAAAACTCTTTTCATGTACAACTTGTTAAGGCAGGGGAATTAAGCTCGGATGATGTTGTCGTTGAAATTGGGCCTGGACTAGGGCATTTAACTCAGTTTTTGACTCCTCATCCTCGCCTTGTAATTGCCGCAGAGATAGACCCTGATTTTGTACGTATTTTAGAAGACCGCTTTTCTGCTTTTTCTAATGTTAAAATTGTTGAAATGGATATTCTCGCTCGAAAAACTCAAATTAACCCTGAGTTACTAGCTCTTTTAGAGAAAGAAAAAGACTATACATACAAAGTATTGGCCAATCTTCCTTACAATGTCTCAGCACCTCTGATTATAAATTTTTTAAAGCTTCCTACTCCACCAGAGAGAATAGTGGTTACAGTACAAAAAGAAGTTGCTGATCGCTTAAAAGCAAAAGAAGGCACTTCCGCTTATGGACCGCTTTCTATTATGGCTCAAGTTTGGGGAAAAGTATCTGTTATTGCCAATATTCCTCCCAAAGCTTTTTACCCTCGACCTAAAGTGGTTTCTTCCATTGTTAAGATTGTTTCCCACAATGAATATCGAACAAAGATTCTTAATTTAGATGTTTTTCACGCTCTTGTTCAGGCTATTTTTGGGATGCGAAGGAAAACCTTACAAAAAGCTTTGCGAACAAACCCTTATTTTGATTTGAAACGCGAAGATTTACCTTATGTTTTGGGAAATTTAGATGCTTCCTGCCGAGGAGAAACTCTTAATTTAACAGAGTTTATATCTCTTTCCAATCGGCTAAGCGAAAAAGACATTGCCTTGAAGTAAGTTAATCCCGAAACTAAAACTAATAGAAAAATTAGGTTTTTTTTGAAGGAACATTTATGAAAAATTACGTCCACTCTCTCCTAGGAAAAAACCTGGATCTTCCCATTGGAAAAGTCGTTTGTGTGGGGCGTAATTACCTAGCTCATATTCAAGAGCTAGGTAACCAGGTAGAACACACACCTCTTTTATTTATGAAACCCTCTTCGGCAATAGTTCCTTTAGAAGAACCGATCCGGATTCCCACAGACACTCCTTGTCATCATGAAGTTGAGATTGCTATTTTGATCTCAAAAAAACTCTCTCGAAAATCCCGAGAAGAAGTGGAAATGGGAATCGGAGGTTATGGCTTGGCTTTAGATTTGACTTTAAGGGAAGTTCAAAACAACTTGAAAGCGAAAGGGCACCCTTGGGAGCTAGCAAAAGCTTTTGATGGTTCTTGCCCTCTTTCCTATTTTATTCCGAAAGACTCTTTTCCCCATCCTGATAAAATATCCTTTGCTTTGGAAGTGAATAAAGAAACCCGCCAAAGGGGCAACTCTCAGCTCATGATGACAGGGATTTTAGATTTACTCGCCTTTATTAGCCAGAAATTTACTCTTAACCCGGGAGACGTTGTCTTAACAGGTACACCTTCTGGCGTTGCTCCTCTAAAAGTTGGTGATAAGCTTGTTCTTACTCTCGGTTCGCAATATCGTTTTATTAGTTCAATCATCCCCTTTTAAGTTTAATTATCATGCTATCAACCCTCGGAACAGTTTTAATTATTCTTCTTGCGGGAGGAATTGCTGGCTTTGTTAATATTCTCGCAGGAGGAGGCTCTCTTCTCACACTACCACTTCTTATTTTCCTCGGACTTCCCCCCCTGGCAGCTAATGCGACTAATCGAGTTGCTATTCTAGTGCAAAATATTGTTTCCATAATAACCTTTAAAAGAGGAGGGGTTCTAAAATTTGGCTATGTTTTTTTTCTAGCTGGGAGCGCACTTCTCGGAGCTATTTTGGGCGCAAAAATGGGAATTCAAGTGCCGGACAATCTTTTTCAGAAAATTCTCTCCTTGGTCATGTTTTTAGTTCTCTTTGTTTTAATTTGGGACCCGGCTAAAAAGCTACAGGCAAATAATGTAAAAGGGGACACTTTGCCCCGTAGAGTTTTGGGGGTATGTGTTTTTTTTGGAGTGGGGGTTTATGGGGGATTTATTCAGGTCGGAGTGGGTTTTGTCATTATCATTAGTCTGCGTTTAATACACGGCATGGACTTAGTCCAAATCAATAGCTTTAAAGTTACCATAGTCTGTATTTATACCTTTGCAGCACTCTATGTCTATTTAGAGAAAGTCAACTGGAGTTATGGTCTTTTACTGGCGGTTGGTAATGCTGTGGGGGCGTGGCTAGGAAGTCATACCGCAATGAAGAGGGGAGATCAATGGATTAAGAGGTTTCTTTTCTTAATTGTAAGTTGCTTAGCGATTAGACTATTAGTGACAGCTTCTTGGTAAGAAAATTTTGCAGCGTCATGGGAAGCTACATTTAGTGTCTTTTTGGGAGTAAATTTGTAACTTTGTAATTTTTCAGCTGTTACATTTTGTAAAAAAAAAAGAAAAACAAGAAAGAATACCTTTTTTGTTTTTCTTTTTTTTTTACAAAAAAAGCTTTTCTTTTCCCTGAAAAATGGAGTCTTTCTTTTTTTTTTAGAGTAAGAGTGTAGAGTGAGAAAGGAATTGGCCACTTTTTTGCATAGGATTAGTTTAGATAAAGTTAGTTTAGATAAAGTTAGTTTATCTAAAGTTAGTTAGAACTAACATGGTTTTAATCTTAATCTGAAAAAATTATTCAGATTTTTACTCGTGTAAAAAAACTTGAGGATTATCCTCACACAATTGTGTTTCTTTAGGTCCTTACAATTAAACAGAAGGTTATTTAAGCATGCAAAAAACATTCTTGGTATTTACCATTATATTTGCTCTTCTTAGTTTCAGCTTCGCTAACGGTGTTATTGGTCCTGAGTTGGAAAAAGCTCTTGACAACACTAGAGGCAAAATGAACGTTATCATTACTCTTAACGAAAACGTTGATGCTAATGATATTATTTCTACTCATATGGTTCGTGGAAACAACGCGGATGTAAAAGAACAAGTCTTCGGTCTTTTGAAAGAAAGATGTGGCACTAGCCAACACTTCTTAAAAGATCTTTGCAGTAGCATGGAAGAAAAAGGAAACGTTACTAATGTAACTAGTTTCTGGCTAGCTAACGCTATTTCTATGCAGTGCGATGCAGATGCTGTTCGTGAACTTGCTCTTCAATCAGACGTTGCTTCTATCGTTTTAGACCTAGAACAACAAATGATTGAGCCTTTAGAAGCAACTGTTTCTGAAGAATCTCGTTCTCTTTGGGGTTTGACTCATATCAAATCAAAGACTGCTAACCAAAATGGTATCACTGGAAAAGGTGTTATCGTTGCAGTTGTTGATACTGGTATCGATACTGATCACTCTGCTTTCAAAGCTGGACAAGTTGATAAAAGCAAATGTGCTACTTTCGTCAATGGTGAGCCTACTGTTGAAGATGGTAACGGTCATGGTACTCACTGCGCTGGAACTATCGGAAGTTTCAAATACGGTGTTGCTCCTGGTGTTACACTTGTTGGAGTTAAAGTTCTTAGCCGTACTGGAAGTGGTAGCTGGACAGCTGTCATGAAAGGTGTCGAGCACGCAGCTAAGGTTGCTGACGTTATGAGCTTGAGTCTTGGTGGACGCGCTAGCGCTAACGGAAACGTTGTTGAAACTGCAGTTAAAAACGCTATCAAGTCTGGTTCTATCGTAGTTATTGCTGCTGGTAACAGTGGTCCTCGTCCTAGAACTATCGGAACTCCTGGTGTTGTTGAAGAAGCTATCACTGTTGGAGCTATCGACAGTGGAAGTAATCTTGCTCGTTTCAGTAGCCGTGGACCAACAGTTTACGGCGACGAAAAGCCTGACGTAGTTGCTCCTGGAGTAAGCGTTCTTTCTGCATGGAAAAATGGCGGAACTAATACTATCTCTGGAACTTCTATGGCGACTCCTCACGTTGCTGGTGTTTGTGCTCTTTTCATTGAAAAGAACAAAGGTGCTAAGCAAGGTACTATTAAGTCTCGCTTGATGGCGACTACTTTCGGCAAAAAAGGCGCTAACCAATTTGGTGCTGGTACTGTTGATTGTGTAGCTGTTACTAAGTAACAGATTCTTCTAGTGGAGAAGCAGCTTTCTTCTAAAAAGAACAGCTGCTTCTCTCCTGATAATCTATTTTCTTTCTTAACCAAAATGATGGCTGAAAGAGAAAGTAGAAGATCAGGATTAACTATTTCTTGTAAGAAATAAACTTACAAATTTATCATTTATCATTTTTCTTTTGTAGGAATGGAACAAAACTATGCAAAAGATATTTATTCTTTTTACACTTATTTTTGCTCTTTTGAGCTATAGTGCTGCTAATGGTGTCATTGGTCCAGAGTTGGAAAAAGCACTTGAAAATAGCAGAGGTAAACTCAGTGTAATTATTACTCTGAAAAAACAATTTGAAGCAGAAGACCTAATCTCTAACTACATGGTTCGCGGAGAAGGTGCTGATGTTAAGAAGCAAGTTTTTGACATTCTGAAAAACGAATGCCAAACTAACCAACATTTCTTAAACAGTCTTTGCACTCGTTTGGAATCTAATGGACGTATTGATAAAGTTCATAGTTTTTGGTTAGCTAATGCGATTTCTTTAGAAGGCGATGCTGATGCTATTCGGGAATTCGCTCTTCAATCAGATGTTCAGTCTATTTCTTTAGACGTTGAACAACAAATGATCAATCCTTTGGCTTCTACTAACACAGAAGAAACTCGTTCTGTGTGGGGCTTAGATTATATTAAATCAAAAACTGCTAATCAACAAGGTCTTACAGGACAAGGCGTCACTGTAGCTATCGTTGATACTGGTATTGACACTGATCACAGTGCTTTCCGTGCAGGACAAGTTTTAACTGACAAATGTGCTTCTTTCGTCAATGGTGAGCCTACAGTTGAAGATGGTAATGGACACGGTACCCACTGTGCTGGAACTATCGGAAGTTTTCAATACGGAGTAGCTCCTGATGCCAAGTTGATTGGAGTTAAAGTTTTAAGTAGCAGTGGAAGTGGTACTTGGGATGCCGTTATGAAGGGTACTGAGTACGGAGCAGCAAACGCAGACGTTATTAGCATGAGCTTAGGCGGGACTGCTAGTGCCAATGGAAATGTTGTCGAAACTGCAGTTAAAAATGCTATTCAGTCTGGAACTATTGTGGTCATCGCAGCTGGTAACAGTGGACCTTGGGGCTACACTACAGGAACTCCTGGTGTTGTAAAAGAAGCAATCACCGTTGGTGCGATTGATAGCAGTGGTAATTTGGCTTACTTCAGTAGCCGTGGACCAACAGTTTATGGCGATGAAAAACCTGAAATCGTAGCTCCTGGAGTAAATGTTCTTTCTGCTTGGAAAAATGGCGGAACTAACACCATCTCTGGAACTTCTATGGCGACTCCTCACGTTGCTGGTCTTTGCGCTCTTTACTTAAGCAAAAACAAAGGAGCTAAGCAAAGTGATGTTAAATCACGTTTGATGGCAACTGCTTTTGGTAAAACAGGTGCAAATGAATATGGTGCGGGAACAGTTGACTGTGTTAAAGCTAACAACGCCGACATTGATGTTCTTTCCATGGACAGAGCGAGTAAAGAAATTGAATTTGTTACCGATGGATCTGGAAATGTTACAAAAAGTGTCAACATTTCTGTTCCTTGGGAAATCAAAATCAACGGCATTGAAGTAACTTGTGATTTCGCTAATGTCAATGTAAATATTAACGGCCAAAATATTTACGATGCTCCTCTTAAAGGTGGTGCTAAAAAATCTATCAGCACTACACTAAAAAGTGGAGAAAATTCTATTCAAGTTACTGGCGCTGGTGCTAGTGTCAAAGGTGGAACTGTTAAAGCAATTGTTCACTTCTCTCTTTGGAAGTAACAGTTGATTTCAGATTCATAGTAGAGTAGACAGAACAGTTTATATAAACTGGAAGAAAAGCCAGGGGAAATTTTTTTCTCCTGGCTTTTTATATTTGAACGCCCTTTTAGGAAATCATAATGGACATGCGTTTTTTTTTACCCAGTATCCTTTTTCTCTTTCTATTTGTTTTAGGATGCCAATCAAAGGAAGAGATGTGGATTGAGAGCTGGGAGAATGCCTCCTCTTCCCAAAAAATAAAAAAATGAGAATCCATAGTTTTTAGAATGGATTTTCGTGTTGTATTGTCTCTGGATGATTTATAATAGATCAAATAAATTGGTTTCTCATTTTTTCCAAGCAATATAAAATATTTTCCGTATAAAAATAGTAAGTGTGAAATGAGTTCCACTGAAAATCAAGAAAGGATAAAGAATGGCACAATTAAATGAAGTGCGTTTAATCGGTCGGCTAACTCGCGACCCTGTTTTGAAATCAACCACTACAGGACAAAATGTGGCTGAATTTGGACTAGCTACATCAAGAAAATACAAAGGCTCCGACCAAATGCAAAAGGAAGAGACAACTTTTGTTGATATCAATTGTTGGGGTGGGCTCGCGGATGTTGTTTGCCGTAACCTTGGCAGAGGTCGTCTAGTCTATGTGGGAGGACGTTTGAAGTTTGATAGCTGGGAAGACAAAACAACTGGACAAAAAAGAAGTAAATTACGAGTCGTTGCCGATAATGTCCAGTTTTTAGATTGGCCTTCTGATGGACAGCCTTCCAATCAAGGAAATAATAACTACTCTCCAGTTCAAAACCAAGAACATGGTTGGAGCCCTCCAGGCGGAGGAGTGTCTCCTTCTGGTCCTCCTTCTGGTCCTCCTTCTGGTCCTGGGAATGAATGGGATCAACCTGATATGGATGAGCCTCCTTTCTAAGTTTCGAGGAAAGAAAATACTTTGCAAGGCCAAGAATCTGTGGTATATCATAGATTCTTGGCCTTTTTTATTTGGAAAAGAAATTAAAATATCTTTACATTGCGACAGCCCGATTAAAAAAAAAGAAAAATCCTCTCATTTGACTGGCCAAAGTGAGGGTACTTTACCTTTTAGAAAGGATCTCATTGTTTTATGGAGTCAACGAAACCTACGCAGATATATCAGGAAAGAGAGGAATTTTTTCGAGAAAAATGTGAGTTCTGGAAAAAAAAATCACATTCTCTTTCTCTCTTGCGCTTGCTCGTGTTTTTGGGCTTATTTTTTTGTTTTCTCTGTGGTTTTCAATATTGGAGATCACCTGACTGGTCTTGGATACTAGCAGGATTTTTTTTATCTTTTGTTTTTATTGCTTTGGTCAATCGTCACCAAGAAGTAAGTAAGCAAAAAGATGAATGCGAGGTTCTGGCTGATATTAATCGAGACACATTGGCGCGTTGGCGTCGGGATTGGGGAAAATTAGCTCCGGCAGAGTTGCCAGCAGAGTTATCAGCTCCTGGCTACGGGAAAGATTTGGACGTTTTTGGGAAAGCTTCTCTTTTCCAATTACTGGGAACTTGTCACACCGATTCTGGGCGTAAATGTTTAGCACAGTGGTTATCTCAGCCTGCTCCTTGGGGAGAAGTTAAGCAAAGGCAAGAGGCAGTTGTCGAGCTGTCGAGTAAGTTGGAAATGAGGCAGATTATAGAGCAAAAATCTCGCGCCATTGCCAAAAGTAAAACGAATGTTTCTCCTTTTGTAAAGTGGACTTCTGAAAAACCGTGGCTTTTAGGAAAATTAGGTCTTCTTTGGTTGGCTAGGGTCTTAGCTTCTTTAACTTGTTTATTTGTTGTCCTAAAGCTTACAGGAGTAGTGTCTGGTCACTTGTGGGGCTTATTTTTCTTTATTAACTTTGTTATTTCTATTGCTGTGGGATCTACTATTCATCGTATTTTTGGTAAAGTTTCTTTACAAACTAAAGAAGTTCGACAATATCACGATATGTTTGAAATACTCGCCAAAGAGGAATGGACAAGTTCCTATTTACAAAAGATCCAGGAACAGTCTTCAGCTTGTGATCAACCTACCTATCAACATTTGCGCAAGTTAGAAGTTATGACGCAACTGGCTGATCTACGCTATTCTCAAATGCTTTACTATCCTGTTCAGTCTCTTACCATGTGGGATTTTCATGTTCTTTATAGTTTAGAAAAATGGCAAGCGAGTATCGCAGGAAAGGCAGAACTTTGGTTTGAAGCTTTGGGGAAATGGGAAGCGTTGTGTGCTTTGGCCGCACTTTCTCATGCTCACCGCGACTGGACTTTTCCTACAATTGAAGAGAAGCAGAAAACTATTGAAGCGAGAGCTTTAGGACACCCTTTGCTTTCAGACGAAAAAAGGGTGGCTAATGATCTTACTTTAGGGCCTCCGGGAAGTTTTCTTTTGATTACAGGTTCAAATATGTCTGGTAAAAGCACTCTTTTGCGCTCTTTGGGTTCTGCGGTTATTTTGGCTCAGGCAGGAGCTCCTGTTTGCGCCAAGAGTTTATCTCTTCCTCCTCTTCAACTAGCGACGGTAATGCGAGTGGAAGATTCCTTAGAGGAGGGAGTGTCTTATTTTATGGCGGAACTCAAAAGGCTAAAAGGGGTTATCGATAAAGCAAGGGAGCTTTCTCCCGAGCAGCCGATAAAACTACTCTACCTTCTTGATGAAATTCTCCAAGGAACCAATACCGCCGAGCGCCAAGTTGCTGTACGCAAGGTTGTCCATTTCTTAGTTCGCCAACCAGCTCTCGGAGCTATTTCTACTCACGACTTAGAACTTGCTCAAGTGGAGGAGCTCGCTTCGGTCAATAACTCGATTCACTTCCGAGAAAATATTGTTTTGACAGAGGAAGGTGGGCATATGAGCTTTGATTATAAAATTCGTCCAGGAATTGCTACAACTGTCAATGCCTTAAAGCTTTTAGAAATAGTGGGACTAAATTTTGAGACCTAGAACACTTAAAAAAATAAGTTTTGCTTGATGGATAGATATTTTTTGTTGGTATAATATTCATCTGGGAAAAGTCCTCAAATAAATAATAAAAAATCTAAAACTCTTTTTTGCGTGGAGCAATAATTGATGAAGAAGCAAACCATTACAACTAAAGAGCCCACTATCGACGATTTAATGGAAATTTCCAATAGGGTGAAAAAAAACCTGATCGAAGCGGTAGATGAAATTACTCCTTGGTTTTTTCAAACATTACCTTCTTTCTACTATACTATTACAGCGAAAGAAGAGCAAATTAATCATTTGCACACAGTTATTTCTTTACGGCAAACGAATACCCCTTCGGCCACTTTGCATAGCGCGGATAAAAAAGAAGTTACTTATATTAGTGTTGCTGACCGAGACCATCAAATTGTGGAATCTTTACAGAGTCTGGCAGAAACGAATATCCGAGCTGCTACCGTGCACTCGGCTTTAGACGGTGACCTTATAGTTAGTTCTTTTTTTACCGAGATGCCTGGCTTAGATTTGGAAAATAAGAATGTCCAAAAGAAAATGCAGCAAATTAAAACAGGCTTAGGAGATCTTTCCGAAATAGACTTAAAAAAAGCAGAAGACTTTATTAGCGGGATGAATAGAGAGTACATGGCTCGTTATGAAGTTCCGATGATTTGCCGGCATATCACCTTTTATTTGCAAATAAATGACTACGAAACAATCTTTGACTTGGACAACGAAAGAGATGAAAGATTTTCTCGCTTCTCTATTTGTACGAACGATCCTCCCAAAACGGAATATCTTCTCAAAATAACAAAAATTTTGATCACTCACGGTCTCAAAATCAATCGCCTCTATGCTAATTTAATTGATGGACAGCGAGGACACGAACGTATTCTTATTACCATTTATGTGGCCGATAAAGACGGGAATCGATTAGAAGAAAATAGTCTTCTTTGGAAGCGCATTACCTCCGCTATTAAAACAGTTAAGTGGGTGGTTGAAGATGAACTATCTGAATTAATTGGAGTGGGCGAACAAAGCCTCAGTGTCCGTAAAGCTAATTTTTTAAGGGCAGCGGCTGTTTTTGTGCACCAATTTTTATCGAAGGTTCAAGTTGAAAGATACACTTATGAAGTTGTCAAGAAAGCTTTTACTCGGTATCCGCATATTGCTAACTTGATTGTCACCTACTTCTATGTCCGCTGTCATCCTAATGTTGATCATGTAGAAAAACACTTGAAAGCAAATAAACTCGGGGGAGAAAAAGCAGATGAAATCAAAAGCAATCTCTCCTCTTCCTTGACCGGTCACCTTTCGGAAGCCATTCAAAAAGCAGAGCAATTTTCGAGTGAAGATATTTATAGCGCGACTATGCATTTTATCGACCATATGCTCAAAGAGAGAAGGCGCGAAATTCAGAAAGAGGTGAAAAAAGAATTAGAACAAGCCATTTTGAAAATCAATAAATTTGTCGAAAAAGAAATTTTTATGACGGCTATTCAATTTATTGATAACATTTTGAAAACAAACTACTTCATTGAAGATAACATTGGCTTGGCCTTTCGTATGGACCCCAAAGTTCTCTCCACAAAATTTTACGATCCTCTTCCTTATGGATTTTTCTTTTTCTGTGGACGCGGCTACAAGGGTTTCCATGTGCGCTTTAAAGAAATGTCGCGAGGAGGCTTTCGTTTGGTTCGTTCTCGGGACAAGGAGCACTATGATTTAGAATCTGCGAGGATCTTTGATGAAGTTTTTGGCTTAAGCAAAGCCCAACAACTTAAAAATAAAGATATCCCTGAAGGGGGTTCTAAAGCCATCGCCCTCTTACTACCAGATACTAATCCCAGAGAATGTGTGGAGTGTGTCATTGATTCTCTGCTGGACGTTATTGTTATGGATGGCGTAAAAAAACTCAATGTGAACATTGTTGACTACTACGGAAAAAAAGAAATTATTTACTTGGGTCCAGATGAGAACATTACCGATGCCTTCATTGAATGGATTGTTCAGAGGGCAAAGGATAAAAAATATGAATACCCTAATGCCTTTATGTCGAGTAAGCCGGGAGTGGGAATTAATCACAAAGAGTACGGCGTAACCTCTCAAGGAGTTAACGTTTATGTTGAAAGCTGCCTACATCAACTTAAAATTAATCCCCACCAAGATATTTTTACAGTCCGCATGGTCGGAGGGCCAGATGGCGATGTTGCTGGAAATGAGATAAAGATTCTCCTTGGTAGCTATCCTCATGTCCGAATTGTTGCTATTTCGGATGGTTGGGGAGCGGCTTACGATGCCGGAGGATTGAACGGAGATGAACTTTTGCGCTTAGTTAAGGAAGGAAAGTCCATCGTGGAATTTAATCCTAGTTTACTCAGCCTTGGTTCGCAGAACTTTGTTGTAGATGCTAGCAACGATGAAGGGCGCATCATTCGCGATGAGCTTCAGGTAAGTAATCGGGTAAAAAGTGATCTTTTCATTCCGGCAGGAGGTCGCCCTAATACGATTAATATTGGCAACTATGATCAGTCTTTAGATAAAGATGGAAAACCAGTTTTCCGGGCTATTGTTGAGGGAGCTAATCTATTTTTAACTAATGAGGCTCGGCTTAAACTGGAAGAACATGGGGTCATCATTATTAAAGACAGTTCTGCCAATAAAGGAGGAGTGATTTGCTCTTCTTATGAAATTATTGCCAGCCTAATCCTTTCCGAAGAAGAGTTTCTGGAAATTAAACAGCAATATGCCATGGAAGTGATCGAAATCTTAAAGAAAAAAGCAGCTTTAGAGTCTAAGCTACTTTTTCGAGAGTACTATCTACGCAATAGCAAAATGCCCCTAACTCTCCTCTCTTCTGAAATTAGTCAAGAGATTACCTTTTTAACCGATGCTATCCGAGAATGTATTAGCGCAAAAGATTTTGAGCCCAACAGTCCCAAAAAAGACCTGTACGAGGGCTTGATAAAATCTCACTGCCCTCCTATTCTCGTCTCCAAATATGGCCAGCGCATCCTGGAAGATATTCCTATTGTGCACCGCTTAGCTATTTTAGCCACTCAAATTGCCGGCTACATTGTTTATCGAGAAGGACTAGGGTGGCGAGATCACTTTCCGAGCATGGATCTTCAAGAAGTGATTAACGTCTATCTTGAAAAAGATCGCTTAGTCCTTGACTACACCAAGAGAATTTTAGCCTCTGATTTACCGGGAAAGGAAATTATCGCTAGAGTTTTGGATCACAATGCTCGCAAAGAGCTGACCCGAGATGCTTTGCTGTAGGGGGAATCCCTGGAACATAGCGTCTGTCAATGCCCCTACTTCCTGGGGTTGAAACCCCAGGAAAATAACGCCGCCCCCAGCCCATGTGCTGAAGGCACACCAATAAATTAGTGAGGTTTGAAATATAAAACCATTCCGGCTCCCATTGCCATAACGATAAAGCCAATATAGAGCATAGGATGAGCGGGCTTTGGTTCTGTGACAAGAGTAATCAAAACATTAACAAGCGGAGCCCCTGCAAAAACTAAAGGCATAACATAGCGAGGAGTTCCCCCGTTCATAAAGGCGAGGATAACAAAAAATGCTCCTAGCGCTCCAAATGTTCCTGCAATTAACCCCCAAGAAACCCCCGTTTTGTTGAAATTAAAGGGAATTCCCTTTCCCCACATAACCAAGGCTGGCAGAAGAACTGCGATCAAAAAATAAGCAATCCCGACGCATAAAAATACTTGAAGGGCAGATGCCGGTGGCTTCCCTAGAGCTTTTTGTCCTGTGTGCAAAGAAGGGCCATACGAACCCCAACAAATAAACGCGGCTACGACAAAAATTAACCATTTCATACTGTTTTTCTCCTTTTGTATTGTTTGTTATATTGTATTTGTTATCTGATTTTTTAGAAGACGTTGCGGACAACCACGAGGGCCTTGCAGGCGGCCCTCGTAGTTGTCCCTACATTTATACCGTTTGGCAAATTTTTTAGATGATCCAAAGATGCAAAATAATCTTCTAATAATGGCACGGATTATGGCTCGTAGGGACAACTACAAAGGCCGCCCGCAGGGCCCTTGTGGTTGTCCGCGAACGCATCTTTAATACTGTCTCAGTATTAAATCACTAGAAAATCCCTAGCAAAGCCACCAAAAAAATCCCCGGAAACGCCGCCACATTCGTTTAATTTTATTTGGACGAGAACTTTGGACGGGAAGATTGTGGAGCCACCTGTGGATGTCATTGGCCATACTCGCTCCGCTTTGGTACCGAGAGGATTTATCTTTTTCCATTGCTCGCATGATAATAGCATCGAGCTGGGGAGGAACTTGCGGGTTTATTTTACTTGGTTCTGGGGGATACCATCCTAAGATGGAGCGCATGAGAGATTGGCTTCCTCCTCGAAAGGGTCTTTTCCCGACAAGAAGTTCGTAGAACGTAACTCCTAGAGAGTAGATATCTGTTCTGTGATCGATTTCTGATTGAGAAGAGAGTTGCTCTGGAGACATGTAGGGGAGAGTCCCTTTATAGTGAGAAACCTCAATGTAATAGCCATATAAACGGCTATCTTCTAAGAGAAAAGAAAAATCATAGGCAATCCCAAAATCAATGACGGCAACTCCCCCTTCCTTGCGGCTCATGATGTTACTTGGTTTTATATCTCGGTGAATGATGTTATGACCGTGGATGTAATCAAGGGCTAAGGCCACTTGAAGAACAAAACGGGCACTTTGCTCTATGCTAAGAACTTTGTCTTTTACTAAATCATCGAGAGCTTTTCCTTCGATAAATTCCATGGCGTAAAAATAGACATCGCCGTCTTGTCCGACGTCTTTAATCCCGACAATGCTGGGATGAGATAGTCTTTTGAGAATTTCCGCCTCTCGGAAAAAATTTTCCACATAGTCTTGGTTCGCAGCTAAACTGCTAGGAAGAACTTTAATGGCGACAGAGTGCCCGCTTGCTTTTTCTTTGCCGAGAAAAACCTTTCCCATTCCCCCATGAGAGAGTTCTTTTTCTAAAGTGTAGCGGCCTAGATGGATATCTTGTCCTCTTTTTCTTCCCACTCGTTGTAGATTTTCTATTTCTACGGCAAAAGTTTTTTTAAGTTTCTCTGCCAGACTAAAGGCTATCTCTTCTCCCCAAGCTTCTCGGACGAGGAGGAGTTGCTCTTTTGGTAGCTTTAAATAGACACGGTAGAGTTTTTCTATTTTTAATCGATCTAAGGCCTTGGACATGTCGAGTTCTAATTGGACGGAAAGGACTTCCACAAAATAGTAAACACTGTATCCCAGGATGGATCTTTGATAGTAGATTAGAGCTTTTGAGCGATCGATAATCAAGTAGCGAGTGCGAATCAACATAGATAGACAGACTATACCTCCCAAGCCAATTGCTAAAAGGTATAAGGGACTTTGTCCTAACGAGAGACTCAACTCTCCAAACATAGATAGAGGAAACATTTGGATGTGGTGGGTTAGAACTAGAGCCAGTAAAAATACTACATAGCAAATAGCAATAAATCTAACCCACCAAGTTTGGTACCATATGATTCTTATAGGAATGTATTCTTTTTGGGGAAGATTTTCAGAGCCCATACTCTTCGATCTTACGATAGAGAGTTCGAGTGCCGATTCCAAGCAACTCAGCGGTTTTCGTTTTGTTTCCGTTGGTTTGAGCGAGAGTTTTTATAATAACTTTTTTTTCGATTTCTTTCATGGGGGTACCAGCTTGAATAGTGATGGTGTTGCCTTTTTCTTCGGCTTCTTGGATTTTTTTGTCAAAGTGCTCGGGTTGGAGGATTTCGCCGTCTTGAGCAATAACCACAGCTCCTTCGACACTACGCTCTAACTCTCGGACGTTTCCAGGCCAGTCGTGGTTGTATAGTAAGTCTAAGGCTTCTTGAGAGACTCCCTTAATTTGGCGTGCATTTTCTTTACTGTAGCGTTCTATAAACAGATTGACTAGTTCAGGAATATCTTCTTTATGCTCTCGCAGGGGAGGGAGATGTATTTCAATAACTTTGAGACGGTAGTAGAGATCCTCTCTAAATTCACCTTCTTTTACAGCTTGTTCTAAGTCTACATGAGTTGCTGCGACAAATCTTAAGTCAACTCGTTGGGGGATATTTTCCCCTACTCTTTCGACGATTTTTTGCTCGATTACTCGGAGTAGCTTTACTTGTAAGCTTTTGGGGATTTCTCCCAGTTCGTCCATGAAAAAAGTACCTTTGTCTGCTTCTAAAATGCGGCCCTTGCGGGGGGCATGAGCATTAGTAAAAGCTCCTTTTACATGGCCAAAAAGCTCGCTTTCATATAGATTTTCATTAAGGGCAGTAAGGTTTACTGCCATAAAAGCTCCTTCTCTATTACTGAGTTTATGAATAGCCTTCGCAACAAGTTCCTTTCCTGTTCCAGTTTCTCCTCGGATTAGAACAGTTGCCCTCGAAGAGGCTACTCGAACAATAGTTTCAAAGACTTCTTGCATTGCCGGCCCAGTTCCAATCATACCTTCAAAGTACTTGTTTTCCTTGGCTTTACTCAGTAAATCTTGTTGATGGGCTCTTTTTGGTCTAGTTTTTACTAGAGAGTCAATCAATTTACGAACTACGTCTATCTCCAGAGGTTTTTCTAGAAAATCTAAGGCCCCTAACTTAATTGCTCGAACAGCTTTCTCTACTGTACCAAAAGCTGTCATCATGATAACTTCTATAGAAGAATGATGTTCATGGATTTGTTTTAGTACCTCTAGTCCATCTTGTCCAGGTAGTTTTATATCACAAAGAACGATATCAATATTTTCATTATGAATAATTTCTATTCCTTTTTCTCCGCTTTCTGTTTGAAAAATTTTATGTCCGGCTTTTTCTAAGGCCTTTGCTAAAGCTAAGCGGGCTCCTTTTTCGTCTTCTATAATTAGAATGTTGTTCATTTCTGGATTTTTCTTTCTTATTTTTTCCAAATATACATTACATTTAGATTCTATTTTGCTGTAGGTTCTAAAGGTAAATAAATACTAAAACAGGCCCCTAAATCCAAGTTGTTTTCGGCGACAATACGTCCTTCGTGTCTCTCTATAATCTGGTTTGCAATAGCTAAACCTAAACCAGTACCTTCTTCTTTGGTGCTAAAAAATAAATCGAAGAGTTCTGAAGGATCATCGACTTGGAAGCCTGGACCATTATCTCGTATTTCCAATAAAATGTAGTCTTTGATGTTCATTGTTGTGAACTCAAGGATTCCTCCTCCTTGTTCGCGCATTGCTTGGATGGCATTAATTGCGATGTTGTAGAGCGCTTGAGAAAACTGATTCCTGTCTAGGTTTAATTTAGGAAGATCATCTAGATGGAGATTGATCTCAACGCGACTCTGACGAGCTTCCTCCCGAATGACTTGAACAACATGACGAATGGTCTCATTGAGATCTTGCCGTTTCATATAGGGTTCGGGAGGGCGAGAAAACTTAAGAAAATGATGGATGATTTGATTTAAACGTTGGATCTCTTCCAGAACGTATTCGGCAATTTCTAACATTTCTTCTCGAGAAGAGCTTTCTGGGATTTTTAACCCCTCTCGGATTAGCTGGATGTTCAATGAAATAGAGTTGAGGGGATTTCTGACTTCATGGGCAATGCTCGCTCCTAGGTTAGCTAGTGAAGTGGTACGGGCATGGCGTAGCAGTTGAGTCTCCAGATAAATTCGATGAGTTACATCTTCCATTACAATAATGCAGCCTAGAATTTTTTTTTGGCTGCGATTACGAAGAGGTGATGCTTTTAGGTCAAAGTAGCGAATTTTTTTTAATGTTGTGTTTAAGGGATAGCGTAAAAGTTCGCTACTCTCCCCTTTTTGGATAATATTTTCTCGAAGGATGTGCCCCCAAACTTTTCCTTTAAATTCTTCCCAAAAAGTAGGAAAAATCTCTTTTAATGATTTACCTATAGCCTTTTCTTTTGGGCAGAACTGCATCTCCATGTGGGAATTCCATATGACGATACGCCCTTGATCGTCAATAACAACAATGTTTTGGGCAATACTTTCAACTAGATTCTCCATGTAATCAATATAGTCGTTGTTGTGAATGCCGCTTTCATGGAGAGTGTCCGATTGACTATCACTCATAGTTTGTAATCCTTTAGAATTCTGGATTCTGGATTCTTTTTTATTTCTTCTAATTATCGAGCCAGAGTTCCCACTGACTTAGCCTGCTGTTTCGAAAGCTAAGGGTGTAAATGATACTTTGATCGCCTGCAAATTCCTGGTAAATCCAGCGTTCTTTTTGTCCATCAATGCTTTTTTCTTTTTCTCTAATTTGAGGAGAATCCAAAAATTGTAAGACTGTTGTTGGCTCCATTCCCCGTGCGAGATTATCGTGCAAGAACTTTTTTTGCTTAAGTCCTGTTTTAAGGAGGAATTTTTCTCGTTTTTTATCCGTTGAGAGCTTAAAAAAATAATGTCTTTGGGTATCGTCCATTAATAAGAGATAAGGCTGATATTTTTCAGGAAAGAGATTTTTATTGTTATCGACTTGTGAGGGAAGGAGGTCTGGGGCTTTACCTTTTTCTGCACAACCGAAACAAAAAGATAAAATAGCGAGTATTCCTACTAAAGCAGCTCTGGAAAAAGACTTTTTCATAATAGAGAACCTCACTTATTTGAGAAAATTTTGCCGTAAATTTTGCTATATAAAATAAAAGAGTCATCCTTATATTATAAGGAGAATCTTGTTTTGACATTCATTTTCTTTTATATTACAATGAAAAATAAAGATTTTGTCAATAAAAAACAGTGGCATGCCCGCAATCAAACCTGCGTTCATAGACTTTCCAGTCCCCCTTAGGCTACTCCGTTTTAAACAAACAACACTTTTCCTGAAGATAGATGGTAGAAATATCTTTAAATAAAAATATAAAGAAGGAGAACTTTTTTTATGCAATCGCGAATCTACTTTGTTTGTACTCTAGCTATTTTAACGGTGTTGAATATCTATATATTTTCGCCTCGTGAAGTTTCCGCAGAAAATCCTGGAGAGATGAAGGTTGGTTTTGTTAATTTAAAAACAATTTTCAAAGATTACCAGGAAGCTCGTGCTATGGAGAGACAAATCCAGCAAGAAGCCAAAGCAGAAACTGCTCAAATACGTAAGTTAGAAGAAGAAGCTTCTCAGTTACGCGAAGAAATTCAACTTTATCGAGTAGGAAGTTCTATTCGGAAGAGAAAAGAAAAAGAGCTAACTGAAAAACTTTTTCGAATTAAGCATGATAAAGATCGTGCGAAGTATTTTGCCTTAGTGAAACTAAAGTCAGGTATGGAAAAAATTTACCAGAAAGTCAACGGAGTCATTGAAGACTATGCCAAGAAAAATAATTTCTTCATGATTTTAAAAGTTGCAGATGCTGATTTTTTTGATACCAATAGCAATGAAGCTTTGCATATGGAAATAAAGACTCGCGATGTTCTCTATTGGGATAAAAAATATGATATTACACAAAATATCAGCGACGTTTTAAACAAAAAATCATAAATTTTTTAAGAGAGGTCATCTCTTTATTTAACTGGATGATCTCTCTTAGAAAACCTTGGGAAAACTCGGAAAAAGATTGACTTTTTTCATTATGAGGGTAAACTCTACTTTAGGTGGGCTTAAGGCTCCTAAAAGAAAAATTTTTGAACAAAAATTCTCCACTTTTAGAGCATACCAATTTTCCTAATGTGGCTTATTTTAAAAGAGAAGACTCTTTGAGAAATGGCAGACTCTATGAAACCAGTAAATAAGCGTATGGGAAATACAACCAAACGTTATTTAAAAGAGTTGATGAATCAACTTAAGGCGAAAGAGGATACAGGGAAGAAATCTGCTCCTCTAGAAACAACGTCGAAAGAGTCTCCTAAATTATTTTCCGGTAGTTTGTCTGGTCGAAACTCAATAGATGAAACTTTCATTGAAAAAAATATTGAAAAAAATGTAGATAAAGAAAAATCTTTATTCAATACTCAAAGAGTTGTTATCCAGAAAAAGTTAGATCAACGGACAAAAATCATTCGCTTAAACCAAGAAAATGAATTAGAGTGAGTATTCCATCAGCAGAAATAGGTTGTGAAAAATGGAAAGCGAAAAACCAATGATTCCGGGCGATGAATTTTCTCCGGAAAATCGCAAACTAAGCCCAGAAAATCCCACTAAAAAACTTTTAAAAAACCTTCTGGGCGAGGAAAATACTAACAAAATTAGTATAGATACTTCACAAGAGGATAAATCTAAAGAGCAAAGCACCGATCGAATTATTATTAGCCTTTGGGAAAACTTAAAAAAAGAAATGTTTAAAGGAGAGCCTTCTGATTTGAGCGAACCTCGATCAATAAACGCTCTTCACCCTCTTAGCCAAAAAAATGACGAAGATCATGACGATATGAGTTCTAAGGAAGCGAAGCAAAGTGTTACGAATTCCACTTCTAAAATTATTCTAAGCCAAGAAGAACAAGATCGTCTAAGAAAATTTCACAATTTAGATTAGTCTCCCTCCTTATCAAAAGTAAAAAGTAACTTTGTCTACTTTTGTCACATTTAGGTGAGAATCCAAAAACTTTTGATTCCCCACTTACACCAAATCATCTCTCAACTTGCATTGTATTTGTGAATCTGCTCACATTCTAAAAATACCATAATTTTGGAAAGATCCTTGAACTCTCACGAAAACCAATGCATATACTAAATAAGAGATATAATACTTATTTCAAGATGTCAACGAGATATCTTTATTTTTCTAACCTTATCCTCTAAAAGGAGCTGTTTTTATGAAGCAAAAGAGTTTTATACTTTGCCTTCTACTTGGACTTGTTTTTTCTGTAAATTCTCTTCAAGCTCAAGATCAAGCTGGTTTTGATGTTGAAAAAGTCCTTCCTGGTGATACCCTTCTTTATGTCGGGTTGACTGATGGTGCTAGTTTTTGCGATGCTATGCGCGAAACTGACTTAGCTGGCCTTTTCGAAAGCGAAGAATGGAAATACTTTTTCAGTAGTTTTCCGACAGAGATGTTTGATCAATTGAAGCAAGGACAGCAGCAGATGGCGAGTCAATTTGGAATTGATTTCGATAACGTTCACATGGCATTTGCTGGAAATCTTTCTCTCGCAGTAGTAGATGTTCAGATGGCCCCTATGCCATACCCCACAGTTCTACTAAGTTGGGATCTAGGGAACCAAAAAGAAACCGTTAGTCAGCTTATTGAGATGGTGAAGCAACAAATTGGAATGGAAATGCCTCCTCACCTCAAAATGGAAGATTACGAAGTTAATGGATATTCTGTTACAGTTATTCCTACTCCTATGAATCCCGTAGTAGTGAGCTATGTTGGTAATGTTCTTTTGATTTGCTCTGACCAAGCTTACTTAGAGTCCATTTTGGTGGGCGAGTATCCCGAAGAAAGTTTGGCTAATTCTACTCAGTATCAAGATGTAAAAAAACAACTGCTAAAAGGCAATAGTGGTGTTCTTTTTTATCTCAATACTGCAGGAGCTATGAGCACAGCAGAAGAAAATTTTCCTAACGAATGGATGGAAGCTCAAGGTTTTGTTCAAATGCTTGGAGTGGACAGTCTTCATGCTTTAGGCTTTAGCTTTTCTTTTGACAAAGGACAAGTGAACGAAGCTTTTTACATGTATACTCCAGAAGGACGTTCTGGAGTTTTTGGCGACCTTGTGCCAGAAGCTCCTGTTTCTAAAGAGTTGGTTAAATTCTTACCGGAAGAGCTTATCTCTTTTGAGCACGGCTACATTGACTTTGCTGGTTGGTATCGAGTTTTAAGCAACTTAGCGGAAAACATGGCTCCTTATCAATACCAAGAATTCTTGCAAATGAAGCAGGAGATGGAAGGTGAGCTGGGACTTAGCCTAGAAGACTTCCTTAACTCTCTTGGTAATGAGTATATGATAAGCTTCAGTTTTTCCGGAGGCTTGATCCCTGACTTGGCTTTGCAAGTTTCTTTGAAAGACGAAGCCATGTTTCAAAGTATCTTTCAACAAGTATTGGCAATTGTTCCTCCTCAAGTTCGTTACCAATTTACTTGGCAAGGACATAACTTTACTTATTTTAACTACAGCCGACCAAGACGTGACCCTGTTCCTGTTGCACCGACTGTCTTGATCGAAGACAATCGCTTTCTTTTAACACTGTTTCCTGAAACAGCTAAAAGCTTAGCGACAGTGACAAACGGTAAACTTCCTGAAGATGCTCTTCGTTATCTCAACGATGGATCTTATACTATGGCTCGCTACGCGAACTTGAAAGATCTTCTCGTTCCTATTTATCGTACAGCTCTTCCTCTTATCCAAGCTCTTGTTCCTCGATCTGAAATCCCTGTAGAGCCTGCTTTACTCCCTTCTGCTGACTTAGTGGAAAAACACTTGAATAATGCTATATTCTACGGTGTCATCAACAAAGAAGGCATTTGTTGGGATAGCTACTCTCCTTTTGGATTGACTCCTTTCTCTGTCGTTCTAGGAGGAATTGGATATTTTGCTGAACAAAATCCTTACTTCTTTGACGATTTGTTTGATTGGTAAGATTTCTAGATTAGACTTTTAATCTAGACCCACTCCCTAGCTCTTGGAAATTGCAAGAGCTAGGGAATTTTTTTAACCTTAGACGCCTTTCACCCCTAGATACATACCATTTTCAAATGCAAAAAAAAGACATAATCGATAATTTACAAGAGATTTCTCTACTTCTCGATCTCAGAGGAGAAAATTCCTTCAAGGTGCAGGCTCATACCAAGGCAGCACGGTCTCTAGAAGGAGATGTTCGTACTATTGCGGAGATTATAGAGTCAGGAGAATTACTAAAAATTCGAGGTATTGGCAAAGGAATTGCTCCAAAAATAGAAGAAATGTACCAGACCGGCCGTTCTCAACTCTTGGAAAGATTAAAATCAGAAATTCCTTCTGGTTTAGTCGAGATGTTGAAAATACCTGGTTTGGGAGTAAAGAAAATTAAGTTTCTCCGAGATGAGTTACAAATAGAAAGTTGTCGCCAATTAAAAGAAGCCTGCCAAAAAGGAAAAATTGCTTCTCTGCCTGGTTTTGGCCAAAAGAGTGAAGAAAAAATTCTCAAAGGCTTAGATTCTTTAGACAAATACAGTGGTCTGTTTTTATATTCTCAAGTACGTGAAGTCGCAGAAAATTTACTCTTGGAGTTGAAGAAACACCCTAGTCTTGTTCAAATAGAAGTGGCCGGTAGTTTGCGCCGAAAGAAAGAGGTAACAAAGGACTTAGACTTGGTTGCAGTTTCTTCCGATTCTGATGCCTTGATGGCTCATTTTGTTTCATTGGATTCGGTTAGTGATATTATAAATCATGGCTCAACCAAATCTAGTGTTCGTTTAAGCGGAGGGATTCAAGCGGATATCCGAGTCGTTGAAGAAGGTCAATATCCTTTTGCTCTAATGCATTTTACCGGAAGCAAAGAGCACAATACCTTTATGCGAGGAGAAGCAAAACAGCACGATTGGAAACTCAATGAATATGGACTTTTTGAGGGCGAAAAACTCATTGCTTGTTCCAGCGAAGAAGAGATCTATCAGAAATTAGGTCTGAATTATATTGAGCCAGAACTTCGCGAAGGCTTAGGAGAAATCGAAGCTTGCCGAGCGAAGGAGTTGCCCGAAGTTCTTTCTCTAAATGATATCCAAGGAGTTTTGCACCTCCATACCACATATAGCGATGGAAGTGCTGGACTGAAAGAAATGGCTCAGGCAGCTATGGCTATGGGGATGACGTACTTGGGAGTAACCGACCATAGTCAATCTCTCAATGTCGCCGGTGGTCTAAAGGTGAAAGACGTTTTGCGCCAGCACGAAGAAATTGATCGTTTAAATGAAGAACTGAAACCTTTTCGGATATTCAAAGGAATTGAGTCGGATATTCTTGCCGATGGCAGTTTGGACTACGAAGACGAAATTTTAGCCCAGTTTGATTTTTTAATTGCTTCGATTCACGGGCGTTTTGAAATGTCAGAAGAGGAGATGACAAGTAGAGTGATTACCGCTGTGGAAAATCCTTTTACGACTATGCTTGGCCATCCCACAGGACGCTTGCTCTTAAGACGAGAACCTTATAAGATAGATATGCCAAAAGTTATTGAAGCAGCCGCAAGAGAGGGAGTTGTCATTGAGATCAATGCTCATCCCACCCGCTTAGATTTAGATTGGCGTTGGGGAAAATATGCCCGAGAATGTGGCTTAATCACCTCCATTAATCCTGATGCTCATACCCCTGAGGGACTGGAACTTATTAAGTATGGTTTGGGGATTGCACGGAAAGGATGGTTTGAAAAAAAGAGAGTTCTGAATACTCTATCTGTCGAAGAGATTTCTGCCTTTTTTTCAGAAAGAAAAAAACGAGCGTTGGAGAGGAAATCATGATTGAGTCTATGTGGCCGATTTATACAACTTTGAACAACCAAATATTACAAACCCAAGAAATGAAAGTTCGACTTTCCTGTGCGAAGGTAGTTCTTTCTCTGGCTATTTTTATATATGCTCTGCAGGTTCAAGCGGAAGAATTAACTTTGTTTTTTCTTTTTCTTCTCCCTCCTCTTGTCGCTCTTTTTTTTGATTTTCAAATTAAAGCTCGGACAAAGGCGATCGAAAGAGATTCCCAATATCTTCGAGACTATCTAGAGCCTCTTTTCCAAGAAAACTCAGGTAAGTCTAGGCCTGGTTGGGGAGAGCCTGTGGATCTCAATACTTTCCTTTTTCCCGAACGATTTCGTATGCAATACAGCTTAGAGAGAACTGATGGAGGAACAGGAGAAAAAATATCCCACTGGATTTTCACTTTTTTTCTATGGGCAATGGCGCTTGTTTTTATCTACTCTCGCTGTACCGTTTGAACTTGAACTTCTCCTTGCTCTAGTTGATATAACCCCCCCTGGCAGCATAGTTTTAGCTCTTCATAACCATGAGCGATCCAGAGAACGGCAAAGTTTTGTTGTTTTTCATGAAGATTCTGTAAAAAGAGAATAATAGATCTTCGTAAGGCCCAATGGATTCCCGAAAAAATTTCATCAAAAAGAAAAATATGCTGAGCTTGCGGACAAAGGAGAGTTTCGCTGTAGTATTTAAGGAGACAGCGAAGAATAACAAATCGTTTTTGCTGACCATAGGATAGCTCTTGCGGATAGCGCAAGGCCAAATCGTGCGAAAGTTCTAAGATAGACCAAGCTTCCTTTTGGAAAGTGAGAAGAGATTCTTTTTGTTTAGGCTGACTTTGGATAACTTCCAAAAGAGAGGCCTCTACTGTCATCCGAGGGTTGAGAGCTCCCAAGGGGTCTTGGAAAACCGGATGAATCCAATGCTGGTTCTTACGTTCATGAGGAATAATTTTTTCTCCCTGCCACAAAATTTCTCCTTTGTCTGGAGACAAGAGCCCCATCATAATATGTAAAAGGGTACTTTTACCACTTCCATTAACTCCTTCTAAATAAACCCACTGTCCTTTTCGAATAGAAAAACTCGCTTCTTTTAAGATTTTGTTTTGAGCAAAGGATTTGCTTAGGCCTTTTATTTCGATAAAAGACTTCCGTTCTGGAAAGAAAATAGTAGGAGAGAACTCTTGTCCTGTTTTAGGAGGAGAAAAATAAAACCCTTGCTTAGGAGGAATAAGGTCTTTATAGTCATTGGTTTCATGAGATATAATGATGACAGTGTGGCCAGATTGAGCTAGAGATTTTAAGCAATTTTTGATAATTTCCCTTCCTCTTCGATCGACAGAAGCGGTCGGTTCATCAAAAATCATGATTAAAGGGGCTGTCAGTAGGGTCATGCCTAATATACAACGTTGTTTTTGACCTGCCGAAAGCTCATGAGGAAACTTTTGTAAAAGCTCTGCTGAAATATCCAGTTCTTGAAGGATCTCTTCTATTTTTTTACCCTGAGAAGTTTGGCATCTTTCCCACTGAGAGAGAATAATTTCATAAGGATTTAAAGTCTTGTAAGGGTCTTGGGGGGTGTAGGTTAGTAACTTTCCCCAAACGTTTTGCCGAAAATAGCTCTCGTCTTTGTTCGAAAGAACCAAAGAAGAGTTATTGTGGTGTAGAGTGATTTGTCCTTGGACGTGTTTTGAGGGAATAAAGCCAGCAATACATTTTGCTAAAGTGGTTTTTCCACAACCTGTTTCTCCAAAAAAACCGAAAATTTTTCCGGAAGGAATTTGCACGGAAAGATCCCTAAAAACAGGAGTTTTCCCCTCCTGAAAGGTGACGCTCAGCTCGTTGATTTCTAAAATGTTCCTTTCCAAACTTGACATTTCCCCTACTTCCCCTTATTCTAGAGTTCAAAAATATATTCTATAAAAACTTCAGGAACCCATCTTTCGTGCCAATTTTAATAATGGTCCAAAGGTTACTCGTATTGTAAGGACTCGTATATGTCAAAGCAACGGAATTCAAATATTATCTATATCTTATTCTTGCTTTTTTGCCTCAACTCCTTTGCTTGGAGTAATGATTTTGCTGAAAATGATGACTATAATTACGATAGTGTAGAAGAAGACGAATCTGTTTTTAAGTTTGCCTGGGATCTTCCCTACTACGGTGACACCTATGATTTTGCTAAGAGATTTACACGTTTTGAGCTAAACAGTGCTGGACAACTCTATGTCGGCTACGAAATGGGCCGCAATGAGGAAGGGGAAGATGAGTTCGCTTTTTTTACTTTTGCTGCCTTCCGTCCTTTTGTCTTAGATTTTGGACCTGAGTTCCAGGTTGCTTTTGGAGTTTCTTACATTGGCTATATTGGAACAGTTGACGTTAATGAGAATTTTATCGATGGGTCGTTTATTATTGAAGATGTGGGAACAGTAAATGGAGCTGTCCAAACGAGTGACACAGATAGGGATTCAGAGTTAAACTCGTTTAACTTTACCGCTCTTTTAAATTTTCCTACTTTAGCTCTTCAAGTCCACTTCCAGATAGGCTATGCTCGAACAATGGTGAGAGTTGAGATGGATCGTTTGGACTTGGATGGTAATATTCGGGTTCTGGATATTTTTGATGTCCGTCTAAAAGGGGCTTTTGAAGATTTTGAATTTGTCCAACGTGATGATAATATTTTTCTTAACCTTGCTGTTCGCAAATTCTATGATCGAGATTATCTTAATTTTATCTCCTTTTCCGTCTCTTCTCGTATTCAAGTTGATACCGACGAAAGAAAATCTACTGCGACACCAGTTCTGGAAATTTTTGGAGACGATGTCAATATCAACTTTGGCAAAACTAATTTAGCCGATATTGGGCTAGACCCGCAACCCTTTGATGCTGATCTTAATAAAGTTCAAGGAACTCTTAGTGCCGACCTGTACTCCTTCCAGTTGCCTTTTTCTGTTTTAGGAAATGACCGTATTAACTTAGGAGGAATTTTTGCCATGAATCACCGTTCGGGAGAGCTACTGGGACGTGATCTTCATGGACATGCCTTGATCGCAGGAGCTAAGCTAGAGTTCTTTGGAGCTCTGGGAGTTATTTTTGAACAAACTTGGGAAAATGGAAATGACCAAGACGATGGATGGGTTCTCACTTTTGTTTTAGGTCTTTATGGGTCTAGAGGAAATACAGGAATTATTACAGAGACCCAAGGTATCTCAACAGGAACTCCTTCTGCTCAGTAATTAGAATCCAGTAGCCAGAATCCAGTAGAAAAAACAGAAAAAAACATCTCAGGAAGGTTTTGGATTTCTCTACTGGCTACAATATTTATAGGAGTTATATCGATAAAAATCGTGACTCGATTCGTAATCTTAATCGTAATCCTAATCGTAATCTTTTTTTATTTTCGATTACGAGTACGATTAAGATTACGAGTACGACTCGAATTACGAAGAAACAAAGTCAGTTCTTGATTTTACCCCGAAGCGAAGCCGGGGTTTGATGCTGCTCCTGGATTCAATTTCAATTAATTTTGCCGAAATAAAACCTAAAATTACGCTTTTTTCTCTGCCGAATGTAAATTAATTATTTTCTTATAAATGTCTTACTTTTTCTGGAGGTCAGAATGAACAAGACAAGTCTTATTTTTCTTACTTTAGTTTTCATATTAGCTCCGGTATTCCTTTCAGCGGGTGAACCTTTTGTCACCACACAAGGAATTGCCTACTCATCTGATCGTTTGATTGTAAAAATGGACTCCGCTAATGATATTCCTCGTAATCCTTTGATTACTAGGACTCAACACCTCTTTGCCAATCTCTATGTTGTTTACACAGATAAACTACACGAGTTAGAAAAAGAGTTGAAGAGAGATATCCATGTCGTTTATACCGAGCGCGATTACTACGCTGGTAAACGACAAATGCCCAAAGAAACCGCAGCTACTCTAGAGCATTTGGAGCCTTCTAATACTCCTTTTAACGATCCTCAACTTTCTCGCCAATGGACTTTCCGAGATGCAGGGCAAAATGGTATTTCGGTAAACCAAGCCTATCTCGAAAAGAAAAATCCTGCCAAAAATGAAGTTATTGTTGCTGTTGTTGATACAGGGGTAGATTTTAATCATGAAGATCTTAAAGATGTCATGTGGAAAAATCCCCAAGAAATCCCAGGAAACCAAATCGATGATGATAACAATGGCTATGTTGATGATATCTATGGAATCAATACTCTGGTTCGCGATAGCAATGGAAAAGCAACATCAAACATAAAAGACGGTCATAGCCACGGGACTCATGTTTCGGGAACTATTGCTGCCACTCAAAACAACCAAACTGGAGTGGCTGGAATTGCCTCTAAAGCTCGTATTATGGGAATTCGCACAGTACCAAACTTTGGAGATGAGAAAGATGTTGACGTTGTTGAATCTTTCATCTATGCAGCCAAAAATGGCGCTCGCATTATAAATTGCTCTTTTGGTAAAGATCACAATGAAGGAGGCCAAGCGGTTGCCGAAGCCATTGATTTCATTGGAAAAAACCACCAAGTTTTGGTCGTGGCTGCTTCAGGAAACTCTTCTCGCAATATTGACAATAGGCCCACCTACCCCGCGTCTTTCACAAGCGCAACTCTTCTCGTAGTAGCTTCTACCACGAGCAGTGGCTCTATGTCCTACTTTTCTAACTATGGAATTCGTAGCGTTGATGTGGCGGCTCCAGGCTCAAGTATCCTTTCTTGTGTTCCCAATAACCGTTATTCTTCCATGTCAGGAACATCGATGGCTTCTCCGACAGTAGCGGGAGTGGCAGCAGAAATTCTTGCCTACCATCCTAACTTGACCGCTGTTCAGCTGAAAGATATTGTCATGGAAGCGATTACGCCTGTCTCTGGTTTTGGTTCAAAGATCGCGACGGGAGGTCGTGTGGATTTGAGCAAAGCTCTTCGAATGGCTGCTGCTATGAGCAAATAAAACTCTGGAAAATAATTGTTTTTGTAGCATATTCTAAAACCTGGCTTTGGTCTATGTTTTAGCGTGTTCCCCCCCGCTTGTAACTTGGCAGTTCCCCATTTGGGGGCTGTCTGGGGTAGGTTTTTTATTTTTAGCCTGAAAGGCTTATACAACCTAGCCCAGGGCAACGCCCGGGCAACGCCCCAAAGCCATTAAGTTAAGGGAAAGCCCTAATATATAAGAGGTGGAGGCCATTTTTGTTCCTCTATCCCTTATAGTATGGTAGTTTGGTTTTCTAAAAAATAATTTCCCAAGGATGTATTTTA
>JAJDCR010000006.1 GCA_029260735.1 Planctomycetota bacterium
AAGTTGTTTTTTGTTATTTTTTCTGAACACGTAGTTTACATAACATAAACATTGTTTTTTAATCTAGTTATGGAAATACACAAAGCTTTATTAGTTGGAATGAATAGGAAAAACCTTAGGCAATCTGATGTTGCTAACAAACTGGGTGTGGCTAGGCCTGTTGTACATAACTGGGTTACCGGTAATACTTCACCGACAGGGGAAAATCTAGTAAACTTAATCAACTTTCTAGAAATCCATGATTTAATTTTTCCTGAAAAATTTGCAGAAAAAAAAGATAAGCATGTAACTCGATTAGAAATAGAAGCGGTTTGGTACAAAATGGAATCTCTAAGAGAGACAGTGGAGAAGATGCAAAAACAACTAGACGAATTGAAGCCCAGTAAATAGTACTAGTTTCTCTCTAAAAAAACCGAATGCCGAAGCTAAAAGTACTCGGCTTTTTTATTTAGTTGAGGGAAAGCTTTATTTTTTACAAGTGTTTTATGGCTAATGAAGAACAATTACTGCGTCTATTGGATTCGGTTAAAGAAGACAACCAATGCAAAGCTTGGAATGAGTGGCTTAAAGGCCAACATAATCGACTGATTGATCAGTTAAACAAACCTGAGATATACAATACCGAAGTCACCGATTGAGGAATCTTTTTATTTATGGGAAATTGGAGAGTACAAAATGAGAAAGACTATTAAATTGCATCACGAAAAACCAAAAGCAGATCAAAAAATAACCGCAAACATAGAAAACAACAGAGAGAAAAAAACTAAGTCCTCAAAAAAAACTAAGGAAACAATTCAAAAAGAAAGGATAAATCAACTAGAAGAAAGACTAGAAAAACTTGAAAAACATATTTCAAAGAAGTTAGAACCCATTTATAGTTCTATGGATGGTCAAAAAGAAGAGTTCAATACATTTTTTAGTGATCAAAAAGAAGAGTATGAGCGCCTATATTCTGAGATAAATAGACTAAGAAAAGAAATTGAAAGCTTACTACCAGGAGCAACGAGCGCAGGTTTAGCTTCTGCATTCAAGGAAAGAAAAGACTCATTCAAATATGCTAAAATAATTTGGCCAGGACTATTTCTTGCGTCAATGATAATTCTGACAAGCTTGCCTTACATATTGCAACCTATCCTTCCCACAGAAAAAAGCACATGGGTAGATATAATAAACAGAATTCTCTTTACGATTCCTCTGATATGGACAGGTTGGTATGCAGGAACTAGACATACACAAACTCTTAGAGCTGAAGAGCATTACGCACATAAAGAAGTTATGTCTAAATCATTCATAGGATACTTAAATCAGATGAATGATTTGGATTCCTCGTATTTAGTAAATAAAACAGTGGAATGTCTATCTAAAGATCCCGGAGAAGCTTATAAATGATTCACAATAAAGGCTGAAGTATGGAACTCAACAAAATCATAGCAGATATTTTAAAATGTGCATTAGCAACTCCTGACACCGATGGAATTACTCACTATATTCTTGATCCGAAAGATATTTGGAATATTGATACTTTTTGTATGGATTGGGATAAAAGTAAAGTGAATAATAAATTTATTCTTGATATTTGGGAAGAAGAAAAATCGATATCCTTATCCTACATAAATCAAAATAAATACCTTTTTAACATGGCTGCTTTCGTCGTTGATACTGTTTACACATACCAAAATGAAGATGAAACTGACTTTGTCATAGTCTTTCAATCTGAAGGATATGAAAATTTCATTATTTTTGAGTTAGAACCAACAGCCTCTATAACGATTGCCCCGTTTCATCCTTTAAATGATGATCCAGATAATGTGCTTGTAAGATATAAAAAAACAAGGAAACAGTTATTGTGACAAAAAATAATCTGTGTGCAGAAAAAATAATAAATACATCCCAAATGATGAAGGCCTAAATAAACTGCAATTCGTCAATTTACAAGAGGTCGCTATGCTGCTTGGTCAGGTTAAACCAGACGATTACAAAATTTTGAAGCAAAAATATATCGACGAGAGCCAGATACTTTGGATTAATGACTATAACAGAGGCTTCTGCTAATCTTTTCTATAACAGGACAATTTCTCTTTATGGCTCTCAGCAAGGGGAATGATTCTAGGAGTGTATGGATCAATTACATGAGGTGAATGACAAACTTGCCTTGAATTTTATGTCTGAACTACAAAGCTCAAAACAAGTTTGTCCATTTTTTTATTAACAGTTCTCTACTGGGCCATTATCTTCAGAGCACAATAAGGAGCCACGTTAAAAACTAATGTGGCAATTTTATATTGAGCCAAATATTGGAAATACGCTTTTGATACATCCGCTTCTTCTAAATCGAACCATTTGGCATGGAGCTTTGTCGACATGTTACGCATGAGTAAAAGCATAATGGTAGAAAACAGAAGTATTCCCATATTGATAATTGCAGACCATCCAAGAAGTGTGGTCAGTGTTTCGATTGTCATCATTTTCTCTTCTCCTTTATTTGCTAAAGAAAGTTTGCCAAGCGTTTTTTGGCTAGCTCTTCATTTGTTAGCTCGTTTTTTAGGAAGAACCTTTACAGATCCCCAATTAAGAGAATCGCCGCCATTAAAGCTCATAGAAAAAACTCCGAGAACCAAGTTTCTAGAAGGGAGCTCCTCTGATGAATTACTTTCTCCTTTTAGATAGTTTACTGAAAAAGAGTATCCTTCTTCCTTTTGGGCACTCGGTGCTAAGGAGAGGACAAAAAAGTGCCGGCTATTTACTTTTATCGGTGAAGAAGGAAAATTTGAGACCCACCCTGTGAGTTCTCTGTGTTCAAAAACGATTTTTTGATTCTTGCCCTTAACAACAATTCTTTTTCCGTTTAGAATAGCACTACCTTCACTCAAGGCTAGTCTGCCATAGGAAGCACTTTTTAGTTTTAAGCCTTTGAGGACTCCATCATTAAAATGTTGGTATATTTTTTCTGGTTGGTCAACTGTCAGCAAAAATATTTCTTTTAGACTGCGCATTTCTTTTTGAAGATTTTGGTTCATCTCTAGCAGCTCTTGATTTTGTTTAAGCAAATTCTCGAGCATTTTATTTTGAAGCTGAACTTGTTGGCGAAGGAGAGTTCCTTTTTTATCCCAAGATTTTTGCTCTAGTTCTATCTGTTGGCGAAGAAGAGTTCCTTGTTTATTCCAGGATTTTTGATCTAACTCTATCTTTTGATGAAGAAGAGTTTCTCGCTTATTCCAAGATTTTTGCTCTAGTTCTATCTGTTGGCGAAGAAGGGTTCCTTGTTTATTCCAAGATTTCTGCTGCAACTGCATCTGTTGGCGGAGAAGAGTTAGTTCCTTTTTCCAGAATTCTTGTAAATGAGCAAGTTTATAGCTCATCTTACTCACTTGTTCTTCCAACATAGTGGGTTGCTTGGCTAATTTATGCTGGACACTTGCATCCAACTTTTCTAATTTCCCTTCTAGTTTTTTTACTGACTTTCCGATAGAGTGCATCTTCTCTTCAGGAGAACGATAACCTACTTTTGTCACAAGTAAACTTCCTCCAAAAACATCCCAGGAAAGATCTTGCACCTTTCTAGAGGAAAAAACAGGGAGCCAGTGTTTTTTATCTTCAATAAGAAGAGAGAATTTTTTTTGAAAAACTCCCCGTAAACGTCTATCGGGATCACACTCTATGCTGGCAATTATTTTTTCTTTTTCATAGATACGGAGAACCGTTTCGTGAGAAGGAGAATAGAGGAGAAAGTTTTTGATATCTTCCTTTTCCAATTGATCTCCCAAATGAGCAGCAAAAACACTTTTTAAATCTTTGACTTGTCCAGACTTTGGTAAAAAGAATTCTGTTTCCTTTGAAAACGCAAAAGGAACAAGAAGCCAAATCATTCCCCAAAGAATTACTTTGTTTTTCATTTCAATTTTTCCTTTTTAAGTTAAAGTAATTTGATATTTTGGCTAGTTTACTTACGGGCATAGCGAAAACCCGCAAGTATTTTGTCATTTTCGCGCCATGCAATAGAAAAACCTTCTTTTTTGAGTTTTTTGAGTAGCTTCTGACTTTTCTTTAAATAGGAAGAGGCATAGTTAAATCGTTCGTAATACTTAGAAGTGATAACCAAAGTTCGAGCTTGAGGAGTTAGTTTTTCTTGAGAATCGTACCAACTTCCCCCTTTTAAAAGCCTCTCTGTTACTAACAGACGAGAAGGAGTCAAAATACTTTTTAGTACAGAAAGAGTCTTTTCTTCAGAACCTGCTTGGATCAATAAAGTAACGTTTTCTCCTTTGGCTTTTTTCACTTGATTCCAAAAGTGATCCGCGCTTTTTAGCTTTACACTATTCACTTGAAGGATATCGACGTTAGGTTCTAGACCTATCTCAAAAAAGTCATCTGTGCAAATAGCTACCACTACTCCGTTGGCTTGAACCCATTCGGCAAAGTTGCCTAGTAGATGATAAAAAGGTCCTTGGTTAAATCCCTCGTTGACAGGAGAAATATGGTTATACTTTCCTGCATCGTACCATTTTTGCCAGTTATCCGAAGTAGTTAGCTTTCCTTCCCATCTTGCGCCATTCTTTTCTCCTTTTTCAGGTGCAGAGAGAAAAGCTCCTAGCCAATCTTTCTCTTGGGGAAGTTCTTTGCCATTCTCTTGGCAGTTCTTTAAGGCATCTTCCCAGGAAAGGGCTAAGGGTTGTCCTCTAGAATCGCTAACTTCGGTAAAGTGGAGTCTTTTAGCATGCTCCCATTTATCTTTGACTAAGCCTCTCAGTTTAATGACTAGTTTTCCACTTGGCAGGACACTCTCAGAGCTGGGATTAAAAACTTGAATCGTGCGGTAACGACGAGCTTCTATAAGAGTAAAAGCATGTCCGTTAAATTGTTGAGAAGAGATTAGTCTATTATTGTTTCTTAAAATAACATAAGAATTTTCACTCAGTTTTTTTTGCTGAGGATTTTTTGTTGAGTTAATCCAAACATCAAAGTATAAGACTAGATCCTGAGGAAGTTTGTCGCTCATAACAAACCATAGATTTTTTGGCTTTTCCGAGAAACTTAGTTTTCTTTTTCCTTTTGTTAGCTCACTTTCCTCTAACTTCATTTCCCAAGTTTTTCCAGGAGCTAAACTGGGAAAAGAGAAAGAAAGTTCTCCTAGATCATCTAAAGTTATTTTAGTCTCTTCTGGATGAGATTCATAGTGAGAAATCAAATCATCGTATGCTTGTTTTTTGTCTGCTAGCACTCCGGTCGAAGCAGACAGACAGATAGATATTATCAAAAAAAGAGCTTTCACCATAGCCTCCTTAGTTTTGTATTAGGGTGTTCCCTTAAGTGGGTATCAAAAGTTTTTATTGCTGTTTTTGTTAGAACGAATATTAATGGTAAGAAATGGAGAAGTCAGTAAAGTTTCCCTCGTAGTCTTGTTGATTAACACTAACATTGCTCACTTTTGCAGCAGTGGGCCCTTTATGGCACCAAGAAATGAGTTTTTCAACAGAAGAAGGATCTCCTTCGGCAACCATTTCGACTCGCCCATCAGGACAGTTGCGCACCCACCCTTTAACATTCAGTCCTTTGGCAGTTTCTTTTGTATAGTGGCGATAGCAAACTCCTTGGACAACTCCTGTTACATAGATATGCGCTCGAATCATTTAAATTCCTGTAAGTTTAGACCTTTTATCGCTAACAACGGATACAAATTTATGATTTTAGGATAAACCAATTCTCTTCTACTCACAAAGAAAAAACACAAAACTTCAAGAAATTTCTGATTTTTAGCCACATAGCATCTGAAAAGGCTTCTAATGCCTAGTTTACTCAAAAAATATTAATTCTATTCCCTCCAAAAATGATGGACAGTTGTGTTTCAGGCAAAATTTTGTTATTAGTAGATTAACGAGGTTAGATTCGTATTACTGGGCAATCTTTTGAAAGGGATTTGATGATGCGTTTGATTACACTTGTCTTGATCTTTTTGTTTATGGCGTCTAGCTATGGACAGAGTAGCTTAAAAGATCCTGCGGAGTTTGGTCCTTACTCTGTCTTGGCCTACTCTTACGAGCCCGCTTCTCTAGACCCGAGCGATCCTTTACGCACAGATGTCTCTCGCTACTTCAATTCTCCCGACTACCGCGTTAGCGAAGAAATGGACAATGTTCCTCTTCGAGCAGTAGGCCATTATCCAGAGGGAGAGGGCACTTTCCCTCTAGTTCTTATCTTTCACGGTAACCATCATCCTCTACACCCTAGCCATGAAGGCTATGAGTATTTAACAAAGCTCTTAGCTAGCCATGGAATGATTTGTCTGAGCATTGATGGAAATTTCTTAAATGGAGGAGTTTGGGGAGAAATGGACGCTCGTGCCATTCTTATTTTACGGCACTTACAACGATGGCGTCAGTGGAATAGCTCTCCAGAGCATACCTTTTATCAAAAGATTGACTTAGAGAAAATAGGTCTAGCCGGTCACTCCAGAGGAGGAGAGGCTATAACAGTTTCTAATGTTTATAACCAGACTCTCCACAAAGAAAACGACCCTGACTATAATTTTCAATTTTCCCTCAGTGGTTTGTTTGCGATAGCTCCTGTTGATGGACAAATTGGTAGTAGTTTAAAGGTGGTTATCAAAGACACTAACTACTTTGTCATGCACGGAAGCCATGATGGCGACGTTTACAATTTTGCTGGTTTAAAAACCTATGACCGGGCTTTTCCCATAGACAAAGAAGCCGAAGGATTTAAATCTCTGTTGTTTGTCCATGGAGCAAACCACAACTACTGGAACACTGAATGGGCCAGCCACTCTAACGATGTAAAGTTTGGGATAAAATCTCCTTTAGCCCAAATCAGTGCAGGAAAACAACAAGCACTTGCAACAGTTTTTATGAGTGCTTTTTTTCAGTGGACTTTACTCGACACAAATTACAAAGGGTTATTTACAAAAAACGAAACTTTTCCTAGTGTACCTTTGGATGTGACAACCATTCAGCAGTATAGCGACAAAGATCATATTGATATTAACAACTACCAAGAAGATACTGAAAAAAGCACAGGGACTTACCCTGGTAGTCAAAATCATATGACAAACTTATCCGTGTTTAAAGACGGTGTTTTAAAAGGATACCACACTTGGAACAACACCAATGGAATCATTGTTGGCTGGAATTCTATCGATGCTTCTTATGAAATAAGCCTTCCTCAAAACTTTGGAGAACTTGTGACCGAGTATCCTTACCTCTCTTTGCGTGTAGGACAAATTTATGAATCTAGTCCCGTTTACAACCCTTCCGGCGAAAAACAAAATTTAGCCATTCGTTTAGAGCTAGGCAAAAACAAAACAGGATCTATTGAAACAGAAAAGTTTACAAGTATTATTTATCCTTTAGAGGTATATCGACGTAGCTCTAATATTAGTAAATCAAATATGCAAACTATTCGAATACCGCTAAAACAATTTGTTGCTGGTAAACCTGCGTGGAAACTGGAAGAAATAAGAAAAATTAAAATCCACTTTGATCAAACCCCAAGTGGCTTAGTTGTTCTAGACGATATTCAATTAACAAAATAGGGGAGAGAATATGAAAACCTTAATCCGTCTTTATTTAATCTCAATGATAATATCTTCTAGCTCTTTACTCGCTCAAGAGCCCCACGATATCAAAATAGATGCTACTCATGTTATTGTTCAAGATTTAGCTAAGCCTGTTGTAGTGGAAGCACAGGGAGCCAAAAAAACCTATAACCAATGTTATATCGTTGAGTTATCCGGGCAATTTACTCAAAAAAATTTCCAACTATTCATCGGAGACTACCAAGTAGAGGACTTGAAGATCACTAAAAACAAAGTGAGCTTTGTCATTTATGACTCTCGTCTTCTAAAGTATCTCCACAATCAAAATCTTAGCTGGGGCCAAAATGACCAAAAAATAGCTGAGCTTCCCTTTGTTTTTCGTCCTATCATCCACAATGAAGAAAACCGGGAAGAAAGTATCTCCATTAGAGGAATAACAATATCAGAAATCGATTTACCTAGAGTCTTTACCGTTGCAAAAAATGGAGAAGAAAAAAGCTACACCAAAGCGCATAAAGTATCCTTGCAAGGGAACTTTATGGTAGATCGGGCTATTCCTGTAGAAATATACATCGGAGATTACAAAGTTCCCGAGTATGGCGGTGCCGCTGATGGGATATATTTCAAAATCTACGATAAAGAATTACTAAAAAGTTTAAACAATCAGTTTATCGCCTATGGTTTTGACAATCAGAAGTGGAGAATTTCTTCTTTGCAGTTGAAGCTGGATTGAGGTAGATGATGTGTAAAACGTCCTCCTTTTGAACGTAAGAGGAGGACGTTTTTCCATATCATTGCTTTCTTGTTGTTGTGAAAGCCATTAACAAATCGCTCTCATTTACAAAATATCATCCCCCCCAATCATCTTTTATTACATCATCCACAATCCCTAACAATCATCCTTTTTCAGCACCATCTCAAAATCCATTGAGCTCTCCTCTACAAGTTTTTAAAGCTATCCATACTCTTCTCAAAAAAACACCCGTAAATAAATATTTTTTCTGTAACACATTTCCTTTTCAAATCTCTTCTATTTTAGAAAACTGGTTAGATAATATTTATTTATTAACTTTTAGTATTAAGGAGAGTTATAATGGATCATGCTGAAAACGGTAGTTTTTTGGGAGGGGCAATTCTCGGGGGCATTAGTAGTATCATTGCTAAGGTTCTCCTCGCGAGTGTTTTAATTTCTATATTTGCTCCTGGCACTTCGACAAATATGGATTTCAGTATTGTCGATGTTTTTGATGCTCTTCCAGGAGCATTTGTCGGAGGGTGTATTCTTTGGATCGAAAATGAAAAGGGAATTCTTGGGGTCATTGTAGGAGCTAGTGCCGCTATGATCGCGGGTATTTTTGGTAACGTCCTCGTTGCTATCATTGTCGGTTTCATTGCGGGAGCCTGTTGTTGCTCTGATTAACCAATGTGACTACCTTGGATTGTTTTTTATAGATGGGTTTGGGTAAAATTTTTCTCCAAACTCATCTATTAAGTGGGGAATCAAAAGTTCTTCGGTTTTCCCCCAAGTTTCAAAGAAACTTTCATGAAAGGGGTTATCTTCTATGGCCCATTACCATAATTATTGGCAGGACTCTATCTTTCTTCGTCACCTCTATGGAGGTAAATATCTACCTTCTTCTATGACGAATTCAGATTATGGCCAAGTTTATCTGGCAAATCCATCTGCAGATGCCGCAAATTATCTCGAAAAAGGATTGCCCGCCTACTCCAACAATATACGGGTTGTTTCCGCGTACAAAAAGAAATCGCCTTACCTAGAGCTTGTCTATATCGGTCTGTCGTTTTTATCTGTGTTGGCAATTTTCACTTACCTTTCCTCTTTTTTCCAAGAGGATGCTTTTGGTCGCTTAGCTTTTATGAGCGGATGGATGGCCATAGGTCTAGTTATCTTGGGAAGTATCTTTGTCGGAGGAGGAGCTTTTCTTTTAGGTAAATTGTCTCGGCGGCCTCTTTGGCTATACCGAAGCCTAGAGCTTGCCCAGATTGCTGGAGTGGCTTTTTTAGCGTATGGGGTGGTTATTTTTTCTTCTTCCCACTTTGCCTTCTTACATGAGTCATTGCTTAGTTTTTTACTTCTGGGGGCGATCTTTTTGATCTCCTTATTGTGGCAAAGTCCCTCCAAAATAAAATCATGGGTTATTTTCTCCTTTATACTTATGGCTTTTTTGGAAACACACTTTTTTGAGTACGGTCTATTCTCGAACACCTTAATCTTTTTGGGACAATTCTCATACCAAATGGTTCATTGGAGCCCTTTTCTGTGGATCATTTTGCTTATCTTTTATTTTCTTACCATTGCTTTATCTTTGTCTGCGGCTTGGTATCGTTTAAAGAACAATATGCTTGTTGAAGATGGCTTCTATTATAAACTAGACGGCTTCTTTGGTTTTAGAGTTCGTTTTGTTCGAATATTTGCTTTTGCCATCTTTCCTCTCATGATAGTCCTTTTCCAAAGTTTTCCCTTTTTACAAGAGTTGGCCACAACGATAAAGAGTAAAATCTTTCCGACCGACTACCCCATAGCAGAAACGAGTTACTTACTTCTCATCAGTATTGGAGTAATTACTCTTCTCTTTTTAGGCAAAATGCTCTATCTCTGGACCACTTTTTACCGCCGCCGTGATATCGGTCTCGGTCATTTCTTTCTTCGAGATGATAACAAATTGCTCATTCTTCGAGACGTAAACAAAACGAAACAAATAGAGTCTCTTTTAAAATACTACGAGAAGAATCAGAAAGGTCAGCTACTTTTGCTTGCCTTAAGCAGTCTATCTCAAGATCTTTGGAAAAAAAAGCTAGGAGAGTTATCGAAAGAAGCAAAAGGAGAAAAACAGAGCTTCTACAAAATGATAGAAAAAAATCTCCATTCTTTCCAGATAGATGACTTAGAAAGTGCCAAGCGTACCGCTAGTGGAGAAAAAAATATCGGAAACTCTCGTTTTTCCTCTGGAGCAAAAGGAGTAATTATTCCTTACAAACAAGGGGCTGAAACCTGGAAATATCTCAAATCTCAGGTTAGAGATTTTCAAGTTATTGACGAAATTCATTTTCGAAAAGGACTTCCTAAAGAGGCTGATGTCGTTGATGTTGTTCTTTCGGGGGCAGGTTTTGAAGTCCAAGATAATAAGATTCGCTCTTCTTGGGGGAAGAGATGGGGGGCTATTCTGGCCTTACTCCCTTTGTTATTTCGTTATCTAGCTCCTTTGATTAGTTCCAAATTAGAACAATGGCAAAACGACGAGTTTCTCAAACTTCATTTTGAACCCATTTGGGTATTCACTAGTAAAATAGAAACTACTATCCTCGAAAGCATGAATTGGCTCATCGGAAAAGATTTCCTGAATTCCTTAACTATCGTTTGTTCGGTTATAGGAATTCTCATTCTCTGGCTATACCTGAGAGGCCATATCAATCATTATGAAAACTACAAATATCATTTTCTTTTGCGATGGCTTAAACGCAAATGTCGTAGAAATCGTTGGCGTCATCGTCTGATGAGCTGGCTCAAGTTACGCCATTCTTTGAGCCCCCAAGTTCTCATTTTGCATGATATAAACAGGGCTCCCAAAGAAGTGCTGTCCTGTATTCGCGATTTAGTAAACGCTTTGAGTCAGGAAAAATTTCTAATTCTAGCGACTTGGAACATAAGCCAGTCCCCCGAAGTTCCTGGGGTCGATGGAAAAAGTTTGGTATCTCATAGAATAACCAACCTATCGGAAGAAGAACAGCTACGCATTCTAGACGATTTACAATTGCTAAATCGAGTCTCTCCTGACGTTCGCAAAGAATTTTTTAGATACTCTTTTGGAATTCCTGAACGTGTTACACAGGGTTTACAAATTCTGAAAAGATTTAAACTCTCCGAGTGGGAAAAATGGAAGCGAGAGTCCTTGGATACAAAAATGATTCAACTGTGCAGTAGCAATAATACTGCAATGGTCGAAGATATCCGTACTCTCTCCGTTTATACTCACTACTGTAAATCTAGCCCTCCTAGTTTACAGGATCTACTGCACGACCCCACAGTTCATGAAAGGAATCAAGAGCTTGTTAAAATTTTTCTCATGGGGTGGAAAAAAATCAAAAAACTAGATCACCGTCATGATAAAGCCGGAACTATTATAACGTTTCTCAAATATTTTCCTCAAATTCCTAAGCCCTACTTCCTCAAAAATGAAAGGGAAAAAAATGGATCAAATTAACACACTTCTGATGCCTATTTTAGATATGAGTGAAGCTGAAGTGATTAGAATTCGTGAAGAATTGACCCTACAAGGATATCTTAACGGAAACAAGGTTTTAAAATCTAGAAAACATTCTTTAGAGAGTGAATATCTGGAAGCCATTGCAAAAACTCTTGGCCAAAAGCACCAAAGGGGAGACCATTTTCTGTGGTACTCAGCAGAGTACTATGATTTGGCGGGCAAAAGCAAAGGAGTATCTAAAGAAAAACGTTTGCTCCTCAAAATAAGAGAGTACCGCCAAAGATTGGAATACATCCGTGAGCAATATTACTCTTGGACAAAGATTACCGAGCCGATTACGGGAGGCGAAAGCTCTCTCGATTTTCTCCAAAAAATGATAGGTTTCTTTGATAGTCAAAGTTACTGGGATATAGCCAAATCAGAATTTTCAGACAACCTGTATCGGTTTGGACAAGATCTTTTTGGGTTTTTAATTCGCTTGGCCTTAGAAGAACAATGCCACTGGGCCATGCCCGAAGATGAAGGTTTTTTCCATGAACTCTTGCAGAAAATTTTCAAAAAATCAGAACCTCTAATAGAATTAAAAGAGCCCACAAAAGGAAAGGTCGCGGGAAGTTTCTATGCTCTTCAACTTTTAGCTAAAGCAAGTAAAATTAATGAGAACTTGGAAAGCCATAAAGTAAAGCCTTTGTTTTCTCAAGAGTTTTTTGCTTACTTTTCCGCCGAGATCGCTGCGCGAAATGATAAAGGCACCTCTTGGGTAGATTCTTTTCTTCAGTTTGATTTCCGACGTCTTTATCAAGAAGAAGGTGAAATATTATTAAATATCCCTCTTTTGATTCGTATCAATCTCCTTCAAGGCAAGCTAGCTATGGAGAGGAAAAACTATCGGCAAGCCCTAGAAAGCTTAATGCTCAATGTTGCTATTTATTTAGATTCTATCATTCGTCAGCAAACCGATTTCCTTTCTAGTCAGTTGAATTTTCTTCTCAAGGAAGACTCTGTCCCTCAGAAAAAAACGGCAACAGAAAAGCTCTTAGCCTTGGTTGAACAAGTCAAAGAAGAGGGACTACAGAAAAAAATGAAAGACCTCTTGCCTTCGGCCTATTCCTCGAATCAGAGTTCTTGTGAAAGCAAAGAAGAATATCAAAAAAACATAGATATGACCTTAACCTTAAACGAAGCTCTTATCAAGCAAATTGCACGGCTTAACTTGCTCACCAGTGATGAAATGGACTCCTTTCATCCAGAATCTCGCAAGGGCTGGCTAAATCTAACGGGCAAGGCGGGTACAGTGGGGTCTCAACACACCATCATTGAGGAATTACAAGAAGCTTTTACTTTAATTGCTCCGCAAATTGATCCAAAAAAGACATATTTTGAAAATGAATTAAATAGTCTCTCAACGAGGTTTTTTAATTGGCGTAAGCAATTTTGTGGCGCCAAACCTCGAGTTGCCCAGTTGAATGCGGCTCTATTGACTTTCCGAGAAAATATGAACTCTCGTATTGGTGAATTTGAAGACGTTGATTATGGCAATATTGGTATCTATGTCTACCTAACGGAAATAGCCTTATGCCAACTCGCTATGGAAGCGAGACAAGCAAAAGAACTAGACGAACCTAGTCGCCTATTTTTGGAGGTAGTCTGGGAAAACATGGACATTTTGCTCAGAGTTGTCGAGGAAGAAACCTCTCAAGAAAGAGGTGTTGTTTGTATGCTCGCAAGCTACTATCGCATTGTCCACCAAAAAATCTCTGGAAAAATCCCTCAGGTTTCAGAGGATTTTCTGAGAAAGCTAGAAGACATGAAAAAGTTTTATCCCAGTCTCTATCACAAAATGAAAAATGACCTAACCAATGGAGAAAGTGTTTAGAAAGTGAGAAAACAATAGGGACACTCCCTAGTTTTCTGACCAACTATTAGCAAACTCTAACCAAAGAGAAAGGTTTACAAGCATGCAACTAGAACATATTTCTGATGGAGTCGCTCGATTCTTGGGAGAACACTCATCCTCTCAAGGACTACGCGACTTGCAACATTTTTTACATAACGAAGGTGTCTTAGAGCTAGATGCTCTTACCCACTCCTTAGTTTTTAACCAAGAGCTACTAGCAAATCTTGTCAATATGATGAGCATTCCGGAACGTTCTCAAACTCTACACATGCTAGCCAAGCGTTTTGAAAAGTTGCAACTGGAAAGTTTAGAGAATCTTAAATACGCCGCTTATTTTCATAAATTAACCGGCGATGAAATTAGCATGTTTCAATTATTGCTCTATTATTTTGAGTCGTATCAATGGCAAAAAATTAGCAAGCGCAGTAACTTAATTCATTACTTACATATTCTCCAAGGTCAAATCCACCGTCGTGCTTTGGAAAAAAAAGACTATCATTACTTTGCCTTGCGATCTCAAGTACACATACTGCAAATTCAGTATCACCTAGCTTTTGGCAATATTATTCAGGAAGATAGTTTGCAGAAGCTAGGAATTTCAAGAGAAAGCAAAGGTGTACATTCTGCCAGAGAACAGAATTACCTAAAAAGTAATCCCCAGCAACAAACCGCTTATGAAACATTAGAAAAAGCTAAAGAAATACTCTCTCAGAGCCAATATTTATATTTTCTCACCCAAATCATTTTTTTACTCGACCAACGCCATTACAAAATAGAAGCTTTTTTGGCCAATAGCTTTGAAAATTTAGACCCAGAAGAAGTTTATGCTATCCGTATCTTAAAGGCAAAAATCTACCGAAAAAAAAAGGATTTTTCTTCTGCCATGGAAGAAGTTTTCTTTAATTTCTTTCATCTCCTAGAGGAAACGATTCAGTTTCTCTTAGAAACTCTTATCCGACTCATCGAGGATGTCCATGCTGGTCGAAAAGTCCATAGCTCTCGAGAAAAACTCTGCTCTTTTATGGAAAAACTCTTCTCTCTCTTGCTGGAAAGTCTCGAAAGTAAGCCCTGGGCTCATCACCAGTACAACTACCAGAAACAAAAATGCAAAGCCATGGGCTTAACCCTCCAAAAAGTAACCGCACTCTTACAGCAAAACACAAAAAAAGGAGAAGAAGAAGACAACCAGTATTTCCGAGAAGAGGCTCTTTACCAAATCCTCAAAATGGAAAAGATGAACGAAATCCCCGAGTTTAATAAACCCTTGCACCAAAACATTCTTGCTCTTTTTCATATTCTCTTAAATAGCGACAACCCTTACCTCAAAAAAAACTCGACCGAAGCACTTTTTGAAGGCATTCCTATCGTTTTAGATGCTCTAGAAAACTTGGAAAGTCCTCTCATTAGTTGGCGTGAAATAAAAGCAGATATCCAGCGTTGCTGGGGAAAATGGTTCCTCCGCCAAAATGATTTAGAAAAGGCTGACCACTTTTTTCACCAAAGCCTTAGCACTATCCCCGATCACAATATCCTGCTGCGCAATGAAGTGATGCAAGAATGGGGAGTTTGGAGTTAGGTTTTTTCGATATAATCCTTAGATCTCAAATTTATTCTAAAATAATAGCCTTTTTCTAGATAATTTGTAACAAGATCCCCTTTTGGTTTATCTAGTAAAGTGTGAAAGAATAAGTTTAAGTTTGGAAAGGATTTATTTATGAAAACTATTCTCTTCTATATTATTCCGTTCATTTTTTGGGTTACTCTAGTTTTCAGCTCTACTTCCATGTACAAGAATGCGATGCTCAAGACTATGAAAAATCCAACTAGCTTAGAAACCTACCATGGTTATTCTCCTGAATAACAACTTTAAAGTTGGTGGTATTACTACCACCAACTCTTCATAGCAAGCAAGCACTTCTCTTTTTCCTCCCTCCTCTTTCTCAAAAAAAAATTTCCTCTGTAACAACTTTCTCCTGATTGTCTCTATCATTTTAATGAGCTTAATCAAAGGCGTGTCTGTTAATAAGGAGAAATATTATGGAGCCATTTGAACACGGTAGTTTCTTAGGAGGAGCTTTCTTCGGTGCTCTTATTAGCATCGCTGCGAAAATTTTTTTCACAAGTGTTTTGATCGATAGTTGCCCGATCCATTTGGAGTGGGAACTGGTTGACTTTACAGAAGCTATTCCGGGAGCACTCGTCGGCGGATGCATTTTGTGGGCAGAAAAAGCAATTATTGGCGTAATAGCGGGAGCTACTGCCGCTATGTTTGGCTGTCTCTTTGGTAACTTCATCATTGCACTTGTTGTAGGAGTAATGGCCGGTGCCTATTTCTGTCCCAGATAATCATCTAAACCTATTTCAACTACCAAAGAAAAGAGCGAAGCTAGGAAAACTTCTTAGTTTCGCTCTTTTTTATAAAACCTAAAATTTACTTGAGAGAAGAGGGAGTAAGCGTCTGGGCTTTTTTTCCAGGACATAGCCATGTTTTGTGCAGCTTTCCCCTGCGAGAATAGGTAACCTCTACTTTCTTTTTCTGCCGACAAAGCTCTTCCAGGGGCTCGGCAAAAAGGACTTCTTGGCCCTCTACTTCGACAATGATATCCTCCGTCGATAAACCAGCCTGCATAGCTGGCCCCCAGAGATCTATATCTTGTAACTTAAGACCAAACCTTGTCCAAATCCATTTCATACCCAGCCAAATTTCCTCTTCCTTGAACTGGGTCAAGGGCTCAAGAGAATAAACCACTCGGTAGGTAGAGCTGCGAGTCAAGATTCCAGAAGTTGTTTGGCAACTTTGGGGTTTCCCATTAGCGAGCGCACTATTTATAACAAAAGGCTGAATGAGCATAGTGTCGTCTCCATCGATTTCGCCATTCTTTTTGACCTTACGAACCCATTCCTTGGCTTCCTCTAAAGCAGTGGAAATACCAGCGGCACTTTTCACAGTCATCCAAGGACTTTTTGAAAGCACTCCTATAATACCGCCCGCTCCCAAACTCAAAAGATCGCTATGACTGGCCAAAGTTTTTATAAGGTGATCTTTCTCGGCAATGACCAACCACCCGCGAATGGCCTCTCCTCGTCTAAGCACTTCTGCCACCATGGCTACTTCAGTATTTAGGCTTACATTTTCTCCTGTGAATAGCCAGCCCCCCGCATAGCGCAGTTCTAGCTCTCCTTGGGGATTTTTCCACACTGCAACAGCATAGATCTCATCAGAACTTGCCCAATTTTGTGGCTCCACACAGGTAATCTGCCGGAGATTAAGGCAATAGTTAGCCTCATCATCCAAAGAAGACAGAGAGCGACTTTCCTCTACTAAGGTGCACTTCAAGCTCACGCTACCCCACTCTCCATACTCTCCAAAAGAAATAGACTGAACCCCAGGCCGAGGCAAAAAAGTTTTGCTCCCCACAACGGTATCTTCATCCAAATCTTGGTCGTACAAAGTTATTTCTAAAGGTGTTCCTCCTAAGCAAAGCATCTGAAAACTTTCCTGCCAATAAACCTTTCCACCGGCATCTAATCGAGCCGTCGTTCTTTCTCGATAATGACCTAGGCTAATTTTAAGATAAGGATCAATCGGAAGAGAATCTAGCTCCCAAACAAAACCATCGGGAAAATCCTTTCCCTCCAAGACCTCAACTTTCCAAGTTTGCAAAAGCTCCGAAGAACCCACCGCAAACCAACGAATATTTACCTCAATATCAAGATCCACTCCTCCCAGTATTTTTTTATTATACAAACCTACGTGAGGAAAAATTGAATAGCGAAAAACAGAAATCCCCTGGTAAACACTCCCGTCTTTATCATAGAGCCCGACCTCAATTTCCTCTTTTCCAGGCTGATACAAAAAAACAGCCTCGTCATTCCAGACCGGATCATGACTATTAGGTCGTACTCCAAAAACCTTCTTTTGCCCAGCATACTGAACAACTACGACAGAATCAGAAGGACTCCACAAATCTTTTTGAGGAACATCATTTGCCCTCTTCAGATCAAAAGAAAAGTAGAGAGGAGGACTTGCCCAAAGAAAACTACCGCCCATTAAACATAGAATACATAAGACACATATAATGCCACGCATTTTTCTCTCCTTTGTAAAGCAATGGATACTAAACATACCTTTTACTCTAGAGAGATGACTAAACTCGATTTGTTACAGCGAAAATGGAAATAATTTGGGGGAGCCTACGAAAAAAGTATATTTTTGAGTTTTATTTCGGCAAAGTTAAGCGTTTTTCAGGGAATCCAGAACTTAGAACACTCAGAGCCCAGTAGAAAAAAACAGATCTGCAAGGGTTTTGGATTTCCCTACTGGATTCTGACTACTTCTGTGAAAGTAAAATGCAGAAGTTATCTCAGGAGCCATCAACTTGTTACTAAAAATCTCTCGCAAAGGACGCAAAGAAAAATGGATGAAAATACTTTTACCCAAAGAATAGTCAATAGCAGTTTCAGAATTCATAAACATTTAGACCCAGGATTGTTAGAATCTGTCAACTTGTTACTAAAAATCTCTCGCAAAGACGCAAAGGACGCAAAGAAAAATAGATGAAAATACTTTTACCCAAATAATAGTCAATAGCAGTTTCAGAATTCATAAACATTTAGGCCCAGGATTATTAGAATCTGTTTATCAAGCCGCATTATTTTATGAACTTTCTTTGCGCTCTTTGCGCCTTTGCGTGAACATAAAATCCCATTTTGATTAGTTTCATTCCTGAAAAAACGAATTTTCTTTGCATTAGAGTAACGCTGGATTCTGGACTCCATCTTACTTAACTTAAAGCTCGATTAAAAAAAGAAAAAATACTTTCATTTGACTGACGAAAACGAGTTAGTTAGTTGTCTGGATCACTTTCCTTTAGCTTCTTGATAAATTGCTTTGTCTTTTCCTCGCCTAAAATCTCTTCTAAAAGGCATTGGGCCTTTTCAGTTGGGACATTGGGAAAGATACCACTGAGTAAACGTTCTATTTGAGAAGTAATGGGAATATCCTTTTCGAAAACTAAGGAAAAAGCTTGGGCCATGTAACGCAAAGCCTCTTCGTGTTCTTGCCTTTGTTGATACACATTACCTATACACCCTAAGGTGTTAGCGATAGAGGCGGGATTGCCAATGGGCTCGAAGAGAGCAAGAGCTTTGTGGTAGTATTCGAGGGCCTTGTCCAAATCTCCTTTGCCGTAATACACATTACCGATCTGGTGTAAGGTGGTAGCGATAGAGGCGGGATTGCCAATGGGCTCGTCAAGAGCAAGAGCTTTGTGGTAGTATTCGAGGGCGTTGTCCAAATCTCCTTTGCCCTCATACACAGAACCGATCTGGTGTAAGGTACTCGCGATAGAGGCGGGATTGCCAATGGGCTCGAAGAGAGCAAGAGCTTTGTGGAAGTATTCGAGGGCCTTGTCCAAATCTCCTTTGCCGTCATACACATTACCGATCTGGTGTAAGGTACTCGCGATAGAGGCGGGATTGCCAATGGGCTCGTATAGAGCAAGAGCTTTGTGGTAG
>JAJDCR010000051.1 GCA_029260735.1 Planctomycetota bacterium
CCCCGGTGCGGCAGGAGCCTTACCCTCCAACGAAAATAAGCCTTCGAACGGTTTTCGATCATCTTTTTCAAAAAACGATTTCAGATAAGCCTTGTCCCTCCGCGAATATGATGCTTACTTCTTCCTTGAAACCCCACCCAAAAAAAGGGCCAAAAGCAAAAGGACAGAAGAAGAAGGTTCGGGAACAGGAGCAGTAAAAACAAAGCTCTCATCTGGAGCAATATGGCTAAAAGCGTTGAGAAAAATGGTGCTGCTGGTACTATTGAGATGACCTGCTCCAATCCCACTAACTCCAATGGCTGAGAAAATCTCTTCATCGGAAAAAATTGCTGCTCGTCCGTTGTCTAGAGCAAAAGTTCCTCCGAGAATATTGGCGTTGTCCAAAGAAGCCACTCCAGAGCTTCCCAAATCAGAAAAAGATCCGGCAAAACCTGCTCCGGTAAGAGTTCCCGCCGTGACCGTTCCGAAAGGACCATTGTTGGCCGGAGATGGGCCCGCGCTTACAGTCGCTTGTCCAGAAGGATCAAAGGCTCCTGCAGTTGCTCCAAAGAGAGAAGCAAACTCTTGAGCTGCTGTGTTGTTGAAAACAAACAGCCCTCCTCCCTGGCGTACAAAAAGTTCCACGGCATCTTTTTCCTCTGCCGATAAGACCCCGGACTTATTCACGATAAGGACATCTGCTCCCAAAAGTGTCTCTTCTGAGAATACTCCTACCGCCGACATTATGTTGACATCACGAGAAACAGGAGCGCCCGCACCAAATTTACTGGGGTCAAGTAAATCATTGCGTAAGGGAGCGTAAGCATCTCCTGTGGCAAAGTTAAAATTAATGCTACCATTGGCATTAGTGCTTGTACCGATCCGCGACTCATTTAAAGTGAGAACATCGATGGGACTAGCCATCAAAGGTAAGATAAGACTAACCCAAAAAGTGATTTGAATTATGGGAAGAAGTATTCTTCTCATTTTTTTTATTCCTTGCAATTAAAATAAAGCTTAAAAGTTTTCTCTTTATTATACCACTAGGGAAAAAGAATTTCAACCTCGTGAATAAATCACTCTAGAAAATCTGTGGCTAAGAGAACTAAGAGAACTATGTAGAAAGCTTCTTTATCTCAACAATCAAACAATCTCCATCATGTAGCTCATAGCGTGTCTTCATTTTCATAACCTTTTACCTTGAGACAATTTAAAGTTAAGAAATTTTAAAATTGATTCAATTGAGAGAAATATCCTTGGTAAAAACCAATGACTTCTGAGGCAACTTTCCCCGCGACTGCTAGGTAGATAACTGCAGGCAAGAGCTTGGCTATGATAGACATTTGAGCTTGGGCGTCTTCTAAGCACATTTTAGCAAGAGTTTTCATTGTATCGGGTAATTTACCAGATACTTCTCCTGTTTTGATGCACTGGATGTGAACATCAGGTAAAAAACGCAATCGGGCAAGTTCTTCGTGAAGGGAATTTCCTGCGATAACGCGGGGTATGACATGCTTCATTAAGCGAGAGTAAATGGGGTTGCTACTCGCTTCACTAGAAAGTTCCCATGTCTCATCCATTAAGATTCCTGCGCTTAGAAGAGCGGAGGCTGTACTGTAGAAGCGATAAAAAGCCATTCTGAAACGAAGTTTCCCTAAGATAGGAAGATTGTTTAAGATAGAATGGTAAGACATGGAAAGAGAAGCAAAGCGATGAGCAAAAACAAGAGCAAGAACTCCTGCTACTAATGATCCGTAGTAGGTAAACACAGTCGTCGCAAATGCTCCAGGGCCATCTTTAAACATCATAGGAAGACTTAGAAGGAGGGGAGAAACCAGGAGTAAGAACATCGGGTAGGCTAATCCGGAAAGTATTTTTTGATTGAACTGAGTTCTTCTTTCGGCATCTTCGGCGAGTTGCCTGAAGCAACCTGGGAGGTCTCCACTCCTTTCACTTGCTCGAAGCAAGGCCACTTCCATTTTACCAAAACCGGCCATCTTAAAAGCTTCCCAGGGAAACTGTCCTTTTTCCAGATAGTGTTGGACAGTTATTAATTTTTTACGCAATTTACGGGGAGATTGTTTTTCCAATGAATCTAAAGCATTGCTCATGGTAAAGCCCGCATCTAAAAGATGAGCCATTTGAAAATAGAGAAAACTTTCTTTCTTGGACATGGTAATGATTTCTTTCTGCTTTAGGCGCTTTAAAAGCACTTAAAATGCATTCCTAGTTTTGGTCAAAATAATCTTCATAGTGAGAGTTGGCTCTGTCATTTTGGTAAAGAACAAAGAAGAGAGTTCCGACCAAAGCTCCTCCGAGATGGCTTAAGGCAGAGATATGGGAAGCTCCTGTCAATTGGAAGGATGCTTCAAGAAGCTGGAGCATCGTCCAAAAAATAATGGCCGATTGAGCAGAAACACTTACCCAACGGTAGCGAAAAGTACTTAGACCAACAAAGAGTTCAATACGAGAATGAGGGTACTTGAGGAAATAAAAAACGAGGATTCCGGAAATTCCTCCGCTTGCTCCCAAAACAGGTATACTTGGGTTAGGATCAAATAAAACGTGAAGAATAGATCCTATAATGGCAGAGAAAGCAATCAAAAAGAGATAGCGAAATCTTCCGAGGTACTCTTCAATATTGTCTCCTAGAATTAATAAGAAATATACATTTCCGATTAAGTGCCAAAGACTACCATGGAGAAAAAAAGAAAAAATGATCGTTAGTCCACCATACTCCCAAACTCTATCTGGGTAGAGTGCGAAGTTCTGTAAAGTCCAATCCAAGTTAGTCAGCGCAAGAAGACTAAAAACAGAAATTATCGTCGCTAAAAACCAGGTCAAAATAGGTAATTTACGGACAGGAGAACTTTCGGCTTCGACAGGAAGACCAAACATTCCCACTAAAAAATCTCCCCAAGTATCGGGCGTTAATTCCATTTCAACGTGAGGTCGCTTACTCTTTAGCCCTTCTAATTTCATTTTTCCAATAGCTTCTTTGCCCTGGGGACTGAATTCTTCTTTGGGAATATTGACTTCCTTTTGACTAGCCGGAGCTTTTTCGAATTCATCAGGATCAAACCAGAGAAAATGGCAGCGTTTACAAACATCAATCGGGATTAACTCTTCTTCTTTAGCTAAGGAGGGCACCACGACCATCTTTTTTTGGCAGGAAGGACATTTACGGCTATCGCGAGCTTTTTCGGAATGTGCCTCTTGCCAAATTCCATTGATGTAACCTTTTAGGAGAGTCCTGCGCAAAAGGGAAAGGCCTACTGCCCGTCCTTTGCAAGAAGAACATGCCCAGTAAATACCATGCTCATTTTTTATCCTCGTTAACTTATCTTGGCAGTTCATACAACGAAACATATTATTCACTCCTTTTTGGAAAACAAACGCTCCTTAAAATCCTGTAAACTTTGATGATAGCTGATTTCCCTTATGAAATCAATATTTACCTGAAGTGATCCTGGAAGATCTTCCATTTTTCCCCTTCCTTATAAATATCAATCGCTCCTTCCCAAGTAGAAAAAATAGTGACCTTAGCTTTTTTGTATGATTCTAATGTTTTAGAGGATGGGAAATTTCTCCGAGCGCTCAAAAGGGCATAATGAGGAGACAAAAGTTTGAGAAGAGTATCCGTATTTTTTAAATAACTGCCGTGGTGGGGAACCTGAATAAATTGAACCGGAGGAAGATTCTTTGCTCGTAGAATATCGGCACTTTTTCTTTCCATATCGCCTGTAAAAAGAAAGTTTGTTTTTTCGATTTTAATTAAGGTAATCAAAGAATGCTCATTGTCATTTTCATTTTGCTCTAGTAGGTTTCCAGGATCAAAGAAAACAATTTCAGGAAAAAGAGCCAGCCTTGTTTTTTCGTCAGCAATAACGATTTTCGTTTTTTTCTTCCAGGAGTGGATTAAAGAGGAGGCTCTCTCAGAGAAGGCTTGGTTGACAACAATGCAATGAACAGGAATTTGCGAGAGAATTCCCTCTACCCCATTATAATGATCGCTATCGTAGTGGGAAACAATGATGGCATCCAAGTGATCGACTCCTCGCGTCCGCAAAAAAGGAAGAATTTTTCGAGGAGCGATGTTGGACAAGCAGCTACCACAGTCATAGAGAATATGTCTAGGCCCGGGTAGACGTATATATATCGAGGAGCCATGCCCTACATCTAGCACTGTGATCCGGGGTGGATGGAGGAATTTTCCTTTTCCAGCGTGTCCTAAAAATAAAATAAGGGTTAAAATAAGGGTTGAGCGAGCAAGGTCTCGAACCGATAAAGAAGGAGGACAGCAAAAGAGAACTGCATAGTAAGCGATAACAAGTCCTGCCCAAGGAGGAAAAAGAGTGAAGTGAATGGAGGGCAATTGAGCAACATAGTCTATCCAAAGCCAAAGAAAATCAATCTGAAAAGTAAGTAAAAAAAGGATAATGCTTTCTCCCCAACCTAAAGCAAAGGGAGAAAACAGCAAGAGAAGGGTTCCCAGAAAAGCAAAGACAATGAAAGGTAGTGTCAGGACACTGAAAAACCAGCTCCATGGGGTTATTTGATGAAAATGATAAGCGGTTAGCGGAAAGGTCGCGAGAGAAGCTACCCACGAAATCAAAAAGGCTTGCAAAATTTTATTTTTGTTATAGGATATGCTCGAAGAGTCATCTCTATCTCCCTTCATACTTACTGTTTGTATGATGAGCCAACAAGCGACAAAAGAAAGTTGAAAGCCCGGTAAAAATAATTGCAAAGGCCGAAAGCAGAGAATTAAAAAAGCAGCCAAGGCTAAACTATTTAAAGAGTTTGTTTGGCGTCCAAGCAAAGGAGCAAGGGTGTAGATGGATAAAACAAGAGTAGCTCGAACAATCGGAGGCTGAAGGCCTGAGAAGAAGGCATAAAAAACCAATATAAATATAGTTGCGAGCGAACGACCTGTGTAAGAGCGCCAAAATCTTCTCAGAGTTATATTGATCAAGGAAAATAGTAGGGATACATGCAGCCCTGAGATAGCAATTAAATGCAATAAGCCACTTTGTTGGAACTGGATATATCCTTCGCGAGAAAGAAAGGAACGATCCCCTAAGACTAAAGCTATGGCAAAGCCACCTCGCCTTGGTCCCAGTTGGTCGAGAAGTTTTTCGCAGCATCGTTGCCTGATATCAGAGCAAAAATTCAAAAAAGGGCAACCTTGGGAAAAGGCTTTGACTCGAATATTTTCATACTGCTTTATGTCTACTTGGTAACGAACTCCTTGGGCTTTCCAGTGTAGCTTACGGCTATACTCTCCTGGATTTGTCGGCGGGGATATCGGACGCAAAAAGCCGAGTAAGGTTAGTGAAGTTCCTCTCCTCCAGTAATAACCAGGAGCATCTAAACGAAGGAGAGCCTTTTCGGAGAGGCACAGGGCCCCTTCTTTTGTCCAAATTTTTTGAATTTTACCTATAAAACGGTTCATAGGACGACTTTTCTCTTGCTCTGGCCAAACTTTAGAAGAAAACCAGTAGGAAGGAAAGGGAGGCTTTGTCACTAAAACTTCTAGTTGGCAAAGAGTTTTCTCTTCCTGGAAACGTAATAAATCAGATTGGTTAGCAATGGCTAAGCGCCAAACCCCGAAGAGCAGAACCAAGATAAAAAAATCAAAAATCAAAAAATCAAAAAACCTTTTTTGCCGAAGTAAAGAGAAGAGAAAATAACTACCAAAAAGAAAGCTTGCCGCAATAACCGAGATTTGGCTTTCATAGCTCAAGAAAATGCCCGCAGCAAAAGTGATGACGATAAAAATCAAAGGTGTTCGGGTTCTGTTTTTCACATTTCTTTCCTAACATTTTAAATATACTAACTTTAGTAAAGACTTCATTGTAAAGGATCATAGGACAAAACTATGGATATCGCCGATTTTGATTACCAATTGCCTCCTGAGCTGATTGCTCAAGAGCCTTCCCTTGAAAGACCTTCCTCCCGTCTCATGGTTCTAGACCGGAAAGAAAAAAGAATCCAGCACCACACAAATTTTTCAGAAATCTGCTCTTATTTTCAGGCCGGAGATGTCCTCGTCTTGAATAATACCAAGGTTGTTGCTGCGAGATTGATTGGGCAAAGAATGACAGGAGCCCGCAGTGAGATGTTGATTTTGGATTGTTCCGAAGATAAAGCGACCGCAATGATCCAAACTAGAAAGCGCCCTCAGATAGGAGAAAACTATCTACTAGGAGATGTTAAGGTGAAGGTAATCGGAAAAAATGAAAGAGGGTGGGAAGTCGATTTTCTGGGGCAAGATGTCAGAGAGGTGATGGAAAAAATCGGTTATCCTCCTCTTCCTCCTTATATTAAAAGGAAAGGAAATCTCGCCGATGAGTTTGCTAGTCGAGACTTGAATCGCTACCAAACCGTTTATGCTAAAGAGCCTGGAGCTATTGCGGCTCCGACAGCAGGACTTCATTTTACCGAAGAACTCTTAGAACAACTCCAAGCAAAAGGAGTGGAAGTGGCTTATGTCACTCTTCATGTGGGAGTAGGAACTTTTTTACCCGTGAGAACAGATAAAGTCGAAGACCATGAAATGCAATCGGAGAAATATGAAGTAAGTGAGGCAACTAGTAAAGTGGTGAACAAAGCCTTAGCAGAAAAAAGGCGTGTGATCGCTGTAGGAACAACAACTTGCCGAACCTTGGAGACGGCTCAAAAAGATGGCTACTTGCCCTCTGGACAGGGAGACAGTCGTCTTTATATCTATCCAGGATTTCAGTTTCAAATTATCAGTGGCTTAGTGACGAACTTCCATCTTCCCAAAAGTACTCTAATTTTACTCGTTTCTGCTTTTGCCGGAAAAGATTTCATTTTTCGCGCTTATGAAGAAGCTATTCTCGAAAAATATCGTTTTTATAGCTATGGCGATGCCATGATTTTGCTCTAAGGAGTTTAGTAACATGACAAATACCGCTGAAACCTTTGCTTGTCTAGTAACTCCCAGCCAACCGGGTGGAATTGCCGTTATCCAGGTGAGTGGGCCCAAAGCCTTGTCTGTTTTTCAAGGAGAATTTCAAGGAAAACGCCAAGTTTCAAACCCGGGTCGTCTCTACTACGGTCTTTTATATGAAAACAGCCAAAAAACTCCTCCTCCTATTGATGAAATCCTTTTGAGCCTGTCGACAAAAGAGAGTAGCTTCACAGGAGAGCCTCTTCTAGAAATAAACTGCCACGGAGGGGATGCTATCATTAATGCTATTTTTCAACTCTTAGAGAGCAAAGGAGTTTTTAGAGTTCCTCCCGAAAAAATATTAGAGAGAGCGGAGCAAAATGAGAAGTTGAGGAAATTAGAGAAATCTGCTCTTGGCCATCTTCTCGAAAGTAAAACAGAACTATCGGCGCGAGTTTTTACCTACCAATTTAATGGAGTTTTACGTGAAGAGCTCGAAAGCATTATTAAGCTGACTTCTCTTTCTTCAGAAAAGGCTCTTTCTCGGGTAAAAGATTTAGCAAAAACAAGTGCTTTAAGTCAGGCATTGCTTTATCCAAAAACAATCGTTTTTGCTGGACATCCTAATGCGGGTAAGTCCACTCTCTTGAATTTATTTTTTGGACGAGAGAGGGTCTTGGTCGATGCCACTCCTGGGACAACTCGCGATGCTATTACTAGCTTTATTTCGATCCGAGGAATTCCATTTTGCTTGACCGATACAGCAGGACTTCGGCAAACCAAAGATGTTATTGAGAGTATGGGAATAGAGTTAACTTATGAAATGCTTGAAAAAGCGGATGAAATTCTTTGGATTATCGATGCTTCTCTGCCACCAGACGAAAAATCTTTGTCTTTATATCAAACAGAGCTTCCTCACTGCCAAGTTGGTTTAAACAAAATCGATCAGAAAACGAGTTACTTGGAAGAATACAGAAAAATCTTTCCCCAAGCGTTCTCTTTCTCTGCTCTAACCGGAGAAGGAGTTCTTCAAATGGAAGAGTTGTGGTTAAAAGATGTCCTACCCCTTATCAAAGAAGGAACTTTTCCTGTTATTTTTGGGGAAGAGAATATTCTTCGCTTGGAAAAAGCTCGGGAGTGTTTGGAAGGAAAGAGAGAAGATGAAGCGGAGCAAGAAATTAGGGAGATTCTTCGGTAGATGCTGTCAGAGTTTTTTCATCAAACAAAAATGCCCCTTTGCTCTATAGACAAAGGGGCATTTTTTATTTTCCAATTTCGATGAATCTATTTTCGGCGGAGAAAGAAAGTTCCTACTCCAAAAATTAGAAAAGAGAGCACTGTGGAAGGTTCTGGCACAGTAGTATCAGATCCAGATATATTATCCAAAGCCCAACCTGCACTGTTAACAGTAATACGAACAGAATGGATGTCTGCTTGGGCATGGTTAAATTGCCATTGAATTATCGATCCATCTCCTGCTCCGGGAGAACTTCCACTCATTACAACGGTGTCAATAACGTTATTGCTAGCATCTCTTGCTTGTATAGTAACAGCTTCTGAAGTCTCGATATCTATCAAATCTCCAAAAGATTCAGAGACAGGATTAAGATAATCCACGATCAAAGCTTCTCCTCCATTAGAGTTAAAGAAACCGGAAAAAAGCATAAATTGACCTGATAGACTAGAAGAGTCGTTGTTACAATTAGGAGCGCAGAAGGCATTGACTCCCACATTACTACCTCGTTCAATAACAAAAGCGCGAGGAGCAACTTCGGTGCTAAAAATAACCCCATGAGAAGCGGCAAACTGGTTAGTAATCGTTAGATCAGCAGAAGGAGTATAGCCAGGAGCACTACCTGCTTCAAAAGTAACTACAGGAACAGCATAAACCGCAGAGATAAACAAAAAAGTCATTCCCACAAATAAAAGAGTGATATTTTTCATCATAATAGCCCTTTTTAAAATTCGAAAAACGTATCTTCAAAATTTACAATAAAAACAATAACGTTTTATTGTTTCAATCTTTCTATTTATTTCTTTATTTTATTTTACTTCTGTAAAATCACTTATGCAAACGATTTTCCCAAAAATAGAAAATTTTCTTTCCCTCGATGAAAGAAAAAACTAAAATCCTAAGGAAGTACTTCGTTATCTAAAAAAATTCTGCGAAAGGAGCCGTTGTGAAAGTAGAGCAATTTTATGATACATCTTTGGCCCATGCCTCCTATGTTGTTTTAAGCGATGGTGAAATAGCTGTTTTTGATCCTCAGAGAGATCCTTCTCTCTACTATAAATTTGCCGAAGAGAATAACGCTCGCATTGTTGCGGTGATCGAAACTCACCCTCACGCGGACTTTATCAGCGGTCATTTAGAGATTGCCCAGACGACAGGAGCAACAATTTACGTTAGCAAACTCCTGGGAGCCAACTATCCTCACACTCCGTTTGACGAGGGCGACGAAATTAAAGTCGGGAAAGTCACTCTAAAAGCTCTTAATACTCCGGGCCACTCTCCCGATAGTATTAGCATTGTTCTTCACGATGAAAATGACAAGGACTGTGCTGTTTTTACAGGAGACACTCTTTTCTTTGGAGATGTTGGCCGACCTGATCTACGAGAAAAAGCAGGAAATATTACGGCAAAGCGAGAAGAGTTAGCCCGAGCTATGTACCACTCCACTCGTGAAAAATTAATGAAACTACACGAAGGTCTCTCAGTCTATCCTGCCCACGGAGCAGGTTCTCTCTGTGGAAAAAACTTGAGTCCTAAGTCCTCCAGCACAATCGGAGAAGAATTGCAGGAGAACTATGCTCTTCAACCGATGAGCGAAGATGATTTTGTCCAAGCTCTTTTGGACGAACAACCCTTTGTTCCTAAGTATTTCACCAATAGTGTCGAGCTTAATAAAGCAGGAGCTCCCAAGTTTGCCGAAAGCGTTTCTGGTGTGCCTAGATTAGGTCCAAATGATTCTCTGGAGGAAGGTATTTTGGTGGTTGACACCCGAAGTCAGAAAAACTTTAAAGCAGGGCATCTTCCGGGAGCTCTAAATATCCAAGATGGAGGCAAGTTTGAAACATGGCTAGGTTCCGTCGTTGGTCCCGAAGAGAACTTTTATCTTATTGTCGAAGACGAAAATAGCATGTCACGTATGATTCACCGGACCGCCAAAATTGGCTACGAAAGAAACGTGCGTGGAGTCCTTCTTAATCCAAGTGGTGCTAAGGCAACAAGTTCCTCTTTTGAACTGAATAAGTTCAAAAGTAATCCCGAGGATTACACTATCCTAGATGTGCGTAACCATAAAGAAGTGAAAAGCGGAAAGATATTTCCCGCTAGTATTAGCATCCCTTTACCCGAACTTAGAGAGAGGGTCGAAGAAGTTCCGGTGGATAAGCCTATTGTTGTTCACTGTGCAGCAGGATATCGCTCGGCAGCAGGTAGTAGTATTCTAGAAGGAAAACTCAGCGGGGTTAAAATCTACGACCTTAGCGATGCAATCAACGATTTTAAGTAGAAGAAATTACTTCACCAACCCAATAGGGTTATAAGGGAAGCCCGGAAAAACCTTTTCAATATCTGGGTTTCCCATCACCTTTGTCAGAACCTCTCCTAATACTGATCGGTAATCGATTTTGACCTTCAGTCCTCCTGGCCCTAGTAGATCCTCCCTTTCTTCCTCTTCTAGTCCAGGCCAAGAACCATGTATTTTTCCTCCTTGGATACCTTCTCCTAAGGCAAAGAAAGTAAAGCCTCGTCCGTGATCGGTTCCCAAAGAGCTATTCTCATAAATACGTCGTCCAAATTCAGTAAAAACAAGAGTGGTTACGTTGGTACGATAGTTCTTGAGGTCTTGGTCGAAAGTGGCAAGGCCTTCGGCTAAGGTCAAAATAGGCCCGGCCTGTAAACCATTACTACTGCCCTGAAAAAAGTGGGTGTCCCAACCTCCTAGATCAATACAGGCGACTTGTAGCCCAACTTGAGCTTTGATCAGCCGAGCCACTTCTCGTAATCCTCGGGAAAATTTGCTTTTAGAGTACTCGGCCTTGTTTTCGGGGCGGTACTCTTTCTCTTGGAGTTTGCGCACTCTTTTTACTAAGTCTAGAGTTTCTTTGCCTTGCATTCCTAGAACTCCCACTTCAGATCCATAGAGTTTAGCCAGAGCGGCAGAAGCAGCGTTGGGATTTTCCGAAGGGGTTTTTAGATTAATTTCGGCGAGAGACTCTAAAGCCATAGCCGTCGGAGCACCTCGGAGAGATTCTGGGAGGACAGAACCAATTGCTATGGCGGAAAGAGAGTGGAGTTGGGTTTGAGGAAAGCTCCGTAAATGCCGGCCCAGCCAGCCTCCTCCAATACTCTTTCCTTGCGCTTCTCCATGTTCCATTTGGTCCTGTGCTTCAAAATGTGATCCCGTTGTATTATCACTTCCGACGGCTTGGACAGCAGCAAAACGGCCCTCGGCAAAAGCGGGATAAAGAGAAGACATCTTGGGATGAAAACCATAAAAATCATTTAGCTTAATTATGCTATCAGAACTATTTTTTTGAGGTATAGCTAAAGTAGGGCGAAGAGAATAGTAGTTGTCGTCTCCGAAAGGAACAAGCATATTGAGAGTGTCGGCCCCTCCTCTTAGAAAAACACATACAAGAGTGTGGTTTGGGATTTTTTGCAAAACAAGAGGAAGCCCAAAAAACAAACCCCGAAGAAAATGGCGCCTTTTTAGCATAGGAAGTCCCTTAATAGCGTTGAAAAGCAGGAGAGGCCAAAATTAGCCCTAAAAGCTCGTTTTTATTTGGTTTTTCTTGGATGTATTCATCAAAAATTTCTTTTTCTGTTTCGCTTGGTAAACGTCCAATTAAGTAAGGAAAAACTTTCTCTAGATCGGGAATTTTCTGAGGCTCAACTCCTATCGCTTGGGCCAACTTTTGGAGAGGTAGCCGAGTGGAAGGTAATTTATTACTCGCCGCGGCAAATGCGATATTCCATCTCCAGAGCATAGTTCCCATCCAAATGGTACTTTCATCAGGGTAGCCATCAGGAGTGGGATATTGGAAAGGATCTTGTCCCATTTTTCCTAAAAAACTCAACAAGGAGCGATGAGCATGAGTATCTGCTCCTAACAAGCGTAAAAGAGATATAAGATAGCGGAAAGGGCGCTTAAATTTTTGTCCGCTACTGGCAAAAAATTCATCCGATAAAAAGAGTTGCCTTAAGACAGTTTTTATGTCTCCCTTGCTTTTGAGAAAAGTTTGAGCAAGTTTTTGAATTATATTTTCTGAGGGCTCATCTGAAATGAAGCGCTTTGCAAGTTTTGATGCTATGTTTTGAGCTGTTGCCGGATGAAAACATACAATATCTAAGACACGCTCTAAATCATTGATTCCTCCTTTTGCAGGAATTTTATGACCCAGAAGCTGTTTCTCCCCGTTATCATGAAGTTTATCGTTGAAATAAACTTCTCCTCGTCCCCAGTTTTTACGAATACGCCAGCCTGTTAGACAGCGAGCGAGTTCCTTAACATCTTGCTGAGTATAGCCTCCATGGACACCTAGTGTATGTAATTCTAATAGTTCGCGAGCATAGTTTTCGTTGGGGATATCATTCTCTTGGCTTTTTTTGTTCTCTTTGCCGTCTAAATAAACGAGCATAGCGGGAGAAACAGCAGAAGCTCGGATTAAGTCGCGAAAGTTTCCTAAGGCGTGTTGGCGAATGACTAAACGGTCATCGCTGGCTTTGAGATAAATGCAATCGCCTTTTTCGAGGTAGATATTGAGATGATCGCTCCAAAAATTTACCATGACCTCAAATAGTTGTCGCTTGCTATACAAAGCATGGAGAAAAGTATGGCGGGTAATCTCTTCTCGTAATACAGGTTTTTTATACTCGTAACAGTCGCCAGGTTTATGATATATCGTCTCAAAACGACGCGCTCGTAAATTGCATAAACTGTTCTCAATGGACTGAGGGTCGAGTTGCTCCTCTAACCAGTTTTTCGCTCCCAGTTTTTTAGCTTGGGCCAGTTCACCAGGCCAAGGGCCATATCCTGCTCGCGAGAGAAGATGAAAAATCGGATCGATATTTTGACCTAGAGAGACATCTAGGTGAAAGGGGATATCTTGCCCTTGCTCTTTTGTCCAATAACTGATGGCTTTTTCACAGGAACAAGAGAGAGCTCCTGCTGTAAAAGTAATGTATTTTAGTAGTTTACGTCGGGATATTTTCATCGTTTTCCTCGTCCGATGTTTTAATTTTGTCGGAATCAGCGGAGCTGTTACTGGATTTTTTCCCCGCTAAAAAACGGGCTCCTGCTCCTGTTATGAGAGCTATCGGAAAAATAAAAAACCAACCGAAAAGAGGCAAAAGAGACGTAAAAGATAAAACTAAGGAGCCAAGGAGTGTTGTCCCCCAAGGAGAAGCAGGGGAAGTTCCCTCTCGCAATCTTTCTCCCATCATCGTAACAAGGCCAGCAACTCCTATGTTGGCATAAACTAAATAAAGAAAGAAAATAGCAAAGCCAATAATCTTTAGAATAGGTTGAGGAAGGTTTACTAAAATCAAAAAAGCAATGATAGGCACTGCCGAAATTGGTAAGCCCAAAAAAAAGCACTTTAGTGCTTTTTCTTGGCAATGGCTTTGGCTTTTTTTGACTAAGGAAGGCCACAAAGCACGGCAAAAAAGCCAAAAAGCACAAAGCGAAAGCAAGGAGCCTAAAACGATCAAGAAAATCTTAACAGTGTCGGCCATTAGCATAAGTTTTCTCCCTTAAGATATTCCTAGTTTTTCTCTAATTTCCCCGCCAAAATATGGTGTTCTGTCGCCTTTTTATCCCGGCCATCATAGTAATTGACCATCTCCAAAGAAGCGTGTCCTGTAACTTTAACTATCTCGCTAGGGTGAACCTTGGCATTGATGAGCATTTCAATAGCTGATTTACGAAAACCGTGGCAACCAATACCTGTATTCTCTTTCAGTAGTTTATAGGCATGGTGCCGGCTTAGGGGCTTTCGGCTTATCCCCTTGCGTTCACCTTCAGTTTGGAAAAGATACCCTTGAATTTTGTATTTTTTTTGAAAATAAAAAAGAGCTTCTTGGATTGAGCCAGGTAAATCCATTTCTCTTTCTTCTCCCCGTTTTTGGATAAAGTAGAGCGTTCCTTCTTCGATCATTTCGGTGGTAATTTGAAGCGCTTCAGAGATCCGAATACTCGTTGTTCCCATAAGAAGAGCTAGTGAGTATGTAAGATGAGACAGATAATTGTTTTCCGCTTGTCCTCTAAGCTCTTCCATCTTCTCTAAAAAGTCTTTTTCGGGAAGACTCTTTGTTTTGGCTTTGCGACGTAGGCTAGGAAGACGGGGCTTGATGACGGGGTTTCGAGTATTATCAATTTGATAAACTTTAAGAAACCATTTGTAAAAGCTGTTTAAGCAGGAGCATTTGAGTTTGATTGTATTGACAGAACCAAAACTTAAGTATTGGCTCGTTTCTTGACAGAGTAGAGCAAAACTTTGCCCAAGAGCAGAGATAAAATCAGAGAGATAGGCAATTTGCATTTGCAGAAAATAGCGCTGTAAGATACTATGGTAATTTCGTTGAGTATTAATATTACGGTAGAGATTTAGAAAATCCTCAATCAGCTCTTCTACTTCTTTTTCTCGGTTACCAAAAGAAGGCAAAGAGTTTCTTGGGAAAATATCATACATCAGAAATCTCTCCTGAGAGCTTAGGATATTGTAGGCTCTTGAAGTATCCAAAAACACAGTTACGTTTTTTCTACGTATTTAGTTTATCATTCTTTTGGTGGAGAACCAAGTTTTTTCCGAAAAACTCTCTGGGAGGAGCCTAATATGTCTAATATGTCTAATATACCTGATCTCTTAAATTTAAGAGTTTGGGTTTGTTTCTTTTTTTTGCTAGCGGGAATAATAAGTGAAATAGGAGGACAAACTCCAGAAAATATTTCCGATAAAATCTCTCAATGGGAATACTACAGGCAAGGAAAAAAAGAGTTAATTGCTTTACTGGAAAGCCCGAAAGAGGAGATTCGACAACGTTCTTTGCGAGCCCTCGGCCGTAGGCAAGACCCGAGTACGATCAAAGTAATCGCCGAAAGAATGCAAGATGAGAGTATTGCCGTGCGGAAAGAAGCTGCTTTTGCTTTAGGCCAAATGTTTGACTCTAAAGCTCAGAATTATCTTCTAGAAAGTCTCAAAACAGAAAGAAAACCCCAAGTTCTTAAGATGATTATCGAAGCGCTGGGGAAAACCGGAGACGAAAGAGCAATAGACGCCCTGCACCAAGTCCTAAAAAGAAAAAATCATTCTATCCACACCCAAACAGCTTACTCCTTAGGACTTTTAGCCTATCGTAACCACAAGAAAAAAGAAAGTGTCCCTCTTTTACTCAATATACTTGAGGGAAATACCTCAGAGCGACAAGCAGCGAGTTATGCTCTTATGCGAATGGCTTTTCCTTCGACCGAAGCAAACTTAGTAAATACCTTATCTGACTCAGATCCCTTAGTTAGAATGAATGCTGCCCGCGGTTTGGGGAATATCAAAGGGGGACAAAAATCCCTTCGGAAAGCTTTTCTGGATTCGGATTGGCGTGTGGTTATTAATGCGATTAATGCCCTTGATTCTATTCAAGAGCAAGATTCCTTTGAGACAGGTCTCGGTTTGCTTTTCTTGGCCCACCACTCCAACCAGCATGTCCGTCTCTCCGCAATTAAAGCTCTCAGAAAACAAAAAAATCCTTCCTTTGGAGAAGCTCTCTTATTTTGTCTATCGAGTAAAGACCCGCTCGTTATTAAGGAAACGCTTGCTACCCTAGCCTCCTTGAGCCCGAAAATTGCCCAAAAAAGAATAGCCCAATATAAAGATGATCCAAGCCACTTAGTTCAGATAGGACGAGCGGAAGCTCTCGGAATTTTAGGAAAAGATCATCTAGCTGAACTAAAGAAACTTTGCCAAAGCAAAGATACTCGTATTGCCGGAGCCGCTCTCGAAAGCCTTGCACAAGTGAAAGACTCGCGCAGTATCCCTATTTTTCGAGAGGCTTTACGTTCGGGAGACATTGCTCTTACGACATACGCTGCTCAAGGACTGGTCCAACAAAAAGCAAAGTCGGCCGTAGAAGATTTAATCAAGGTTTACCAGAAATTATCTTTCCCAGAGGGAGTAGAGCCAATGCAGGCAATTATCGAAGCTTTGGGAAATCTCCAGAGCAAAAAAGCCGAATCTCTACTCCGTAAAGCCATTAAGGCACCTCATCGCCCACTAGCTCAAGCGGCAGCAAAGGCTTGGAAAGAAATCTCAGGAGAAGACCTTGCTCATGAAATTTGTCTTAATTCTGAAATAACAACCCCTTTTCCTCAGAATATGGAAGTTTTTTCTTTTCCAATATACGCTCACATTGAAACGAGTCGAGGAAACTTTATCATAGAATTACTGAGCAAAGACGCTCCTGTTGCCGTAAACAACTTTATCACACTCGCCGAAAAAGGATTTTATAATAACTTGAGTTTTCATCGAGTGGTTCCAAATTTTGTTGTCCAAGGAGGAGATCCCCGCGGAGATGGTTGGGGAGGGCCCGGTTATGTTATTCCTTGTGAGAACAATTTTCATCGCTATGGCACAGGAATGGTAGGCATGCCGTTAGCAGGAAAAGATACAGGTGGTTGTCAGTTGTTCATCACTCACTCTCCTCAACCCCATTTAAATGGACGTTACACAATTTTTGGCCAAGTCACCGGGGGAATAGAAGTACTGATGAAAATTCAAATGGGAGATCGTTTCATCAAGGTTGAGATAGAAAAATAGTCAGTAAGATCCAGGAATTCAAAATAAGAAGGAAATACGTTTTATGACCGAAGCGCGATGGCTTCAGAGCCTTTACACCGATGGCAGCGCCCACTTTGTTTCCCCGCCCCATCCCAAGTTAAAAGAGAGTTTCTCAATTCGTTTGCGAGTCTTAGCCGATAATCCGATTGAAAAGATATATTTGAGAACTTGCCCCGAGGGAGAAGAGGTTCTTACTCCGATGAGACGGAGAAGGCGGGAAGGTCTTTTTCAGTGGTACCAAGTAAGAATAACCATGCTTCCTCAGAAATTAGGCTATCGTTTTAAAGTAGTTACAAGCCATAGTATTTATTGGTACAATAGTCTTGGGATACAACAATACCTCCCCCTAGATATATTTGACTTTAAGATTCGCGCAGATTTCTCGCCCATTTCTTGGCTAGAAAAACGGGTGTTCTATCAAATTTTTCCCGATAGTTTTCACAACAGCAATCCGAGACTGAACCCTAGTTCAGAAAATAGCTACACCTACTTTAACCGAAAACCTGTTTTTCGCCCCTGGGATTCGGCCCCTCGGGAATATAACGAAAGCAAATGTCTTGATTTTTACGGAGGAGATTTACAAGGAATCGAAGGAAAAATTTCTTATCTGAAAAACTTAGGGGTCAATGCTCTTTATCTAAACCCTATTTTTCAGGCTCCCTCCAATCACCGCTACGATGTCCAAGACTACTACAAAATAGATCCTTTTTTGGGCACAAACCAAGACTTTGCAAACTTATGTCAAAAAGCCCATGAGGCAGACATTCGCATCGTTGTCGATGGGGTATTTAACCATACAGGAATTGCCTGCCGTTGGTTCAATAAATGCAAATACTATGAGGGAGGAGCCTACCGAGATAAAAATAGCCCCTACTACGATTTTTACTCTTTCCAAGAACATCCCAGAAACTATTCTTCCTGGTGTGGAATCAAAAGCCTACCTAAACTCAATTTCCGTTCCGAAAAATTGCGCGACATCTTATATCGCCAAGCTGACTCCGTCATGAAATACTGGCTAAGAGAACCTTTTCATATGGACGGCTGGCGCTTGGATGTTGCCAATATGATCGCCCGAGAAGAAGACTACCAAGAGCATCTCTCCGTTTTGGCAGAAATGCGCACCTCTATTAAAAGCGCTTTTCCCAACACCTATATCCTAGGAGAACACTTCTTTGACGGCTGCGATTTTCTCCAGGGAAATACCTTAGACGCCACCATGAACTACATCGGCTTTACTCGTCCCGTGAGAGAGTGGCTTAGTGGAAAAGATCTCGGGGGAACATCTAGCCAATTTACCGCAAAAGACCTTGACTTACAACTTACCCAAGTTCGCTCCCAACTCTCCTGGAATATCGCCCGCCAACAATACAACCTTCTCAACTGCCACGACCTTCCCCGTCTTTCTCATTTAATTTCGTCTGAAAAGGAAAAGCTCGCCCTCATCTTTCTTTTCACCTACCTGGGAGTCCCGGCGGTTTACTACGGAGATGAAATTGGTATCTCCGCTGGCTCCACTAGCGAAAGTAGCCGCCACTCGATGCCTTGGGACGAAAATCGATGGGATCAAAATATACAAGCATTATATCAAAAACTAATTGCTTTGCGCAAAAATCGCTCGGAGCTAGACCAAGGAGGAATCAAAACCCTCTACGCGGAGAATAACGTATACAGCTTTGCTCGTTTTGATGGCGAAAACATTTGCCTAGTCATCCTAAATCGCGGAGAAGAAGATGTCACTCTAAGGTTAGATACTCACTTGGTGGGAATAGCGGGAGGAGTTTGGTTGGAGGAGTTTTTTAATGGCGAGATGTGCCAAGTTCCCGAAGATGGTTATTTTGAGTTGAAGGTGAGGGCGTATAGCGGGATGGTTTATTTGACGTAATACGCGGACAACCACAAGGGCCCTGGCGGGCGGCCTTTGTAGTTGTCCCTACAAGGCAACAATGCTATAGAAAATAATTCTCTGTCAAATGGTGCGGTGTAGGAACAACAACGAGGGCCTGCCTGCAGGGCCCTTGTGGTTGTCCGAAACGCATATTGTTAACAAATGGTTCTAGCCAACCCTATTTCTAAAAAAAGAAAAACCAAAGAAAGCGATCAGCAAGAGGACGATACTACCAGGTTCAGGAATTACCCCACTAAGTCCTTGAAAGTTCAAGATAACTTCGTTTGCTGTGTAGGTCACTGTCCAACTGCTATTGATAAAGTTAAATTCGCTAAATTCGCCGAAAATTCCATCTTCGGCTGTCATAATAACAAACTGTTGGTCTACCAAAGGAAGAAAGTCATCAAGTAACTCCACTTGAAGAATTCCATCAAGACTGGCATCTCCTAAGACTTCAAAGTAATCAAAAGTTACCCCCTGAGTGATTCCAGCAATTTCGATCGATAAGGTTCCGGCATTGCCTTGAGTAAAATCACCGTTTAGAGTAATTTGTCCGGGAGAATTTCCAGGATTTATAATTCCTTGGCTATTATTTATGTTTCCGTTAATAGTGCCAATACCTTGAACTAATCCGCCGGTGTCATTTAGAAGGCCTGCAGAACCTAGGGTAATGCGACCACCATTGTTGAGTTTTACAATCCCTTGGTTGGTAAATTGCTCAGGATTGATGGTGATAGTCCCGTTAGAAACATTAGAAACGATCAAGCCTTGGTTGATGAGAACACCAGTTCCCGTATTATCAAAGATAGAGGCTCCCACCGTACCCGTTCCTTGCACTGTAACAGCGCTCCCGAAAGTTAGGTTAGTGCTGCCATCGACGGCGAGCTGAGAACCATTGAGCACAAAAGTTCCCGCAGTTACGCTTTGGGAATTATTTCCATCAAAAGCGATTCGATCACTGGTGTCAAGATTGGCTATCCCGTTGAGATGCAAACCGTTAGACACTTTCGTTGTCCTAGAACTACTCCCGGTTAGATCGAGATTTCCATTCACAATGAGGTTGTCTAAACGGTTAGCTGAACTCGTAGAAAAAATTAAATTGCCATCAACTGCTCCCCCTGAAATTTGTCCTCCCGAGACAACAACATCCCCAATAGTTAAATTTTCATTACTTGCCATGGCTAGACTAGTTTGTAAATTAACAGTTCCTCCGCTTCTCTGAAAACCACTGTCTTGGTTTAAATCGACTACTCCAAAACTCCCTTGCAGATTTAGAGTTCCTCCATTCAGGACAATATTCCCATTTTGGCTACTCCAGTTATCTTGAAGCGTCATAGTTTTGCCACTATCAATTTGCAGAGTTCCCTCGTTGCTAAAAACTTCTGAGCTAATCGTTAGAAAAGAAGTGTCAGACTTTATTAAACCACGGTTTGTCAATTGAGCTGTTCCTGAGTTATCAAAAAGAGATAATCCTACCGTTCCTGTTCCTTGAATGGTCACTCCATTTTCTAAGGTTAAATGGGTGCTACCGTCTACGGCAAATAGAGCGCTGTTACTGAGAACAAAGGTTCCTGCTGTTACGCTTTGAGCATTGTTCCCATCAAAGGTTATTCTGTCGGAAGAGTCAAGGCTTGCTGTTCCGTTGAGCTCTAAACCATTAGAAACTTTTAGAGTTCGAGAACTACTTCCGGCCAAGTCCATGTTTCCATTCACAGTTACATCGGTTAAACGATTGTCTGTGCTATTGGAAATAGTTAGATTGCCATTAACCGTTCCCCCTGTGATTTGCCCTCCCGAAACAACAACGTCTCCAATGCTTAAGTTTTCATTGCTGGCCATCGTTAGACTGGTTTGTAAATTGACAGTTCCTCCGCTTCTTTGAAAACCACTGTCTTGGTTTAAATCGACTACTCCAAAACTCCCTTGCAAGTTTAGAGTTCCTTCGTTCAGGACAATGTTCCCATTTTGGCTACTCCAGTCATCCTGAAGCGTCATAGTATTGCCACTATCAATTTGAAGAGTGCCTTCGTTATTAAAAACTTCCGAGCTAATCGTTAGAAAAGAAGTGTCTGATTTTATTAAACCGCGGTTCGTTAATTGAGCTGTTCCAGAGTTATTAAAGAGAGACAACCCTACCGTTCCTGTTCCCTGGATGGTCACTCCATTTTCCAAGGTTAAATGGGTACTACCGTCTACGGCAAATAAAGCACTGTTACTAAGAACAAAGGTTCCTGCTGTTACGCTTTGAGCATTGTTACCGTCAAAGGTTATTCTATCAGAAGAGTCCAGACTAGCCGTTCCATTGAGTTCTAAATCTCCAGAGACTTT
>JAJDCR010000052.1 GCA_029260735.1 Planctomycetota bacterium
TCCTGCCGCACCGGGGATGTGCAAGATTCCTGATGATCTTTTTCAAAATACTCATTGACTCATAGGTTTCATATTGAAAAAACGTTTTATATCGCACGTACTCCTGCCGCGCCAGGATAAAAATATCAAGAGCAAAGCACATCCCCTGTTCGGCAGGAGCCTCACCCTCCAACGAAAATGCTGCTTAGAACGGTTCTCGATGATCCCCCCACTCAGACAAACCAGAATTCAAAAAGATCCCTTAAGCCTTCCTGAGACAATTTCCCTATCCATTTCCCCCATCTGCCCCTACAATCGCCTCGGCGATCTCTTTTTTCTTTTTAATAATGGTGCGATCATGTGAACGAAATGAGATTTGCAATGACGGATTTAAAAATAACAGGCGAATGTTTTTGTGGTGAGATACGTTATGAAATATCTGAACCTCTACAGAGCGCTACCAGTTGCCATTGTTCTCGCTGTCGCAAGGCGTTCAGTGGTGCTGGCTCTGCGTATTCTGTCGTCAGTGAGAATAAATTTAATTGGGTGAATGGTGAAAAAAATCTACAAAAATATATCGGCAAAAAAGAATGGGGTATTGGCTTTTGTAAAAAATGTGGCACTACCTTATGCGGCATCTACCAAGGTAAAGTTGTAGGAATTACACTAGGATCACTCAATGGAAACCCACCTGTGACTATTAAAAAACATATTTTTGTAGGGTCGAAAGCCTGTTGGGACGATATTGGGGGTGATGCACCTCAATATGAAAAAAATGAATAATAGTGGCATAATGAATAGAATTTCAAAATGGGAACAGACTTCTCCATAATTTTCCATACCTTTTCGGAAAATCCCCGAAAGGGGATAAACGTGAATAGCCCTGGGTTCTTAACCCAGGGGATAATATATGGCGTCCCAAATTCACCCTGAAGGGGTGATACTAAAGATGTTTCGCCCCTTCAGGGCGATATGTGGGGGGATTCTTATTTCCCTGGGTTGGAAACCCAGGGCTATTCACGTTTATCCCCTTTCGGGGATTTCTTTTTATCTTGGACCCCACTCTAATACCTAAATCCTTACTTCAACTAATTTCTAAGACAACTTTACCTAAAGAAATCCCCAGGCTCAAAAAGATCCCTTAAATCTTCCTGAGACAGTTTTCCTATCCAATTCTCCCCATCTGACCCTACAATCGCTTCGGTGATCTCTTTTTTCTTTTCAATAATGATGTCTATTTTCTCTTCCATCGTTCCCTCACAGATGAGCTTATAGACTTGGACATCTTTTTCTTGTCCGATACGAAAGGCGCGGTCGGTCGCTTGGTTTTCCACGGCGGGATTCCACCAGCGATCAAAGTGAAAGACATTATTCGCACTGACGAGGTTGAGTCCTGTGCCACCTGCTTTAAGGGAAAGAATGAGGATAGATTTGTAGGCACTTTTTTCGAAGTTCTCCAGAATTTGGGTTCTTTTGGTGGTGGGTTGGTGCCCGTGGAGAAAGAGGGTACGTTGGCCAAATTTCTGGGAAAGGTACTTTTGTAGAATGGTTCCCATTTCAACAAACTGGGTAAAAACAAGGGCTTTTTCTCCTCTCTCTAAGACTATTTCTAAAAGCTCACTTAGGTAAGTTAGTTTACCAGAGCGTTCTCCTATTTCGGAGTTGTCGCGAAGAAAGTGGAGAGGGTGGTTGCAGACTTGTTTGAGGCGGGTAATTGTTGCTAAAACCATTCCTCTTCGTTTTTCTTCGTCTTCGGTTCGACTCAAGCTGGGAAGACTGCTTCGCAAAACAGCTTGGTAGAGAGAGGCTTGCTCTAAGGTAAGAGAGCAGAAAACTTTTCTTTCTCGCTTTTGAGGAAGATCTTGGATAATCCGTTTGTCTTTTTTTTCTCGGCGGAGAATAAAAGGAGCGGTGGCTTTTTTTAAACGTTCTAAGACTTCTTCATCAAAACTGTCTTGCATCACGTTAAGAAACTCACTTTGGAAGTTTTGGAAGTCTCCGAGAAGCCCGGGGTTAATGAAATTCATCAAGGACCAAAATTCTTGGACGTTATTTTCAACTGGGGTTCCGCTGAGAATAATGCGGTAGTCGGCTTGGATAACTCGAGCCGCTTGGGCTTGTTTGCTTAGATGATTTTTAATTCTTTGCGCTTCATCTAAGATAACTCCCGACCAACGGACTTTGGCAAACTCACTTTTATCTTTGACTAAAAGAGCATAGCTCGTCAGAACAATATCCGCTTGTTTAATTTCTCCCTCTAAAAGAGCTCCGTCAAAGCGAAGGTTACCGTGGTGAACTAGAACATTTAGGCTAGGGGTAAAAGACTTGGTTTCTTCTCGCCAATTGTGAAGAAGAGAAGCAGGGCAAACCACTAGGACAGCTTGGTTTTTCCCTTCTTCCTGGTACTTTTGAATTAGGGCAAGGGCTTGGATTGTTTTGCCCAATCCCATATCGTCGGCCAAGCAAGCACCAAATCCCCAGCGGGTTAGAAAGTAAAGCCAGGAGTAGCCGTATACTTGATAGGGGCGAAGTTCGCCTCGAAAGCGTAAAGGAGTCTCCAGTTGACGGAAATTACTTTCGCCGGCCAACTGGTCGAGAAAACCTCCGAGCCAACCTTGGGCTTCTACCTCTAAGAAAGGCTCCCCCGTATCTTCTCCGTTTATTGCCATTTGCATTTGGACGACTTCACGTAGAGAGACTTGTCCCTCGTGTTTTTCCCAAAAACGAAGAGCTTTCCCTAGCGACCGAGTGTCTACCTGAAGCCAACGACCACGTAAGCGAATCAGAGGAACCTTGAGCTTAGCCAATTCTTGAAGTTGATTCCAAGTTAATTCTGTTTCTCCCAAAGCAGCTCGCCAGTTCAACTGAACCAGCTCTTCTAGAGGAAATCCTCCCAAGGGAAAAATTTTGGGAGTTTCTACTTCCGCTTTAAATTTGGGACGAAGAAGGTTCTGGTCTCCCATCCACCAGCTGGGAAGAAACACTTTAAAGCCTCGGTCTTTTAGGAGATGGACTTTTTCACAAAGAAAGGTATAGGCTTCTTCTGTTGTCATCATTAAGCTGGTTGGGTTTTCTTCTTCTAGGCTAGGGATCATTTGAGGGCAAATAGAGGCCGCTTCCTGGAGAGCTTTTTTCAGATACTCCTCCAAGTCAAAGCCCAAACGTCGAACAATAGAAGCTTTCTTACGACTGAGCTCCCAGCCTTTCTTGAGGGGAATTAAGAGACTGGAATCATCTTTTGCTTGAAGAAGATAAATAAGCTCCCAAGAAGATTCCGAAAAAAGTATTTCTTCATCCAAAGGCCCCGTTTCATCGTACTCTTCTTTATCTTGTAAGCGAAAACAAAGATGGAAGGGAGAAAGAGGAAAACTCTCAGGGAGAGAGAGAATGGTCACTCTTTTCTTTTCTGGAAACATAAAAAAACCTGTTGACAAAATTTTATATCTTCACTATAAGGCACTCGGAAGAAAACAAGTATCTCACGAACTCTTTATTATTAAACGCTTCTTTTAAGGCCTAGCCATGGAAACAAAAGTTATTCTTACGGGAATCACGGGCTTTGTTGGTAGTCACTTAGCCTGTCATTTGATTAAACAATTTCCCGATATCCAGATTTTAGGTTTTACTCGTAAAAATATCAAGTCTGCCTCTGACTTAAGTGCTCAGCAAAAAATTGCTTGCCAACATCAAGATATCTCACTCGATGAATATATGAAAAGAGTAGAGCACTTTCAATGCGACATTAGTGAGTTTGACTGTAAAATTCCAGAAAAATTCTCCGGGAGCCAAGTTCTTTTTCATGTTGCTGCCCAAATTAATGAAAATGTAGGAGAAGAAAAAATGCGGGCTTGCAACCGACTAGGAACAGAAAATGTCACTCAGCTTTGTCAAAACTATAACGTTGGCTCATTTCTTTTTATTAGTAGCATTGCTGCTCATCATGAACCCTTGCAGCATTTACCCTACTATAAAACAAAAAGAGAAGCAGAGGAAGTTATTAAGGAAAAACTTAAAAATTATAATATCTTAATTCCAGGAATTATTTTAGGAGCAGGAGACTTGCTAAAAGATACTCGAGGAATTTACCGTACTTTCCTCGATAAAATTCTCCCTATCTTACCTCCTGGTCGATCGAATATAACAGATGTTCATGATCTTTGCGATGTTTCCATCGAACTGGGTTTTAGCGATTCTTTTGGGAATTCTTTTTTTGTCGGACATATTTTAGATAATATCTCGGCTATGTTTCGTCAATACCGAAAACACGCTAAATATCCCAATCTCCCTTCTATTCAACTACCTAAACTTTCTTGGCCTTCTTTTTATGCGGTGGCTTCTCAAGATTACAACTACCCCGACACCGTTCCTGAAAAATGGCGGAAAAAAACTCCTCTCTCCTTAGCAGATCTAGTCGCCGAATCTGTAGAAAGCTATCGTTCACTAAAATAGAGTTGTGCGAAAGTGAAAAATTTGGTATTTTGAGGGAGTTATTTTTTTCAATTTAAAAGAAAATAGTTTTATTTGATTAGGGCTGTGCCCTAAATTTTCCATATGCCTAAAACGTATGGAGTTTATTTTTAAAATAGGAAAATCCTATGAGCGAAGTAAATTTACTTATCACAGGAGCCACGGGTTTTCTAGGGAAAGTTGTTTTAGAAGAAATTCTGCGCAAAGACGAGAAATTATCTCTAGGAAAAATCTACCTCTTAATTCGCCCTCGCAAGGATCTTTCTCCCTTAGAAAGATTTGAGCATAAAATTTGGTCTTCTCCTTGTCTTTCAGAGATTGCCGAACACAAAAAAGACTATATCCAAGTTGTTTCAGGTGATGGTACTAAGGAACAACTTGGACTATCCCTTGCCGACCAACAAGCAATGCAATCTTGCCTAACTCATATTATCAATTGCTCAGCTAGTATCAATTTTGATGACCCTCTTGAAAAAATCGCCAGAGATAATATTTTTAGCACTTTGGAATTAAATCGATTTGCTTTAGGTTGTTCTCGACTCAAAGTTTTTAGTCATGTTTCAACAGCTTATGTTAACCATCCTTCTTCTCACGGAGAAGAACTTCCAGAAGAATTAGTTCCTTTAGATCGACCGGCAAAAGATATTTATCAAGATATTCTCGATGCTAAAGTCAGTTTTTCAGATGTGCATAACAATTATCCCAATACCTACACATTAACAAAGTGTATCTCGGAACACCTTTTGACAGCAGCAACAAAAGAGGCTCCCTTTCGTTTGAATATTTTACGTCCTAGTATCATTGCTAACTCCCTTTATAACCCTTTTCCAGGTTGGACAGATAGTTATGCCGGTTACTTGGGGTTTGTCTATCTTATTGGGGGAGGCATTGTTAAGGGATGTTGTGTCAATGACACAGTAAAAGGCAACATTGTTCCCGTTGACCTAGTTTCTCATGCTATTGTAGAAGAGACTTTTTCTTCTTCTGACAAGAAAGAGCAAATTTTTCATTTGACGATTCATCCAGAGGATCAACCTCTATACATAAAACTCGTCGATAAAATTGTCAACTACTTTCAGCATAATCCTATCATTCGTATGCCAGGGAAAATGTATACGAAAAAGGGAATTCGTTACCAAATGGTTCATCACATATTAGAACGTTTTCCCTTATTAGCTCAAAAGGCATATTATAGATTTTTACTCCGTAACTCCAAAAAAGCTGACTTTATCGATAATACAATCGAACATGTTGCAGGGGTTCACAACACCTTTCATTATTTCACCCATAACTCTTGGAATTTTGTCAGCTCCCTCTCTTACCACAAAAAAGATTTAGAAACCTATTTTGAACGAATTGTTTTTCAAGGAAGCTTACAATATCTATTTAAAAAAGACTTACAAGAGCTTTCTATTGCTGGTCGAAAATGTGAAGTGCGAGAAAGAGACCTGCGTTGGGTTTTTAAGAGGAAACGTGCCAACTTAGTAACTCGGATTATGGCTTACATCCTTCGTAAGGTTTTTCGTCGTTGCTTTGCCCATGTCAAAGTGGATATCAACTCATTCCCTCAGTATAAGTCGGAACATCCTTATGTAATTATTCCAACTCATCGAAGCTACTTTGATTTTTTGCTTTGTTGTTATGTGTTTTACGATCGCCCAGACTTAGATATCAAACTTCCCTACATAGCAGGAACAGAAGATTTTTTCAAGATCCCTCTCATTGGCTGGCTATTTAAGCATGCTAAGTGTTTTCCTATTCGCCGTAATGTAGGCCGAGAAGACCCTGAGCTAACAGAAACAGTGAAAAAACTTGTCGATAGAGGAGAGAATCTTAAGTTCTATATTGAAGGAACACGTAGTCGGACACGCCAGTTTTTACGTCCGAAAAAAGGTTTATTAAGGTGTTTACAAAATACAGGGAAATCCTTCTCTATTTTACCGGTGAGCATTAGTTATGAAAGAATTGCCGAAGAGGAAGTTTTTTACGAAGAAATCCTGAGCGGAAGAAAGAGAAAAATGTCTTTGCGGTCTTTGGGAAAATGGTGCTTAAAACTTATTTTTGGTAAGATCGACTTAGGCAGTGTTCATATTAAAGCGGGAGAAATCATCCCTTTGATTCCAGAATCGAATATCGAAGATACCGTTGACCGTATTATGCTCCAACTCCAAGTCAATAAAGTCGCTACTGAGTACCATGATGTTCCTGTTACTCATCTCGACGACCATCTTCCTCTAAAAACAAGTGAGGTGAACGGAGATGGAGATAAGCACATTCTCCAGCAATGGTGTCATCAAAATCAGTGGATTTTCCGATTGTTTCCTCTTTTAAAGAAAAAAAATCCGTGGATTGATGCTTACATTCAACAGTTTGGTTATCTTCCTGAGGATACTCTACAGATCAATAGTGAAGAAGAAGCTCAGCAAGCGGAGCAATCACTAATCCACTATTTTGGCCCTCTTTTAAACGATTGTTCTAAAGTTTGTGGCTATGTTCTGACAGTTTCGGAGTTTACTCGGCAGGATATTTTAGATAATTGCCAACCCCGTTTAGGTAGTATTAGCACAGATTTTACGATTAGTTTTCTTCTAGAACAAGAAGTTCTCAGCAAAAAAACAAAGGATTCATTCCAACGAATTGCTGAAATTGATAGCGATTTGCTGGGGCATTTAGAAGAGCTAATGGCTTCTTCTAAGATATTAGCGTAAGGTAGGTGTTAAAATAAGAAATTCCTTTTGGTTTATGGTCGCGTAGCGACTGAGGCACGTAGCCAGGGCATTTATGCCCTGGAATAAGGGAGAAAAATCAATGGCGTGCCGTAGGTACGCAGGCAAGTAAATTCCTAGGTACCTACGGCACCAAAATTCTTTGTATACCTTTATTTCCAGGGGTTAAAACCCCTGGCTACGTTCCTCCACTCTCGGCAGTAAATACCTTCCGCCCTAGTAGTCCTTACCGAGTTTGAAGAACTCAAAACTCTCTTCTGCTTTCCGATCCCTTTTTTCCTCTTCTGTTTTTTCTTTCTCCAAAGCTTTTACTGCTGCTTCTTCTTTTGCTTTTTGTTTTTGGCGAGCTATGTAAGATTCTACAACAGATTTTACTTTAGGATCTTCTACTGTGGAAAGTTTTTCTTCTGCGGCAGAGATAGCTTTTTCGCTATCCCATTTATCTAATGTATTAGCGGCAAGAAGACGAACTTTAGGAGCAGGGTGATCAAGAGCTTGGGTTAAAATTTTAACACAGGCATTGGGAAGGCCTTTTTCATTGCCATGAAAAGATAAAAGAGCAGAGCTGGCTGCGACTCGAACAGAAAGATCTTCATCTCCTAAGCGTCCTTGGATTTGAAGAATGGCTTCTTTGTATTGAACTTTTTCTATCGTGCGAATAACTTCATATTTAACGGAAGGATCACGTTCAAAAGCAAGAACAGTTAACATTTCTTGCGATACTTCTCGAACTTGAGTTCCATATTGGGCTAAAGCAGCAGCTGACTTTCTTCGCAAATCAACACTTTCAGAAGCAAGCGTTTCTCCCAATATCTTAGTTACTTTATCAGCAGGTTCACCAATTTTAATGATGGTGTCAAGAGCAGCTTGTTTTAGCTCTGGGGAATTTCTTTTACTCTTAAGCAAAAAGTGAACTGTACCTGTGGCGTCTTGCGCCTTAGTTCCCATTTGAGCTAGTTGATTGAGAACTTGTTTTTTTTCTTCTTCAGAAGCATAAAGTAAAGTAGCCGTGACTTTATCCATATCAAGAGGTTGTTCCGATTTTTTAACAATCTCTGTTGTTTTAGTAGCTTCTTCTTCTTTTTTCGCTACTTCTCTTGCCTCCTTTTTCGCTTCTCTTTTGGCTTGGCTTTTTTCCACTAATTCCTGAGCGGCTTCTTCTTCTTCTTCTTTTATTTTTTTAGCAGCTTCTTTTTCTGCTAATTCTTTTATTAGATCTCGTTTTTCAATCGCTGCGACCCAAGTATCATAATTGTCGTAGAATTTTTTTTCCGCAGAGCTAGCTCCTCCATTGGGAGCTCCCTTTTGTAGTACTACATTACCATTAATTACTCTTCGAACAAATTTTGTTTGCCCTCTTTTTAACTGTTTATTAATTTCATCTCTTCGAGCACTGTTCCACTCTTCACCAGGAGGAAATTCTTTCAAGAGCTCTTTTTCTTCTGCCGAAAGCTTAATTTTCGGAGCTTCTTTTTTTTCCTTATCGACTTCTTTTTCTTTGCTTTCTTCTTCCTGCTTTAGCTTTAAAGTTTCTAGCTGCTTTTTTTTCTCTTCTATAGCCGTTTGTCTTTTTTCCCTTAGAGTGTCTCTTTTTTCCCGAAAACGTTCTTTTTCTTTGGTTATATCGGCAGGACGAAGTTTCACAATACGCGCCACGCGAGTGAAAGGAATAAAAGTATAGCCGGGAGAGTTACGAACATACCACAAACGAATTCCAGCTCCTGGGGTTCGTGTACTATTTACTCGGTGGTATACACCAAGTGCCGGCTTTTCTTTAAATTTGTTCTGTTGAACAACCCCTATTACCTCGGCACCACCTTTGAGAATAACTTTCACTTTCCAGTCACCAGGTTGAAGTTTTTTAGTATCTATGTCTTTTTGGGCAAAACCCCAAGAAGAGAGGCATATAACGCTGACTAAAAACAAGTTGATAATCTTCATAGGAAAACTCCAGGATATTTTGAATTTTGAACTATATGTGCTGTACAAAATTGACGATTACTTTAGTAGCACTCCGGCTCCTCGCATTCCGCAACTACCTCCTCTACCTTCAGGTGATCGACTTCTTCTTGCTGTAACTCGGAGAAGACGGCTTCCAGTATACCAAGAACCTCCTCTTAAAACTCTTCCAGCTCCTCCTTTTGAATCGACTTCACTGGCTTCTTCCTCATGGGGCCCAGAAGGATTTTCACGAGGGCTATGTTTATAGTAGTCCTCTTGGAACCAGTCTTTGCACCACTCCCAAACATTGCCTGAGATATCAAAGCAGTGATAAGGAGATACTCCTGCAGGAAAAGTGTCGATTTTAGAAGTCGATTTTTGGCCTTTGTTTCTTCCGTAGTTGGGGTCATCTTTATAGTTAGCTCTCCACTCTAACCCATTTCCCGGAGTATCATCTCCCCAAGGATAGGTACGGCGCGGCAAATCATTTTTTATTTTTTTTGATTTATCGCCATCTAACCAAATGCCTCCTCGGGCAGATTTTTCCCACCATGCTTCCGAAGGAAGAACTTTTCCTGCCCAGTCGCAGTAAGCTTGGGCGTCAAACCAGTTAATGTTAACAACAGGATGATCCTCGTATATTCCCCAACGAGGGGGGCTAGGACATTGGTAGCCTGTTTCCTCGCAAAACTGCATGTATTGTCTCCAGGTCACAGGGTACTTATCGATAAGAAAACTATCGAGGTAAATTTCATGTTCGGGTTGTTCTATATCATAAGAGTGTTTCCCACTGGAGCCCATGATAAAAACGCCTTCTGGAATAAAGATCATTTCTGAACGATCTTTCTCACATAAGACTAAATTTTTATCGATCCATCGAAAACCTTTAGGTAAGCTGTTTTCAGTAGATTTAGCTTTTTTGGGAGAGGCTGCTTGCTCTAAGATAACTTCAAAGTTAGCTGAATCTTGAAGGGACAGTTGCTCTTCATCACTTTCCGCAAAAACATCTTCATCTAACTCAGAAGAATCTATACCTGGAGAAGCCAAGGAGGGAGAAAGCAGATCAGAGTCGTCGTTACTTTCAGAACCATGAATAGGAGACATAACTGCACTGGGAATTTCGCTTTCGGAAACGGGGACAGCTTCTCTTGATTCTGAACTCTTCTCCGGACTAGAAATTTCGGAATCTTCATCTCCTGGTGAAAAAGAGATAAGAGTTTCATCAGGAGCCATTTCGTCAAGATCTTCGTCTAAATCTATGTCTAAAATATCATTTTCATACTCGGGAGTGGAAGGGATTTCTAGACTATCACTACTATCTACATTTTCGACAATTTCAACACTTTCCGCACTCTCCTCAATAAAGATTTCTGCGTGCATGATATGCTTTCGCTCGGAAGAAAACTCTTCGCTAAGATCTTCACTTAAGTCATCATCTTCTAGCTCTTTTGTATCTATATTCGAATGAATGTCTTGAGAGGGGATTTTGCTCGTTTCGATAAAATCCTCTAAATCTGCTATTGAAATCGGAGGATTTTTACGTTGATTGGGGTATTTGATTCGCAACTCAAGAGGAGCACTTTGCAGAATTCCTCTTTGTAGCTCTTCTAGGTTGTCTAAAAGTTTTTTCCAGTTATCAATATTATCTTTAATAGCCAAAGCATTAACAAATTCTCGATGGATTTGCTCTTTCTTAATCAAGGAATCTGTTCTCTCCTGTTTTCTTGAAATATTAAGTAAATTTTCAAGATGATCGACAAAAGATAAAGTTTTCTGAGAAGGAGAGTCTGAAGAAGTCGAAGTGGAAGTAAAAGTGGAAATAGAATCTTGTGAAACAGAGATTTTTTGAAGACTAGGGTTTTCTCTTAAGTTGATTAGTTTTTGTAGGTAATCTTTGTCTAAACCATACTCCACTGCTTCATAAGCTAGCTCAAGGGCTTTACCAATATTGTTTTCGTTCTCATACTTTTGAGCTTCTTGGTAGAGTTTTTCCTTTAGAGCATTTTTGATATCAAAAAGCATTTCTTGAGCATTTTGATAGCGCTGAGAGGGTCTTTTTTCTAAAGATTTTTCAAGGATGTTTACTATCTTTGGCTCTAAAGAGTGTAGAGTGGGAGCTTTTTTGTTTATGTCCATAATTTCTTCGATAAACAAAACTCTTTTATCTTCATCAAATACATCGTTTCTGTTTCCAAAAGGGAGATGAGCAGTAAGCATCTCAAAAAATATCACTCCCGCGGAATAAACATCTGCAAGGAGACTAGGACGTCCTCGAAGATCTAATCTTTCAGGGGGCATATATAACTGCTGAACTTGTGATGAAACAGAGGCACTAGAGCTGGAGCCAAAATTACTCAAACCAAAATCGAGGATAGTTATTTTTTCATGATAAAAAGCAATGTTCTCAGGCAAGAGTTGCTTATGGCAGAGAGGTTCATCTCTTGTATGAGCATAGGCGAGGGCATCAGAAATTTGATAGATATATCGAAGAGATAGAAGAGGATCCAGAGGCTCTTGTGCAAGAACTTGGCGTAAGTTATCTCCTTTGGGAAGATCCGTAGCGCACCAAGGAGGAGTTCCTTCTAGATCTGTCTCTCGTACCTTAACAATTCCAGAATGCTTGAGCTTTAAGAGACTTTTTACTTCTTTCCGGAATTGATCTAAAAGAGTATCTCCTGAATCTATAAAGGGGGCTCTGATCAGAAGGCTTTCGTTTTCTACGGTATAAATTGCCCCCAGATTTCCGGTATTAAATAGCTTGTCAATGGTGTATTGTTGAACTTGGTCTTTTGGATGAAATGGCGGTTTCCCCATGAATTTATCCTAAACTATCAAACGGAATCAATGATTTTTGTCGACGTTATTACTTATATTATACCCCATTTTCGGTAGCTAAAAAAGTATCTTTTAGATTTTGTGATCAATGGTTTTTATTTCGTATTTTTTCACCTTGTATCTTAGAGAACGGAAAGTTAAGCTTAGAAGCTTGGCTGCTTGAGTCAAGTTGCCTTGAGTTTTTTTAAGAGCTTCTTCGACATAATATTTTTCGAGCTCAGAGAGCTTTGCTTCTAAATCAACTCCTTCATCGGGAAAGTGCACATAACTGTTTTGTTGTTGATTGTCAATTTTACTATACTCGGAAAGATGCTCTTTTTCAATAACATCTCCTTCACAAAGAACCACTGCACGTTGAATAAGGTTACTCAACTCTCGAACATTTCCAGGCCACTTATATTGCATTAATAAATCCATCGCTTCAGGTGTAAAACCAGAGACATACTTATGGATTTTAGACGCATAAAGAGCCAAAAGATGCCCCGCCAATAAAGGCACGTCCTCTTTTCGATACCGCAAAGCAGGAACTTCTATGGGAATAACATTTAGTCGGTAGAAAAGATCTTCACGGAACTCCCCTCTTTTTGACATTTCTTCTAAGTCTCGGTTAGTTGCAGCGATGAAGCGAACATCGGAGTACTTAGGAGAAGTATCTCCTAGAGGAATAAACTGCTTATCTTCAATAGCTCGCAAAAGTTTAGCTTGAGTTGTTAAGGACATTTCTCCGATTTCATCAAAAAAAAGAGTACCTTCATGAGCGACTTCAAAAAGCCCTTTTTTGTCTCGAATAGCACTTGTAAAAGCTCCTTTTACATGCCCGAACAGTTCGCTTTCTAATAAGTTTTCCGATAATGCACCACAGTTGATCGGAATAAAGACGTGCCCTTGGCGCAGAGAGTTAGTATAAATAGAACGAGCTACTAACTCTTTTCCTGTACCGCTTTCTCCATTAATTAAAACGGTCGAATCGGTCGGAGCAACTCGGCGAATTAAGTCTTGGATTTTTTGCACAGCAGTAGAATTACCCACCATTTGTGGACAGTGAGGGCTACTTTTTGAGTAGTACTGTAGAAGAGATTTTTGCTTTAAAGCTCTCTGAACAACAGCTTTGATATTTTTATTGTCGAAGGGTTTTTTGACATAGTCAAAAGCTCCTAATCGCATGGCTTCAACCGCTATTTTCCAATGTGAAAATGCTGTAATAATAACAACCAAGGCATCCGGAAAGTTTTTTTTGATCGTATTCAAAAGAGAGATGCCATCCATATCCGGAAGGCGCATATCTTGAACAATCAAATCGAATTCCTCATTATCAAGTTGTTCTAGACCACTTGTGCCAGTTGCTGCCGTTTTTACAACGTAGCCTTCATGTTCAAAAAGATAAGTGAGGAGTTCTCTAATACTAGCTTCATCCTCAATTACGAGAATTTTTTCTTTTTCCTCTTTTTTTGGCATCCTAATTCCCCGTATTATCTTTTCTGTAAATTTTTGTGAATTTTTGTAAATTTTCTAGATTCTCTGGAAACCAAAGCATAAAGCAACTTCCTTTTTGAGGGATCGACTCAATATGAATCAAAGCTTTGTGGGTATTGAGAACTTGATTAACAACAGCTAGGCCCATACCTGTACCATGAGTTTTTGTGGAAAAAAAAGGGTCAAAAATCTTTTTTAAAGACTCCAAAGAAACACCTTTACCCGAGTCCTGAAAGTTGACATACACTCCTTTTAAACTGACGTTATCTCCATAAAAGTTTTTCTTACATTTTTGGGAAAACTCTTTTAAATCCATAGAAGAAGCTGTAATCGTTACTTTACACTGTCCCTCACATGCTTCAATAGCATTGATTCCTAAGTTATAGAATACTTGCCGAAGATGTCCTGAGTCAGCTAAGACAAACAAACCTTCTTCTACTTTTGAGTGAATCACCCCTTCAAATTCCTTAACCCTTTGCTGAAGAAAAAGAATTACTTCGTCCAAAATATGGTTAAACCAACATTTTTGAAGAATAGGACTACGCAGGTGAGAAAACTCTAAAAACTCAGTAACTATACGATTGAGACGATCTGATTCTCGAATACTGATATCCATCAAGAGGTTACGAGGGTCATTTTCCGGAAAACTCTCCCGAAGTTCCTGGATAGCCCCTCGAATGGAGGCAAGAGGATTACGGATTTCGTGAGCAATAGTTGCCGACATCTCATGAATAGTTGAGAGGCGATCGGCTTTTTTTACAGCTTCTTCCATTTGCTTACGATCTGTAATATCACTTAAAATAAGAATGTACGCTTTTATTCGATTTTCAATCTCAATTCCTGATAAACTCAAATGTATAGGTATTTTTTTTTTCTGAGAAATCAATTCTATGTCGTAGCTCATTTCTTTTTGAAGCATAAGAGCCTTTAGCAAATCAATATGCTTTTCTTTATTAAATACATCTCTGACAGATCTTCCTTGGAAGTTACCATCTCCTTTTAATTCTAAAAGCTGTTTTGCCGTTAGATTAATAAATACAAGGTTATGTCGGGTATCAACAACTAAAACTCCTTCGTTCATATTCTGAAGAATTTCCTCATGAAGAATACGTTCTCGAGCGAGCTTAACAACCAAATGACCACTCAGAAAAGCGACCATATAAAAAGCAACACCATGAGCTATAAGGTAAGCTCGGCAAAAAGGAATATCTTCTTCTTTAGGAAAAGACAAGGGAGGGTGCTGAGAGAGGAGAGGAAGAACTTCGTTATCTAGAACAGCAAGAAAGTAAAGGGTCGTTATACCTGAGATACAAATAGTACAAAAAGAAGCAGAAAGAAGGCCACCGCGCATAGAAACAAGGCCACCGCAAGATAAAATGCTGGCAAAATAGAGGGAGACAAACATTGAGAGAATGCCCCCAGTAATATAGATAAGAAAAGTCTCTATGATAAGATCAACAATAACCTGAAAAATGATGAAGCGAGTAAGATTTTGCTTAGTGACATTCAAAAACAAAAGGTAGGAAGTGTTTAATATAAACATAAAAATAAGCAAAGCTCGTATACTTCGATAATCAACGGGAGAAGAGGAGGGAATATCATCCGTTTCTGGAATCAGTGTGAGTACGAGACAACAAAAGATAAGAATGTATCTAGTTGTGATGAGAATGTAATTGTTCTTTAGCTCAGAGGAGTTTTCTCCAGAAAGTTGTTTTCTCATATTTACTCAAAATCCAGCATTGTTTTTTTTGATTGATTTAGAAATGTTTTGTTTGATTGCAGATTGCAGACTAAGTGCAAGTATTTCTCCGAGAGAACGAGAATTTGTCCTCCCGGAGAAGTATGCATTTTGTTTGGGGTTAGTTATTGGCCAATTCTGCTTGAAGTTTAAAGATAGGTAAGAATACCGCGAGTACGATTCCCCCTACGACTACTCCCATCACCCCGATCATAACTGGCTCGATCAAGGAGGTCAGACTTTCTACTTTGGCCGAGACTTGCTGGTCGTAAAATTCGGAGATCTTTTCTAAGAGACTCTCCAAGGCCCCTGCTCTTTCCCCAATGGCAATCATTCTGGTAACCATAGGAGGAAAAACCCAGAATTCAGCTAGTGGAGTAGCTAAGGATTCACCTTGTTTTACACTATTCATTGACTGATTAATAGCATCTTCAATGATAACATTACCAGCGGTTTGAGCTACAATTTCTAAGGTTCCCAAGATAGGAACACCACTACGAATCATAGTTGCAAATGTTCTTGCAAAACGAGAGATAGCTACTTTTTGGAAGAGATCCCCAAAAATAGGAGCTCGCAGCTTTAACCAATCGTAATGGAATCTACCTATTTTTGTTTTTCCATAGGCAATTAATGCAAAGACAGCTGCTATCATAGCGAAGAAAAGATTAAGTGTTTGAGCAACTAGAAAATCTGATAATGCTAGGAGAAAAGCGGTTATAGCAGGAAGAGTAATATTTAAACTAAAGAAAATTTCTTTGAACTTCGGAATAATTGCGATTAAAAGAAAACCCGTAATCGCAAAAATCATGGTTAAAGATATTGCGGGATAAGTCATCGCACTTTTTATTTCACGGATAAGCTTTGCAGTATCTTCTTGGTACTCAGCAAGTCTATTGAGAATAGTATCTAATTGACCACTGGTTTCCCCAGCTTTGATCATACTAACATAGATTTTTTCAAAGATTTTTGGGTGAGTCGCCAAAGCGGCAGAAAAATCGTTACCTCCGCGGACTTTGTCTACGACATCCCCTAGAGCTAAACCAAAACCTTTGTTTGTTTGTTGCTCTTCCAATATTTCAAGGCTTTCCAATAGAGGAATACCAGCAGAAATCATAGTAGAAAGCTGACGGGTAAAAATTACCATTTCGGTCAAAGAGACCTTCTCTGGTGGAGCTCCAAACTGAATATTGAAAGCGGATTTTTTTTCCTTAACGGTAATGGTTCGGAAATTTTTTTGCCTCAGCATAGCAGTGGCATGATCTTTGTTCCTTGCCGTTACAGTACCTTTTTCTTCCTCCCCAGCTTCGTTATTGGCAATATATTCATATTTAGGCATAAGCTACTCCCAAAAAGTAAAGTTTGATCGTTATTTTATTGGCCATATTTTTGGAACATGCGCAGAAGATCTTCGCTATCGGTGCACCTAGCGAGGGCTTCTTCTTTACTAACTACACGAGACTTGACTAACTCAAAGAAAGATTGATTGATCGTTCTCATGCCCCATTTTTGTCCTGTTTGGATTTGTCCATAAATTTGATGAACTCGGTCATCGCGGATAAGACTTCGAATAGCCGAGGTTGCAATCATGATTTCTGCACACAGAGCACGGCCATTCCCCTTTATCAAAGGAAGGAGTTGCTGGCAAAAAACACCTTGCAAAACAAAGGATAATTGGGTACGAATTTGTGCTTGCTGATCAGCAGAAAAAACGTCTATGATACGGTTAATAGTCTGAGCACAGTCCGCGGTGTGAAGGGTTGCAAAAACTAAGTGTCCTGTCTCTGCAACAGTGAGAGCTGCTTCGATCGTTTCATGGTCTCGAAGTTCTCCAATCAAGACAATATCAGGATCTTGACGCAAAACAGAGCGCAAGGCTCTCGAAAAACTTTTGGTATCTGCCCCTACTTCTCTCTGATTGAAAAGACATCCCTTGTTTTGATGAATAAACTCAATGGGGTCTTCTACTGTAACAATGTGCTCTCTTCTACTCTCGTTAACATAATTTAACATAGCAGCCAAAGTCGTAGATTTTCCACTTCCCGTGGAGCCTGTGACTAAAATAAGGCCTTTGGGTTGATTGCAAAGACGCTTACAAACTGCTTCAGGAAGATTCAAATCTTTAAAGGACTTGATACCATAAGGAATGATTCGCAGAACTGCCCCAATGGCTCCCCGCTGTAAAAAAACGTTTGTTCGAAATCTTCCCAAGCCACGAATCCCAAAGGAAAAGTCGAGTTCCCATTCTTTTTCAAAACGAGCAACTTGTTCATTATCAAGAATGGAATATATTAGTTTTTGAGTTGTTTCGGGGTCGAGTATATCATATTGAGTATCAGCAAGTTGTCCATCAATGCGAATTTTTGGTTTGGCTCCCGCCGTAATGTGGATATCTGACCCTCCGCTATCAATGAGGATTCGAGCGAGAGATTCAATAGTGAGCTCTGACATAAAATCACTACCTTTACATTTATAAATTGTAGTAAGAAACCCTTAGATTTCTAGCTTTCTATCCCCTTGAAAAAATTCTTGGGAATACTTCAGAGATAATTCTTTATGCCCTATTATACTCTAGGAGAAAGCAAAGTATCTACTTGATTATTTATTATTTTTTTGTTTTTTCTTGTTGGAGGTTAAAAAAGCAAAAGAAAACAAAAAAATAAGGATTCCTACTTTTCTGTGAAAATAAGAATCCTTAAATTTTTGCAAAATATTCTCAGATCAGAAAGCCTCGGAACTTTCTTTAACCTTCTTCTTTTTTCGCTTGAGCAACGATCTTATCTTGCACGTGGCTAGGAACCGCATCATAACTCAAGAACTCCGAAGTGTAAGTTCCTTCTCCACCAGTAATTGCTTTAAGCTCTGTCGAGTAAGTCATGATTTCAGAAAGAGGAACGGAGGCGATGATTGTTTGGCAGTTGCCTTCTGCTTCTGTTCCTTGAATTCGGCCTCTACGAGTATTAAGATCCCCCATGATATCTCCCATAAACTGGGTAGGGACAGTGACAGATATCTTGTAAAGAGGTTCGAGAAGAACAGGTTTTGCTTCCAAAAATGCTTCTTGAAAAGCTTTCGAGGCAGCCACTTGAAAGGCGGCATCAGAAGAATCGACATCATGGGTTTTACCATCATAAAGAGTTACTTTAGCATCAATAACAGGATAACCTGCTAAAATACCCCTTTTCATGGTAATGTCTATACCTTTTTCGCAGGAAACAATGTAAGGACCAGGAACAACTCCTCCCACAATTTTATTGACAAAGTCGAGTCCTTTTCCACGTTCAGCAGGTTCCAGTTTGATAGCCACTTCTGCATACTGCCCACTTCCTCCACTTTGCTTTTTGTGACGGTAACGAGTCTCTGTGCTACTAGTAAGCGTCTCTCTGTAGGGAATCCTAGGAGTTTTTGTGCTACACTCTACTTTGAAACGAGATTTGAGGCGTCCCAACATAACATCAAGATGAAGAGTGCTCATTCCCGAAACAATTAATTCACTTGTCTCTTCGTGTCGATGAGCTTGAAAAGTTGGATCTTCCTCGTTTAGTTTAGCCAAGGAAGAGTAAATTTTTTGTTCATCTCCTCGGCTTAAAGGCTGGGCAGCATATTGCACCATCGGTTTAGGATATTCTGGCACAGGGTAAATGAGATCACCCTTTTCTTCACACAAAGTATCTCCTACCTTCATGTTTTCTACCTTAGAAACAGCAATGATTTCTCCGGCAACAGCTTTTTCTTTATTCTTATGATCTTTTCCGACAGTAGTCAGGAGATTACCTATCTTTTCTGTTTTTTCTGAATTCGCAATTGTCACTGTAGAAGACGAGCTCAAAGTTCCACTAATTACCTTGATATAGCAAATTCGTCCAAAAGGATCATTGAATACCTTGAATACTTGTCCTGTGAAAGGAGCATCGGGGGAACGTTCCATGGTTTTTTCTTCGTCTGTCCCTCGTACTTTGCCTTTTTTCGGAGTAACATCTTGAGGAGAAGGAGCAAGATTAGTAATTACTTGGAGAAGTTCTTTTATTCCTAGGCTTTTAGAAGGACAAACTGCGACTATTGGATAAATTTGCCCTGCGTGAATCCCTTTTTTAAACTGAGCTCGCAGGCTCTCTGTGGGGATATCTTCTCCTTCGAGATATTTTTCCATCATGTCGTCGTCTGTTTCAACGATTGCTTCGACAAGACTTTTTCTATGATCGGCATACTCTTCATTGCGGTTATCGACCACATTGTGAACTTCATTTAACTGACTTCCTGACCCAGAAGGAACGACTAAGGGCTTACATTGTTCACTAAGTTGCTCTTGAATTTGAGCGACTGTATTTTCGAAACTAACGTTGTCTGCATCAAGTTTAGTCACAACAATGATTCTTGCTTGTCCATTTTTCTCGCAGATATTCCACATCCGGCGACTATTGACTGTAATTCCGTCTGTTGCAGAGACTAATATTAGTGCTGTTTCTACTGCAGAAAGAGCACCTATACTGCCTTGTACGAATTCTTGGTAACCAGGAGCATCTATTATGGTGTAGTTGCTATCATTCCAAGAAAATTGGGCTATGGAGGCATCTATAGAGTTTCCTCTTTCTTTTTCATCCTCGTGATAGTCCATAATTCCCGCAGGAACTCTTGTTGCTAAGCCTGCTTCTAGAAGCATTGCTTCACTTAATGTTGTTTTTCCTGAACCACCGTGCCCTACTATTGCTAAGTTTCTAATGGAAGTTGTATCATTGGTCATATGTTACTCTTTCACAAAAATACTGTTTAGCTGAAAATTCGACGATCAGAACGGTTAAGCCAGTTATTTTTAGTTATTTTGCAAAATATTAGATTTGCAATTTTCTTAAGTAGCATTTGGCTAAAAATTATGAACTATAATTTTAACAATAGAAAAAAGGAATGCAAGGAAAAAACATTTTGAGGAAGGTTTGGTAGGGCTTAGCGAAAGATTAGAGATGAATGTGTGGGGGGAGAGTCTTGTTTGTGACGGCCCTTAATATGTGCGAGGACAAGGCTTATCTGAAACCGTTTTTTTCAAAAGCGGTTTCAGATAAGCCTCGCCCCTCCATGAATATAGTACTTGGAACGTCAAAAGCTTCTTTTACCTAGGCTTAGGGTTTAAAAAATGTATTGCTATCGGAATCATCGTCGTCGTCATCATCATCGTCATCTAGTCCCACTTGAATAGTCATTTCGGGCATAGCAGTAGGCCTTGGAACCATAATGTCGACATCGGAATCATCGTCATCATCGTCATCATCTAGTCCAACTTGGATAGTGGTTTCGGGCATAGCAGTAGGCCTTGGAACCATAATGTCGACATCGGAATC
>JAJDCR010000053.1 GCA_029260735.1 Planctomycetota bacterium
CTGCCTGCAGGGCCCTTGTGGTTGTCCGCTACGCCTAATAAAATACATCCTTGGGAAATTATTTTTTAGAAAACCAAACTACCATACTATAAGGGATAGAGGAACAAAAATGGCCTCCACCTCTTATATATTAGGGCTTTCCCTTAACTTAATGGTTTTGCTGCCGCGCCGGGGTTGTGCCTAGATAACAATATCATGAATAAAGCACATCCCCTGCTCGGCAGGAGCCTCGCCCTCCACCTTAAGTTTATTCGCCCTTAGCCACCTCAATAGCATAGAGATTGGTTTGAGCAGCAATATAAAGCACTCCATTGGCGGCAGAGGGAGTCGTGTAGACGGTTCCTTCCAGGTAGTTCTCCGAGAGAACTTCTTTTTTGCGTCCGTGTTTGAGAACACAAACTTCGCCGTCTTCGTCTCCAATATAAACCTTACCATCTGCGATCATAGTGGAAGACCAAATAGCTGCTTCTAAGTCGTGTTTCCAGACTAAGCTTCCTTTTTTTACATCTAGGCAGTAGAGAAATCCTTCTAGATCACAAATGTAGAGAAGACCATCTTGGATAGAAACTGTGGACATTGTTCGGCCAAAGTCTTTGTTGCCAAAATGCCAAAGGGCGTGAGTTTTTGTCACATCACCCTTACCAGTAGCATCAATCGCCCAAAAATGACCAATTCCGGTACCATGTTCAGGATCTTGTCCTACTCCAATAAAAACAGTGTCGTTATAAAAAACAGGAGTAGAGATGATGTTATTGCGAGTGCCATGTCCTCCCAGGACCCAGAAAGAATCTTTGGGGTTGCAGTCGAATTTCCAGATCAACTTACCCGTTTTAGGCTCAAAAGAGTAGACATAACCATCTCCTCCAGGAAAGATAACTTGAGGTTTTCCTTTAGCCACTCCATAAGCAGGAGAAGACCATTGGCCGTGGAGAATTTTATCTCGGGGGGCTGAGCTCATCCAAAGTAACTCACCGGTCTTTTGGTCGAGAGCCAAAAAGCTCGGAGAGCGAGGAGAGGGTAAATTTAAGTGAGCTTCGTCTACTCCATTGGAAGTAACAAGAAAAACCACTCCGTCGACTACGAGAGGAGAGGATGTGGCTAAATTATGGGGGAAAACTCCTAGCTCTTCAATCATATCAAAGCTCCAAATGATATCCGCATCTAGCTTACTTTGATACTTCTCTTTTTTATAAGGGCCATCGTTTCCATCAGAAAAACCTTCGACATCAGCACAAACCACTTCACAGCGATTGTTTACATAGTACAATCGCTTGCCTATAACGTGAGGCGAAGAGCAAACACCTTGATAGGGCCAGTCGTTCACTCGACCAGCGCTTAGCTTGTCGTGAACCGCTTGCCATAAAAGCTTCCCATCAGACTCATTGAAACATATCATAACCCCTTTATCACCTTTGATTTCAGGGTTATGGTGACTTTCATTGTTAGTCCCAACAAAGATTTTACCCTTAGATATAACAGGATTTCCATAGCTTTGTGAACCAAGAGCGGAAACCCATTTAATGTTTTCCCCGGTGTCAATATCCCAAGACTCTGGTAAGTTTTTCTCTACCTGGTTGACCATGTTGCGAGAAACATCTCCTCCCCAGAGGACCCAGTCGTCAGCGCAGAGAGTTGTTAGAAAAAAACATCCGAATAAAAATAACGTTTTCATAGTAATTCCTTTTTTCTAGTGGGCCCTTAGTCTCTGGTCACAGTCACATTATCAAAGAAAACTTCTGTTCCAGTAGATTTTTCTGTTGTACCGACGGAGTATGCATATAATCCTGGACTTCCTGCTAGGTTAGGGCAAGGGTCTTCTGTTTCGATACTCCATTCTTTGGGCTCTTCTTCTTCTCGGGGCCAAACTTTTCCTTGTAAGAGAGTTTTGCCATTTTTTAAAGAAACTTTGAATTTAACTCGGTACCATGTATTGGGACTCCATGAAAATTCTAAATCTTTTTGAAGACGAGGAATGGGATCCCAACTTACGATTCGAATGGAGGGAGAAAAGGTTGTTCCTAATAGAATTAGAGTATAGCGACTATTGATAAGTCCCATATCGGGAAGATAGAATTTTTTTCTCATGCCCTTCATATCTGCTTGCACAGTATAGTTTGTTTTAATGGGAGGCTGCATGTAAGCTTTGAGACGGGCAAAAGGAGGTGCTGAGCGATTGGCTAATTTCCAGAGAACTTTGTTTCCCTCATATTCCTTTACTTGGCATTTGAGTTTAGAAGAGATCCAGCCAGGTGGAGGATATTCTACAGGGAGGTTTTCAAAATCTTCCTGGTAGGGTAAGGGAGGAATCACACGAACACGTGCTTGTGTTGTTAAGTGACCTAGCTGAGCGACAACTTTTCCCGCTTGCTGGCTTTGGGAGCTTGGTGTAAAAACTCCATCCTCATTGATTTCCCCTTGAAGACCACTCAAACTCCATTTGGCTTTCGCTTGTCCCATGCAATGACCTGACGCGTTAAAAAGCTCTACTCGAAAAGTCTTTTTTTCATCAGAAGATAACCAAGTTTCTCCTGGAACAATTTGCAAGTGAGCCACTTCTCCAGTGGACATAGAGACTTCTTCTTTTGATTTTGGAGTATTTTGAGTTTTAGTTTTAGTAAGAACTTCGTTTTTAAGACCAATGCAATAAAGATTAGTGTTGGTAGGCAAGAAAACTCGTCCATTCGCAATGGCGGGGTTTCCATTAATTTCAATAGGAGAGCCGTCTTCTAGAGTAAACGATTCTGAGTCTAACTCTTGGCAGCCATTTTTTGTTACTTTTAAAATATAAAAACGCCCGGAAACTTCCCCGACGTAGATTTTTCCGTCTGCATAAACCCCAGATCCTTTAGCTGCTCGCCCATAATTATGATGCCATTTCTCTTTACCTGTACTTTTGTCTAAACAAATAAGATTGGCAGAGTTATCAAAAACATAAAGTTTGTCTTTATGTAGGATGGGAGAAGTGTATCCCGCCTTGAGGCCGTCTACGCGCCAAAGCTCAGAGGCTATCATGTTTTTGGTTTTTCCGGCATCAATAGCAACGACACGACCTAAAGTGGAACTGTCGATGTTTTCTTCGCTGTGGGAAGCATAGACAATGTTTCCATCAACGACAACCGAGGAATTGATACCTCTTTTGCTAAGGTGAAAGCCCCAGAGTTTTTCCCCTGTCTTTACTTTGATTCCGTAGATAAAACCATCTGCGCAACCAGTAACCAAGGTTCGGATACCATTAATATTTGCAATAACAGGAACAGAGTAGGTTGTATCCAAGGGAGCTTGCCCAGGTGATGACCACCAAACAATTTCTCCGGTGAGTTTATTCATGGCAAGAAAGCGATGCATTCCTCTACCATGTTCTGCCCAGCCACTGCTAAGAAAACTAATGATAACTAAGTTTCCATCTACTATAGGGGAGTTGGTTCTTCCTCCATAGCCAGAAATACGACCGAGTTCTTCGGTGAGAGAACGAGACCAGAGAATTTTTCCCTCTGAAGTAAAACAAAAAAAACGTCCTTGGACACCATGGGCATAAATATGCCCGGTTTCTTTGTCTCCCTCAAGGTTTGCCCACCCTAAGCGGTTAGCTACAATATCAGTATGAAAAACATTGAAGCGATGCTCCCAAAGAAGTTTTCCATTTTTTACGTCTAGAGCCATGACTCGTTCTTGTAGGTTGACTCCCTCTCCTGCTCTATTGATTAGGTAGACATTGTTTCCCATTACCAGAGGAGTGGTGCGTGCTCCATAGGGAGCATCCCAAAGAAGGTTTTCTCCTTGGCTTGACCAAGAGTTAGGCAGGTTTTTTTCTTGAGAAAAACCATTTTGTTGAGGGCCTCGCCAATGATCCCAATCCTCAGCTGTGAGGAAAATCATCCCAGAACAAAGAATAAACAGGAATACCATTTTTTGCCACATAAATAGATCTCCTAAGAATTATTTTGTTGCCACCAATTTCTCCATTTTTCAATGGGTTCTTTACGTTGTTTTTCGTCCCCATCAGCTTTATAACCAAAATCTTTTTCTGTTCGATCACGTAAAGTTGTGATAGCATTTTGACGTATTTGCAAGCTGGGATCAGCTAAAACTTGAATCATAATAGGGATGGCTATTTTGTCAATAAAAGTATCAGAAATGATTCGTAAACAAGTTAAACGTACCTCTTTATCGGGGTCTCTAGTAACAGCGTTTCCGAAAATAGGCAAAGCTCTTTCGTCCCCAATTTCTCCTAGGGCGTATATGGAGCGCATACGAATTTCTCGATTTAAATGCCGGGCTCCTTGGAGTAGAGCAGGTACTGATATATCCTTCATCTGAACGAGTAAAAACATCGCTTCTGCTCGTAGCTTGGGATCACGATTTCCCATTAAGTTGACTAGGTGAGCGGTGGCCGCAGCTCCATACTCTTTGATGATTTGTTTGGCTTGGCTTCTCACCACCGGATCAGTTGCTGTGAGTTGGGTGAGTGCTTTTTCTAGGTCCGGAGCTATTAAGGGGCCTACGTTGACTTTGTCTTTGATAACATACAAAGTGACGGGCTTGAATGTGATTTTTTTACCATTGCGCCAGTTTAAATCAATAGTTAAAAGATAACTTCCCTTTTTTTCTGCAATAAACTCATTGGTAACAAAGAGTTTTTCCTCTTTAGGTTTCAACTCTAGTAGACCATGAAAAGCTTCTCCTGCTTTAACGAGCTTTAAAGGGCTTTGCTTTTCATCTAAAGATGTAGCATTAAAGGTATAGCTTAGAAAAGCTCGTCCTTTTTCTTTACTTCCATCAACAACTTGTTCGTTGAGTTTTTTGTCCGATACATTGTTGAGCCAGTAATTCACAGAGATGGGTTCATTTACAGAATACTTTGCCTTATTTGGTCGGATATAGCCGCGCAGTTCTTTTACTAACTCAGGATTTCTTACTTTTTGAGGAGAACTGCATCCTACAAAAACAATGGCTATTAACAGTCCTATAACAATCTTCATCAATAAACTCGTCCTTCTCCAGAATGAAAAAAGTGTTAGGTGAGTAGGGACACACCCTAAGAAAAATGTTCAAAAATTTTAGTTTCTCACTTAGTTTCTAAAGCGCACTATTTTACGGTATCGCTAACAAAAAGATCAAGCTCTTTTCTATAATTCTGCATTCTATAGCTTTTTATGTCCAGATTAAAAATGTAGATAAGAGCTAATTTAGTAATAGGATTTGAGAGATAGTTTTGCCATTTAGCTTGGTTTTGAAAAAAGAATTCTTCTTGTCCAATGTTTCTGAAAATGATATTTTGTTAGGAATATTCTTTTTAACGTGCTTAGTAAAGTACGCCTAAACATGTTTTCTGGTGTAAAACCTGCTTGAGGTTAGTTATGGATTCTATCGAAAAAGAAACGAAAAAGCTTGAGAATTTATATATAGTAATATTGAAACAATACAAGATTATTTCTTTATCTGTTTTGAATAAAACTATAGCTGAACTTCAAGAAATCCGCAAAAATGAGAGTCATAAAGAATTACCAAATTATCTTTTGGAAAAAAAGTTAATTACAACGAAACAACATGATCTTATTGCTCGTCGTATTCGGCAGTATGTGAGTCGAGAACATGGAATTACTCACAGCGATGAACTCCAAACAGAAACAGAAGAAGAACGTCCCAAGAAAAAGAAGAAGAAATTTACTACTTTTGGCCACTTCCGTATTTTGCATAAGGTAGCCACGGGAGCGATGGGGGTTATTTACAAAGTAGAAGATACTCGTTCAAAAGAAATTATGGCTTTAAAAATACTTTTAGCGGGTGCCGATGCTAAGCAAAAGCAACTTCAAAGATTTGACCGAGAAGCCCGCTATGCTGCTCAACTCGAAGATCCCGGAGTTGTTTCTCTCTTAGAGGCAGGAGAGATCAAGGGAATTCCCTATATTGCTATGGATTTTATAGAGGGGAACACTCTTAATGAATACTGGGAAGAGAAGAAAGATAAAGATTATCGCGAAGTTGTTCATATAGGGGTTGCTATTTCTCGTGCTCTGGCCCATATTCACAAGAAAGGTATTATCCATCGAGATATCAAACCAGCAAATATTTTGATGGATATGAAAACAGATCCCCCCACTCCGAAGATCACAGATTTTTCCTTAGCTATGATTAGTGATCCTTTAGAAAAAAGGTTAACTCAAACAGGGGTTACAGTGGGGACTCCTTATTACATGTCTCCTGAACAAACCTATGGAATTCGAGAAGAAGTGGGCCAGCGCTCCGATATGTATTCCCTGGGCGTAGTTTTATATGAGATGATTAGCGGTCGCCCTCCTCATAAGGCAAAAACATTAAGAGACCTTTACCATAAAATCCAAAAACAACCGCCCTCTTCTCTGACCAAGAATGATCCTGATTTTCCTAAAGTCTTAGAGAAAATAATTTTTAAGTCGCTCGAGAAAAATCCCCGTTTCCGTTACAGGGATTGCAAAGAGTTTGCCCAGACTCTAGAAGGGTTTCTTCAGGAGAAAAAACTTAAGATAACAGAGCCAACGTTGTGGTCTCGGATGGTAGGATATGTTTTAGAGCATCGAATTAGGATCATTCGGGTGGCGAGCTTTGCCTTAGTTATGCTAATTCTTTTTTGGCCGCTAATTAGTTGGTGGAATGATCATGAAGAAACCTCAGAAAAAAATCAAAGAGCGGTTGTTTTAACAAAAGAAGCTCTCCAGCTAAAATCTCAAGGTCAGCCTAAGCAAGCCCTAGTTCTTTTAGAAAGGGCCTTGAAGTTGAACCCTAATTTCCCTTCAGCTCAACTTGAATGGAAGCTACTTAGAGAAGAAAGTAAGAATAAAACTCTTCATGAGGAAACAACGGAAGGGCAATTTTTAAAAGAGTTGAAAGCAGCACTAAGTAAAGGAGAACATCTCGAAGCAAGGGGGATCGCTCAAAAAATTTTAAAACAAAAGAAGTTTCCTCCTCATTTAGAGAACTTAGTTTCATTGGCAGCACAATCCTATAACGAACAAGATGAGCAAAACTTTTGGAAATATATTGAATATATATATGGACTCTCTCCAGAAATAGCTTTTTTAGCGATTGAACAAGGCCCAGAGAGAGACTATTTACTTAAGAGCATTGGACTTCTTCAGTCTGGTTTTCCTTTTCTTTCTTTAGAACAACTAGGTCAACACTATGTTCCTAGTGATTTTGGTAATTTCTGGAAAGGAAAGTTGCTTTGGCTAACAACAGAAGAAGAGCAGGGTAGAGATATGCTTTCCAAAATTTCCTCTCGTTTGTTTTTTTCTTCCGAAGTAAACACTCCTTTGCTTCTTCTGGCCCAAGAAAAAATCGTCCCCGCTTACTACCAATGCCAAAGATTATTAGCTAAACAAGCGAATAACGGAGAGTGGCAGGTGACAGCTGGTCTGATAGCGAAAGAGTTGGGACTATATTCCAAGGCTCAAAACTATTTTAATGGCATTTTCCCTCAGAGCAGCTACTATTTACCGGCTCAATACTATCGAGCCATTTGTCTACTTGCCTTGAATCAGAAATCAGCTGCGATTCAGGTTTGGGAAAAACTTCTGGAGAATTATCCTCAGGCTAGCAATATTAATTATCAATTGGGGGTAGTATTTTCTCAACTGGATGAAGAAGTTGCTAAGCAAAAATGTTTTCAGTATTTAGAAAACCCCAAAGTACTCTACCGGGTTGACAAGCTAGACTTGTCTGAAATTTACCAACGCATAGGTAAATTTGACCAAGCCCAAGAATTTTTAAATCAAAGTGTGGAAAAATCTTCTCAAAAAAACTATATACAAGCTTCGATTTTCATCGGAAAACAACAATATTCTTTGGCTATAAATGAGCTTTTGCAAGCGACGAAAAAATCTCCTAACCACTGCTCTTCTCAATATCTGTTAGCCCAAGAATTAGAGAGAAGTCGTCAGTTTTCAGAAGCCATCTTGCATTATGAACAAGCTCTTTGGACTAGTTCCTCTGAGGAAGAGTTTGAAGAAATCTTTGATCGATGGTGTGAGCTTTGTTTTCAAAAAAATGAACATTGGCGCTTGGGTTTTATTGCTGCAATGAACAAGATGAATCCTAATTTTGAACTCCCTTCTTCTTGGAAAGATAAAACTGTTGACGCTTTGAATAAAATACTTTTGCAGTTGGTAAAAAACGAAAAAGATCCTTGGCTTCAACTTCAAGCATGTATTAGCACATATTTATTAGGAGAAAAAGAAAGTAGTCGTCGTAAACTTCAAAAATATGAGTTTACTTTTTCTCGTTACTCTGAAATGTATCTTCCTATGGCCCTTCTCTACTATTTAGATGACCAGTTGGAGCAGGCCCTTCGTGTGGTGGATATCTTTTTGAGTAAGAGTCCTCAATCTGTGGAGGGGCATTTTCTCAAGGGGCAAATTCTTTTAGAGTATAATAATCGTAAATCTTTAGATGAATGCCATCAACAATTAATAAATATTGTGGAGAAGACACCAGAGTACGCTTACCAAAACTCTTACGCTATGTTTTCACTGAAATTAAGTCAAAAATTGCACAAAGTCAAAGAGCCTAAGAAAGCCCTGGATATTTTAGAAAACCTTGTTAATTCTCAAAAAACCTATCACTCCATGTGGCAATCTCGTATATATCTTGAAAAAGCTCTTTTGGAAAAAGAGAAGAAGTTGTCTCAAAAAGCTTCCGAAAGTTATGCTCAGGCTATTGCGACAGCTCCTTACTGGTATTTTCCATATTGGCAGGCGGGAAGATTTTATGAAAGTCATCAAAACTTTTCTCAGGCTTTAAAACACTATTCTTTATCCTTATTAATTGCTCAGGAAGAGAAAAACCTAAGAATGACTTCCTTGCTTCAAAAGAAAATCAATCAACTGGAAACTCCTTAATAACTACATTTATGGATAATATTTATCATAATTTACTTGGTTTATCTCAAAAAGAAGAAAAACCAAACTACTACCAAATCCTGGGGTTAAAAGAGGGAAAGCCAACTTCCCAAGAAGTTGAGAAATATTACAAAGATCAACTCCAAAAACTTCAAGGGATGGGAAATAATCCCAAATACAAAGACGCTATTCTCTTTCTCAAGGGTGAACTCCGTAAAGCGAACTACACCCTTAGTGATAAGACACGAAGAACAGAGTATGACATACTACTCCATACGATGAGGGTGGAGCTTTTTTATAAAGAAATCTATCCTTTTCGTATTAAGGGATACATTACCGAGGAAGAGTTCAGCTATTTAGTTCGACGAGGACGACAACTTCGACTTTCTCCTACTCGGGTTGTAAAAATTCTTTCCCAAGAGAAAGATGAGCAAGAAGAATTTCCCGTAGAAGAAAAAAATGTCAAAAAACGCTTCTCGACTTCTTCTTCTTCTTCTGATCCATTAAGCCCATCAGGTTCATCAGATCAATCAGGTCGATTAGATCAATCAGGTCGATTAGACCAATCAGGTCGATTAGACCAATCAGGTCAGTTAGATAGATCAGGTCAATCAGTAGTTTACTTTGTCGTTATAGGGGTGCTTTTTTTGTTTAATGTTTATTTTTTCTTTCGTAATAGTACTCTCCAAGAAGAACTTAATGATTACAAAGAAAAACATTATTTGCGATTACAAGAATACTCTGAAACGAAAAGCTCTCTTCTTGAAATGCTTTCCCAGTCAAAGCAAAAATCTCTAAATCTGGAAAGAAAAATCCAGTCCTCTTCTGTTGATATTTATTTTGATCCTGTCGAAACACTATCGGCTACTTCTTCTGATAAGAGTGTAGATAAAAGTGTCGATAAGAGTGTCGATAAAAATGCAGATGGAAATGTAGATAAAAGCTTAGTAAATAAAGAGGAAGTACCTAAGTTAGGGGCGAAGTTTCCTCAAGAATTAATCTATGTTTCAGCAGGTTCTTTTTTTATGGGGCGCCAGGAAGGAAATCCTGACGAATTTCCAAAAAGAGAGATTTTTTTAGACAGCTATTTTATCAGTCCTTTCGAAGTGAGCAATCGAGAGTACCGCGAATTTGTTCAAGAGATGCGCTATAAGGTCCCTTACCTCTCAAGCGAGGAAGCTCGACCTTTTAACTGGGACCCCACTACTCGGGACTATCCTGAAGGAAGAGGAGATTATCCTGTGGTCATAGTTAACTGGCGAGACGCTATTAGCTATTGCGATTGGCTTGCTAAAAAAACGGATTCTACAGTAACTCTTCCCTCAGAAGCTCAGTGGGAAAAAGCTGCTCGGGGAACAAAATCTTTTTTTTACCCTTGGGGGAATAGTAAGGCTATCGAAAAGGGAAGAATTCGGGCTAACTATAAAGGTGAGAGAGATGGTTTTGCTGAGCTAGCTCCAGTGGGAGCCTTTCCCGATGGTCGTTCTCCCTATGGTTGCTATGATATGTCTGGAAATGTTTATGAATGGTGTTTAGATAGCTACGATAAATATGCCTATCAGGAACTACCAAAGAGAAATCCGATCAAAATAAAAAATTTAAATGAATGGGCTTATAAGGTTCTCAGAGGAGGGTCTTGGAAACGTAATGAAGTCTTTCTGAGCGTTACTTACCGTTTAGCTCAGCACTGTGACCAAGCAAATATCCATTGGGGATTTCGCTATGTTGTTGTCCCGGAAGAAAGGTAAATATTATGTTTGTTAAAGTTGCCGTAGGTGTTGCTGCTCTTGTTGTTATTCTCGCAGGTGTTTATTTTTTGCGAAAAGTAATTTTAGGAAAAATTGATACACACACCGATGAAGAATAATGGATTTATTTATCGTAGCATATGCATAAACATATGCTACACTGCTTGCCCCTACATCTCAAAATAATATTTCCCTCTCTCCATTAAAACCTCTTCTTCTCCTTCTGGAAAAACCAAAGTAACAGATATAACTTCTACTTTAGGTTGAGTTTCGGGGATGTAAACCCAGTCAATATGGACAACTTTGTCAGGGGAAGAAAAATCTTTCACTCCTACTTGTCCTCCAAAATGATCGCTTCGGCCAAAAGCAATATGAAAGCCAAGCTTTTCATCCAAAAGAACTTCGTTGATGGGCTTTAAACCAAAATCTCTAAGTACCCCAAAGCCTAACTCAGCGATATTTCCATAGGCAGGCTCTGAGTGGAGAGCCTCTCTTTCTCTTTTTGCAATAGAACCTTCCCCGATAACTTTAACTACACGATTGGCTACAATCTTATATAAAACAACTTCGCCTTCATGCTCTACAGGAAGAGTCCCTTGCGTTTCGCTCGATTCTTTTTGCTCCCCTTCATAGGGGACTATGTAGGTTTCTCCGCTGGGAAGATTGCCAACAGAGCCCCTTTCAGGAAAACGTCCCCCGCTGATATGGGCTTTGCGAAAACGTAGATCAAAGCTTACATCGTATAATTCTTTTTTTTCTACCGAAAACTGGACTTTGGCTTTTATGGCAGGATCTAGTTTTGTTTTTAAGAGACAGACTCTTCGGTTAATTTCATCAAAATCTAGACGCAGCGCTGGGAGCATATCCAAAGAGAAGCCTCCCATGGTGGCAGCACGAAATCCGTATTTTCTGGCAGCTACTTTGAGAGGAGCTGTTGTGGAGTATTCTGTAGGGCATAAAAAAATCTGATGATTTGAGAGAAGATCATGCAGAGATATTTTTTTCCCTGTTTCTTTGAAAGAAAAAGGAAGCCTTAGTAAATTAGGTAAGTTATCTAGGTTAGATAAATCAGATTCTGGTACATCTTCGCTTTGGTATAAAAAATCAGGTAAATCAGCATTGTTAGACCCAACATTCTCATAAGCAACAAAATGAATCTTCTCCAAGCCTATTAAACCTATTGTCGAGATGTGTTTTCTTAGTCCCTCGTACCACTGGTAAGCCAATTCACGCCTCTTTTTCCAGGGCAAATTATCCTGGTTTACTTCAGTAGGGAAATCCACTAAAATAGCTAAAGATTGGTCGCTTGGTAGAGGAGGAAAAACTTGCCCAATCATATGGGAAATCTCTTTGGTTGTTAAATTTTGCATTGTCAATTTGGATGCCTTACCTTTCAGAAGGAAAAAATAAATTTTGCATTGTCAATTTGGGTGCCTTACCTTTTTAGAAGAAAAAACTCAGAAGGAAAAAAAATGGAATATGGTGGACTTTCTTTACTACCCCCCATTGTTGCTATTGTGGCAGCATTTATTACTCGAAAAATTGTTCTTTCTCTAGCCTCGGGAATTTTAGTAGGCACTTTGATTAGTTCAAAAGGAAATATTTTTCTTGCTCTAGAAAAAGCTTTTACTATTTTCTGGGAAAAAACAGAGTTTTCTCATTTTCAATCTTGGGAACAGTTTCAGTCCAGTTGGAATTTGTTTGTCATTTTGTTCTGTTGTTTATTGGGAGCTATTATTAATCTGTTAAACCGGGCAGGAGGAGCTCGTGCCTATGGTGTTTGGGCTGCAGGAAAAGTGAAGTCTCGCCTAGGAGCTCAAATGTCGACTATGTTCCTGGGAATAATAATATTTTTTGATGACTACTTTAATTGTCTAACGGTAGGTGCTGTTATGCAACCGGTTACAGATAAATTTAAAATTTCTCGAGCTAAACTGGCTTTCATTATTGATTCGACGACAGCACCTGTTTGCATTTTGGCCCCTTTATCTAGCTGGGTAGTTGAAGTGATTACTCAGTTGAAAAATGCGGGAATAGAAGAACACTTGGCCCCTCAAATTTTTCTAGAAAGCATTTTTTTCAATTTTTATGCCTGGTTCGCTCTTCTTATGGTTGCTTTGGTTAGTATTTTTAAATGGGATTTTGGCCCTATGCGTAAGCATGAGAAAATAGCAGAAGAGACAGGAAATTTATTTGGGGGAACTTTGCCTGATGTATCTCAGGAAGAGAACGTTAGTTCAGCTGAAGGAAGACTTCGTGATCTTTTGCTTCCTCTAGGGGTTTTAATTTCGGCTATTGTTTATTTTATGTTTTCTTACAATACTGCCCAATCTTTATTTTGGGGAGGGGTTATTGGTTTAAGTTTTACCATAATTTTCTTTTTTGTCGAAAAAACAATGACTCTTCGAGAAATGGCTAGAACTATTCTCATGAGTACCAAAACTATGTTTCCTGTAGTGATGACTCTTATTTTAGCTTGGTCTATTAGTGAAGTGATTAAAGAAGAGGTTAAAACAGGAGAGTATTTGTCTCATTTTTTAACCTCTAGCTTTATTCTTTTTCTGCTCCCCGCTATTGTTTTTCTCCTCTCGGGTATTGTAGCTTTTGCTACAGGAACATCTTGGGGAACTTTTGCTATTATGATTCCCATTATTGTTCCTTTGAGTGCAAAAGTATCTCCCGATTTACTTGTTCCTATGTTGGCCGCGGTTCTTTCTGGTTCTGTCTACGGAGACCATACTTCGCCTATTTCGGATACGACTATACTCAGTAGCATCGGAGCAGGTTGTCCTCATATGGATCATGTGGCCACACAATCTCCCTATAGTGGTATGGTTGCGATTGTTAGTCTTTTTTCTTTTGTCCTAAGCGGTCTTTGCCTTCAATTTGATATTTTTTATCCTTTCTTAGTGGGGATAGTTTTTGGTTTAGTCGCTCTTCCTTTGTTTCTAAGAGCGTTTTCTAAGAAAGGGTTTTCAGAAGGCAGTCCCGTTTAGGCAATGAGTGGACAATGGACATTGGGGAAATGGGCCCTAGTGAGAAGTTAATTTTTCTTGGGCTTTTTTTTTGGCCCAAGACTCCATGTCCTCTACTCGATCAGTTTCATCGACGATCTCTTTTCCCATAAGCTCTTCTAAGATGTCTTCTAGGGTTACAACTCCTTCTAGTCCACCATATTCATCAAATACCATTGCCATATGTTGTTTTTTCTCAATAAAAAGTTGAAGGAGTTCGTCTACTTTTTTGCTTTCGTTAGTAATGATTACGTTGTGGCAAAAATCTTGGATTTTTTTTTCTTTTTTATTATGGATCAAAGCGACAAGTAATTCATCTTTTAAAGCTACTCCAATGACGTCATCAATTGATTTTCCCATAATAGGTAGACGGCTGTGGACAGAAGAAATAATTTTTTCTCGACACTCTTCAATGGTTTTGTCGGCATAGAGATAGGTTAAAACTGTTCGAGGCGTGTTGATTTCCCCAGCTTTTTTATCGTTTAATAAAAAAGCTCGGCGAGCAATACTGTATTCACTATGAGATATTTTTCCATCATCAAAGGCCGCCTTGACAATGCTCAAGACGTCTCTTTCTGTGACAGGAGAAGCATGAGATTTAGCAAAAAGAGAAGTTACTTTATTCATCAAATAATTGGCGGGCTTCATTAGGATGATAAGGTAGTAGAGAGGACGTGCGACCCATAAACTAATTTTTAAAGGATAGTGGTAGCCTAAAGTTTTGGGAATAATTTCTGCAAAAATAATGACTAAGGCCGTCAGAATTCCCGAGCAAAGACCTAGCCAAGTTTGTCCCCACAAATGAATAACCCATGCTGTTACTAAAACACTCCCGCCAATATTTATTAGGTTATTTAAAAGAACCACCGTATTGCTGGTTTCGTTCATTCGAGATTTTATTTGGAGTAAGGCTTTGGAACCGGGGACCTTTTCATCTTGCAGTTGGCGTACTCTCATCATCGAAATAGAAGCAATAGCAGCTTCTGTACAAGAACAAAGACCAGATCCCAGCAAAATGAAAAAAACCAAAATGAGTAAATCTAACATTGTTTCCTTTGTATTGGTTATAGAAAAGAATTGTCTAGACAAAGAAGACTAAAAACAATCAAGATGCATAATACTACTTGAGGATAAAATTTCAAATGAAAATTAAGAAGAGATCAAAGTTCTTAAAGAGACTCTGTGGATATGGAAGAAATAATTTGAATTTACTAAGTGGGCAAACTACAATAGTTGACTAAATGATCTAAGGCATTTGAAAACTAGTTAAAGAGACAAAATCTATGTTAGCAGAAATAATTTCTATTGGAAACGAAATTCTCAAAGGAGATATTCTGAATCGGAATGCAACATATCTGGGAAAAAAACTCTATGAGAAGGGAGTGGCTGTCACCTGGATGACTAGTGTATCTGATGATGAAAATATGATTGTTCAAGCCTTCAATGAATCGGATAAGCGAGCAGACTTGGTCTTAGTAACAGGAGGACTTGGCCCCACTCATGACGATGTCACTAAAAAAGCTATATGCCAAGGCTGGGAAACTACTTTAGAGCCAAATGTTGAAGCGAAGGAATTCCTTCTTCGTCGCTTGGAAAAACAGGGTAGAACTATGAATGTTAGCCAGGAAAAGCAAACTTGGTTGCCGGCAAAGGGAAGTATCTTAGTGAATAACTATGGGACAGCTTCAGGGGTTTTTATTCAAGGAAAGAAGGCCCGTTTCTTTTTTTTTCCGGGAGTTCCTCATGAGATGCAGGGAATGGTTGAGGATCATGTTTTACCCTATTTAAAAGAAAATCATCCTGATCTAGTTCCTCGAAAAGAAACAACATTGCGAACGATCGGTGCCCCAGAATCTAGTTTGTATGAAAAACTAGATGGTTTGTCTTGGCTAAAGAATACCGATGTGGCCTTTTTACCGAAAATAGGAGGGGTGGATGTCATTATTAAGCATACTCCTGAAAGTACTCCCGCGCAGCAAGAGGAAATACTCCATCAGTTCCGTCAGAAAATAGGCCTTCATGTGTATAGTGAAGTAGCAGAAGAAGAGATCGAAGAAACAGTAGGTAAGTTATTAGTGCAGCAAAAAAAAACCTTGGCGGTGGCAGAGTCTTGTACGGGAGGTTTACTGGGGCATCGTTTAACTAGTATATCAGGAAGTTCGCTATATTTTCAAGAAGGAGTGATTTCCTACAGTAACGAGGCTAAGAAGAGGCTTTTGGAAGTAAAGGAAGAAACTCTCGATAAGTTCGGAGCGGTAAGCGAAGCTTGTGCACTTGAAATGGCTCAGGGAGTTCGGCGATTAGGGCAGACAGATATTGGAATTTCTATTACAGGCATTGCTGGCCCCACGGGAGGTACCAAAGAGAAGCCACTTGGTTTGGTTTATATCGCTTATAGTGATGAAGAGAAGTCCCTTTGCCACTCCTATGTTTTCCTAGAGCCTCGTCATATTCATAAGCAAAGGTCTAGCCAAGCAGCCCTTCATCTCCTTTGGGAGCAGATTAAAGATGAACAAAAATAAACTAAGTAAAACAGGTTTTTCTCTTATAGAGGTTTTAATATCACTAGCGATACTTTCTATTGCTCTCTCCTCTTTACTTGTTATCCGAGATGGGGCAATTCGGAACTATGGAAGAGCTATGGAGATGAGGAGAATGAACCTTCTTTTAGAACAGAAAATGGCGGAATTAATTTCTGGCTTAGAAGAAAAATCAAGTGGTACTTTTCTTCATAAAGATTACGAAAACTATACTTGGCGGTCAGAAATTAGCTTTATTACAGCTCCTACTCCCGGAGAAAAAAGAGAAGAGGCAGAAAAAAATAAAATCACTCTAAAAAAAATAACGCTCACTGTCAGGCATGGAGAATCTTCTTCTGAGAGTTTAAGCAGTTATTTGATTGAGGAGACAAATGATGAGTAAGTATTCTAGTTTTTATTCACGAAAATCAGGTTTTACCTTACTTGAGCTAATGATATCCATTACGATCATATCTATTATTTTAACTATGACATATAGCATCCTTGTTTGTACCTTAAATGCCCGAGAGTTTTTAGAGAAAGAAACCCATGCTGATAGAATTGGAACTAAACTCTTATCTATTATATCTCGTGACCTACAAGCTGTTTACATGTATCAAGTTGAGGATGTATATTTCTTGGGAAGTAAGACCAGAGTTGATTTTATTTCTAACTCAGATAGCCTTATGTTTAGTGGGCGTCAAAAAAGTGATCTTTGTGAGCTAAGCTACTATGTTGAGAGGAATAAAGAAGAAGCGGGGACTTTTCAGCTACTAAGGCGGGAAGATTTTTTTCTAGACTCCGCTCCTTTAAAAGGAGGGTTGGCAGTCAAGCTTCATGATCGCCTAGTTACATTTGAGCTCAAATATTTAGATGATAAAAATCAGGTGGTGGATACTTGGAGTAGCCAATCGGCCAAAGGGCTACCACGAGCGGTACGAGTCTCTTTTGGTATTCGTACAGAACCTAAGGACTCTCCAGAAGTTGCCGCAAAAGAAAATATACGTTATTTTGGGACTATTGTTCGAATTATGGTATCTCCCAAAGCTCCTCCTGTGGAAGATAAAGATGAGAAAAATAAAACAGAATCCAGAATTCAGAATTCAGAATCCAGTAGTCAGTAATTTAAGACAAAAAAATAGAAATAGAAGAATAATGTAGAAATAAGGAGAGAAATAGATGAGTGCACTCAGTCCGGCAGAAGTAAAAAATAGCTCTACTAATAAAGGCAATAAAGGTGATTTTCTTATTGATCTAGAAAATCAATACGGTGCTAATAACTACCATCCTCTAAATGTTGTTTTGGAAAAAGGTGAGGGAGTTTGGGTTTATGATGTAGAGGGGAAAAAATATCTTGATTGCCTAAGTGCTTACTCTGCTGTAAACCAAGGCCACTGTAACCCTCGTTTACTTCAAAAACTAGTAGATCAAGCGAGCAAGTTAACTTTGACTTCGCGTGCTTTTCGAAATGATCAACTAGGCCCTTTTTGCAAGGAAATTTGTGAATTAACAGGGTACGAGATGGTTTTACCTATGAATAGTGGAGCTGAAGCAGTTGAAACAGCTATTAAGGCTGCTCGTAAGTGGGCTTACAATGTCAAAAATGTTCCTGATAATAAAGCAGAAATCATCACTTGTCATAATAATTTTCATGGGCGTACTATCTCTATCATCTCATTTTCCTCGGAGCCTTCTTACCAGAAAGGTTTTGGACCTTTTACTCCGGGGTTTACTAGTGTGGAATATGGTTCGATTGAAAAGATAGAGGCTGCGATGAATGATAATACCGCTGCTGTTTTAATCGAACCTATTCAGGGGGAAGGGGGAGTTGTTGTTCCTCCAGAGGGATATTTGAAGAAACTCTCGTCTATTTGCCAAGAAAAAAATATTCTCCTCATCGCCGATGAAATCCAAACAGGTTTGGGCAGGACAGGGAAATTGCTGGCTTGTCAACATGAAGAAGTTACCCCAGACGTGGTTATCTTAGGAAAAGCCCTCTCAGGAGGTTTTTACCCTGTTTCAGCAGTTCTTGCCTCAAAGGAAGTATTGGGAGTGTTTTCTCCTGGAGAACACGGATCGACTTTTGGAGGGAATCCCTTAGGGATGTCTCTGGCTCGAGAGGCACTAAAAATATTAGTGGAAGAAAAGCTCATTGAAAATGCTGCTGAATTAGGAGAGTATTTTTTGGAAGGACTTAGAAAAATAGAAACCTCCTGCTCCTACATTGAGTGTATTCGAGGAAAGGGGCTTATGATTGGCGTTGTTTTAACCCCTGAAGCAAAGGGTGCTAGACGTTTTTGCGAAGCTTTGCAAAAAGAAGGAATACTCTGCAAGGAAACTCATGAAAACGTGATTCGCTTTGCTCCTCCTCTTGTCATTACTAAAACCGAGATTGATTGGGCTTTAGATAAAATATCTCAGGTTATGAAAACACTTTAGGGTAGGCTTTAGTTGTATTTCTTAAAACTTGTTCAGGAAAGAGAACAAATTGTTTTTTTTAAGTGATTTTTTCTCTTGACATTGTTAATGGGAAATAATATACTAATTTTAACGTTAAACTTAAAAGGTTTAGTGTTTTTGGGTTCTTTTAAAATTGTAAATAATTTTTTGGTTTAACCTGATTGGTGATCAAAATTATTGAGTTTTAAAAAAATGATTTTTAGAATTCCCTCACTGTTTTAGAGTAACACTGAGTTGGTTACTAGTTGATCAACAAAGCAAAAAGTGGTTTCTTGTTGCTTTTAATTTTTTGGATTAAATGACTAGATAATTAAAATCCAAAAAATAAATTAAAAAAAGTAAAAAAATAGTTGACAGTTTTAAAATCACATCTTATAATATCCCTATAAGGTATAGGAAGATTTTAAGTTTATGCTCTGCTTTTGTGATTTCTAAATATCTTAGAAAGCAAGAGTGTTATTTAGATATCTTTCATCACTACTTTAAAATCGAAAATAATCATAAAGTGTTTTCCTAGGTAACAAAGAGTCTTTATATTTAAGACGTAAATTTTATTTGCTACCTATTATATACAAAAAAAAATATATTCTCATATAAACTTTAGGAGTTTATTTATGCAAAGAAACAAACAAGGTTTCACTCTGATCGAACTGATCGTAGTAATTGCTATTCTAGCTATTTTGGCTGTTGCACTTATTCCTTTGATTAACAACTTTATCGAAAAATCTCGTATTTCTCGAATTATGACTACTGCTTCTACTCTTGAAACAGCGGCAGTTGCTTACAACGCAGACGTAGCTTCTTTTCCTGATGAAGACGCTGGTGGAATAAATGCTGGAAAAAACTTTGAAGAGAGTGATCTTCAATTAGATCCAAGTAAAGCAAACTGGGATGGTCCTTACCTAAACAGAAATACCGAAGGGGTTTCTCCTTGGGGAAGTTCTTTGTCAGTAATCCGATTCGCTATGAATGGTATCGGAAACCAAGATGAAGAGTATGTACTAGAGGTCGAAGACTCAGACAATGCGAATGTTCCTGGTGCCTCTATCAATGAAATCGACAAAAAAATTGATGGTTCAGCTAATGGTAACACTGGAAAAGTTCAAGGTCAAGACGGTGACGG
>JAJDCR010000054.1 GCA_029260735.1 Planctomycetota bacterium
AAGTTGTCAATAAAAACATATTTAGGTACTATATAGGGCGAGCGTTGTGTGCGGAAAATTGTGATGATATCAAGTACGACGGGGAAACCACTCTAACCATAGTCACCACCAGAAAACCCCTCTCGCTACTAAAAATGAAAAAATATAAATTTGAGGAAATAGCTCCCTGGAAATACCAGAGTCATTACGATGACAATGAACTGGAAATCTACATTATTATCCTACGCGAAATGAGGGGTATAAAAGGCGGAGAAGGAATGGCTCTCTTGCAAGTCTTTGAAGGAGACGTCAAAAAACAAATTCTCTACTGGGAAAAATTACTCAACCAAGACTTGAAAAATTCCGAAAAATTGAAGAAAATAATGGAAACTATTAACGAGGAGATTTTCATGAATATTTTAAAACAAGCCGAAACGAGAGGAAAATTGGAAGGAAAATTGGAAGGGAAGCTTGAGGAAAAAAGGGAAATTGCTCGTGAAATGCTAAAAGATCATTTGGACATCGAGCAGATTGTCAAATTCACCAAGCTAACAAAAGCGGAAGTGTTGGAATTACAACAGGAACTGGAACAAAAGTAATTTAAGGTAGGCACGCCCTAAAATAGAGAAAAAATGTGTTAGGGGGATTCACTCCATAAGGGTCGCTTCTTGCGCTCCGAAGATTAGACAAAAGAAGGAACAAAGTAAAGCGCGCTATTAAATACCTCAGAGTAAGATTAAAAAGATCATTGTTTTTTGTCTAATCTAGTCGCTCCAGAAACAACCCTTATTCCGTTCATTTTCGCTACGCGACTAAGCATTATACTATATCGATTAGATAGTATGCATGTTTTTCAGTACTTTGCAAATTAGGAAGTCAAAATAAGATTAGCTAGTTATTTTCATATTAAATTGGATGTCTGTGTAAGCATAGATTTTTTCTTGATAATTATCGAATAAAATTACTAAAATCCCGATTTAAGTTAGGGCGTGTCCCTAAGTCAAAAAATGGAAGCTAAAAATGTATAGTATCAACAGAAGTGTCGCTATAATAAAACCAAAGCAACCTTTTTTAGACTGGTTAAATTCAGTGCTCGAAGACAAGTCTACAATAGAGAAATTAAGGGAGGACTGTCTAGCCATTCTTTTGCCATCGGAGGAAGAGGATTCTCAAAAGCTCATAAAAAAGCATTACAAAAAAATCTTCGAAGAAGAACTTTTCTCTTGGTGTGCGGATGATGCCCTCTGGCCCCAGAATAAAAGCTACAAAAGATTTCTCACTTGGTTTGAAGTTGAAATTCATTCCATAGTTATGGATGCAGGTGACAATAGAATTAAACGGGAAGGTGATTTTCCTCCATCTTCAGATCATCAGTGTACTAAAAAACAAGGGCAATATTTATCCTTCATTTACCACTACATAAAACTCCATGGTTATGCTCCCGCCCAAGCAGAAATACAAAAATTTTTCCAAGTAAGCTCGGCATCCGTTCACAACATGATATCCACTTTGATCAAACGAGGTTTTTTAACTCAAGAGAAAGGAAAAGCACGCAGTCTTCGTGTTGTACTTCCAGAAGAGGAAATTCCTTCTTTGGAAAAGTAAAGAAGGGGATTTTTGTTGAGGTAAATTTTGAGAATGTTGTTGTTTGCTTTGGGTTATAGGATCATTAACAAAACACTCAATGATAGTTACTATTTTTGTGATAGTAAGTAAATATTACGAAGTTTCCCTCTAAAGTTATCATCAACATCATAATGGCTTTCAAGATCACCACTTAGCTCAAGTAATTTTAAATACTTTGTGCTAGGTGATACCTCTGAGAAATACAAGACTAACTTTATAGGAATACCTTTCACTAAGAGGTTACTTACTGTATCACCACTTATTTTTTTTCTTCCCAGCAAAATTTCATAGGGAACATGCTCTTTTCCAAAGTTATCAATAAAACGAGAGGCATGATAGTAACGATTAGAACGATTAAACAAGCGGAGATTTTTATCTTCTTTGTTGCTCGTAACTAAAAGATGTAAAATCAACTCATTTCCTTCTCTAATGAAGCGTTCAAAAGTAAAAGTCAAACCATTTACTTCAGTGGTATATATTTTAGCAGGGCCTTCCACTACGATTTTTTGTGACACCGTAAAGTTTTGATAAATTACTCGTACTTCATCTGTGCAGGAAAAGTTGGGAGCAGTATATTGGCTAAATTCAACATGTCCATGTTTAACTATAGATTGGGCTTTCGTAATAAAAACAGGTATTCGTGTTCCATTTCTATTAGCAAATATTCTAAATTTAGTGGAATCTCCAGGGGCTAACTTAGTTTTATCAAAAACCAATGTTAGCTGAGTATTTTCAGAAAACTCTTCTTTAATACGTTCTTCCTTAGGGGGCTTTTTTCGAGGATGTAACTCTTTTGATCTTTGATTTTTATTATACAGTTGGGTGATCCACGATATAATCTCTTCTTTAATCAAATTTTGTTTTAGTTCTAATTGATTCTCTACAAAGAATATTTTTTGATTCAAGCTTTCTATTGTTAAATTAAGTTGCTTGAAATGCTCTTGTATTTGTGTTTCCCTATCATCCAAAGATTTTTCTAAAGAAGAAATGTTATTTTCCAGAAGGTTAACTTGACTTTGTAATTCATTTCTTTTGTTTTGCATTGTCTGAATTTGCTTTGTTAATTCCTGTAAATCTCCTCCTAAATTTCTAGAAGGAGAAACATTGTTCTCTTGTGTTTGAGACTTTAAATATTCAGATTTTTCTTTTGCTTGAGATTCTAAATATTCTAATCTCTTATAAAAGAGATAGTGCTCTGCGACCATTCCTATAACAAAAAGAAACAACGACCATGTCAGAAAGCCATATACACCTGAAAAAAGCTTTCTCTTTTTTCCAGTTACTTGGTTATGAGAAGTCAAAATCAAAGATTGTAAATCTTCAGCTAATACCTGTGCACTTTGATAACGATCCTTTCGTTTTTTGGCCAAAGCCTTTAAACAAATTTTGTCAAATTCTTTAGGTATTTCTTTTTTTATACTAGAAGGTTTTTTGGGGTCACAACTGACTATTTGCCTTATAACATTAATGGGGGCGTAGCCATTAAAAGGAAGCTCTCCTGTCACAATTTTGTACAAAACAGCCCCTAGACTAAAAACATCACTACGTGCATCAATTATTTTAGCCTCTCCCTCTGCTTGCTCAGGAGACATATATAAAACTGTCCCAACAAGATCGCCCGTTTTAGTAAGCCCTTCTCCCTCTCCAATAATTTTTGCTAACCCAAAATCCATAATTCTAGGCTCATTATTATTATCTACAATTATATTTTGTGGTTTTAAATCACGATGGACAACTTTTTGACTATGAGCATAATGAATAGCTTGGATAACCTTTATCATTACTTTTATTTTTTCAAAAAAAGACAAGTCTTTGCAATATTCATCGAGATGTTCACCTTTAATCAACTCCATTACAATAAATGGGTGTTTTTTATGCTCATCAATGTCATAAATTTTTACAATATTGGGATGTTCTAAAAGAGATGTTGCTTTAGCTTCTTGTAAAAATCGTGCCACCTGTGTTTCATTAGCTGTTTTTCCGGCACTAATCATTTTGATCGCTACTTGTTTGTCATTCTTCGGATCATACCCCTGATAGATTTTTCCCATCCCTCCTTGCCCAATTTTTTTTAGTATATAGTAGTTACCTAGTTTTCTTTTTGATTTTTTCGTTGTATTACTCGCCTCGACAGTATCTATTTTACTCTCACTATTATTCGTAAACTCCACTTGAAAAGTTTCTGCACCGGGCTCAATACTATTTTCTCCACCTTTATCTTCATTTTCATTCATTGGAAAGTACCCTAAAATTAAAATTGTGACGAGATATATTATCATATTTGTAGTTTCTCGGACAATAATTATTTGGAATAATAGCTTTCATACTAGAGTATGAATTTTTGACTTATGATATTGTATTTAAAATTATTCTTGCTTTTTAGGGTTTTTTTTTTATTTTGAAACTACCAGAAAACAAATATACAGAGTTAATATTTTTTAAGGATGGGAAAGATGATAAGTATCATTTGTGAATGCGGGAAAAAATATAAGGTAAAAGAAAAATACGCAGGAAAAAAAATAGCCTGCGTAGATTGTGAAAAAATTATAAGAATTCCCAAACAATCTGATAATTTGCCAATTGAGGTGGCCTCTGAGAATAAAACAAATGTTCCCGTTCAAATAAAAATAGATTTACCTAAAAATCAAGCCGAACAGATAGGAGGAACAGAAGAACAACTAAAAGCAGAAGTAAAAGAAGCTGTAGGTAATGTGAAGGAGAGTATCCAAAAACTATTTCGTAAAGAAAACTGGGATAGATTTACTCGAGTAATAAAACGAAAAGTTAATAAGATCGGGGATAACGAAACTGGGACAAAATTTAAAAATTGGGCTATTGAGAAAAAAGAAAAAATAGATTTCTCTAACAAAAAGTCTATCAAACTAAATCTTAACCATAAAATATCTATTGCTATTGTTTTTGCTGTCCTATTTATTTTTGTAATTTGGCTGTCAGGAGACAATGGTCTTCAAGGGGAATATTATCTATCGGGAAACAAGGATGCCAAACTAATTATAACAGAAGACTTAATCCAGCTAAAAAATCCTATGCAGGGTGCTAGTTTAACTTTTGGCTATAAAATAGCGAAAACGAAAGAATCCATTTATACTATTTCAATAAATGGCGAACAAAAGTATATGGATATTAAAAAATTTAACAAAGGCATTATATTCAAAAACGCCTTCATGCTCAGAGGAAACTGGGTGCACGAGGGAGAAACTCTTTCTGAGAAAGAAAATCAAGAAATAGAAAAGGCAAAACAAGAGGGATTTAAAATAAAGTTCCTGCGAAAACCAAATTCTAACGATACTAGTAGCCTTACTAGAGGTAAAGAAATCTACCGTATATCTAATATAGTTAGCGTAGGAGAAAATATCTTTTTTAACGGTTATACAAGGGAAAATGGCTACGAAATATGGAAAAGCGATGGCACTCTTGCTGGTACAAATATAGTGAAAGATGTCAATTCTGAAAAAGATCATTTCTCTCCTAAAAACTTAACTAATGTCAATGGGACTTTATTCTTCTCTGCTGATGACGGAATTCACAACTTCGAGCTATGGAAAAGTGATGGTACAACTAACGGCACAGTATTAGTAAAAGATATCAATCCAGGTATTGCTACCGCAGAATGTGATAATTTTGTGCCCGTAGAAAATCATCTATTTTTTATCGCTAATAATGGTGATGGTAAAGGACTATGGATAAGCGATGGAAGTAAAAACGGTACCAAGCTTCTAAGAAAAGGTGTAAGGAAAATTAGCTATGCTACAAAATACAAAAATAGTTATATCTTGTGTTTAGAATCCGCTCAAAGGAGTGGAGAAAGCTATTTATGGAAAAGTGATGGCACTCCTACAGAGACACAGCAACTTTATAACTCAGGCTACACAAACAACAGGCGTGGTAAAAAAATACAAGCAAAGCAAGCAATTGAAGTAGTGTCCTCAATACACCGAACCAGTAACACTTTGTTTTTTTTGGGGCGAGAGTACTTTTTTGAGACTCACGATCCAAATAAAGCGATTAATCAATATAATTTAAATAACCATTTATGGTATATAGATTTAGATTCACAGAAAGTAAACCGTCTCACTGATTCATCTTTTCGGGAAAGTAGAGTATTTTTCTCTGCAATAAGTAATAAAATTTTATTTGCTAACACAGACTATGAGGGAGAATTATGGGAAACAGATGGCACTGCTCCTGGTACAAAAATTGTCAAATATATCAATCCAGAGAAATCAGGAAGTAATATTAACCATTTAACAGCAATGAATAATAGAATTTTTTTTACAGCTAATGATGGCTATCGTGGTCAAGAGCTATGGAAAAGCGATGGCACTCTAGAGGGAACGGACATTGTTAAAGATATTGAAAAAGGAAGAGCTAGTTCTTCTCCGAATAGTTTGGTAGTGGTTGGTAATTATTTGTATTTTCTAACGGGCGATGGGTATATATGGAAAAGTGATGGAAGCAAAGAAGGAACAGTTAAGGTTGGAGATAAAAAAGCTGAGGCTTTATGTTCCAGTAACCAAAAACTGTTCGCTGTAAAAGAAGCAGACTTATTTTTAGTTGAATAGATATTCTCGATATAAAAACTAAGTTAAGTTTTCAGCTTCTAGAGGCCAACTGTAGGAGCTGAAAACTGACAATTGATTTCATATTGACTGGAGGCTTCAAGATTTTGTAAGCATAGACATTAGCTTTCAGCTCAATAAATTCTTCCCTGAAAAAAATTTCCTTTTCTTCCTTATATTCCTCTCTTGCCTCAAAATGACGCAAGAACCATTTTTTCCTTACCAAAGCTAATTACCTTGTTTTAGGATAAAAAAGGTGTCATTGTAATCAATTTTCTCAGTTTCCGAGCTGTTTTTGCTCCTATTCCTGGAACTTTGGTAAGCTCATGCTCTTCTGCCAAAATCACATTCTCAACACTTTGGAAATGACACAGTAAATTTTTCGCTGCTTTGGGGCCAATATTAGGCAGTCCTTGCAAAAGAAAAAGACATCTCCCTTTCCAAGTTTTCGGTTTATATCCTCTTCTTACGACAAGTTCTTCTTGCCGATCCTGGGAAGCGATCATCAAAAACAGCTCCGCGGTCTCTTCTTTGGAAAGAGAAAACAAAATAGGTATTTGCCAAGAGACAGAAATAGAAACCATCGCACCTAAAATGGCTTTCTCATCTATTTCAAAATCCGTCCCATAGGGATCTCCTTCTATAAGAACAACGGCACGATTCGCATACTCACGCAAAACACGACATTGCTTGAATATTCGCTGGCTGATGATCGATTGAATAAAATCTTCTGCACTTTTCCGCTCCACAAAAACTCGGTTATTGATAATATAGTCGGCATAGGAAAGTTGCTTGACTTCTACTTGAGCAAATTTTTCTTGTAATAGCTCTATCAGACCAGAGTTTTTTTCTCGGTGATCAATTTGAATACGAGGAGTTTTTGAGATAATTTCTTCCTCGCTCTCCTCATGCCGACTTTCTGATTCGATCTTCTCTTTAACCTCACCTCTTATCGCTTTAGGAACTTCATCATAAGCAGCTTCACACATTAAAACAGAGATTTTATCCTGTCCTTCTTCAGATAATTTGTTCGCCTTTTCCAAGATCTCTTTCACTTCATGTACCCAGTAATCTATTTCGCTTAAAGAATCTTGTTTTTTGGCAAGGATTCTTTCTACCTTTTCAATACTCCACATATAATAATTTCTTCCATCTTTTAAGGGAGTAAGCTTAGCATATCCCTCATCCAATGCTTTTTTCGTCGCCTCTTTGGTTTCTTCATCTTTAAGGCCATATTCCAACAGAATTTTTCCTACCTTAATAGCGGAAATCCCAAATTTTTTCCCTAGATTGGTCTGGCTACTCCACTTGTCCTTAAATTTTTTCTTTTTCGACACAGTTATTTTCCTTACAAAATATAAGCAGAGAACTTCATATTTAAAATACGTGTTTTGATTATATCCGACAGGAGGACAACTTTTAGAAAACAACAGTTCGGTAAACTCCTCTTCTCCAGTACAAAAAAGAACCTCTTTGCAATATTCTGTCCCAAGCCTCTGTATAATCAAACAATCTAAAAAAAACAGACCCCTACAAAATGGAGGCTTACATTGGTAGAACGACAGAATCTACACAAAATTTTTCAAGATACTCTCGAAGATAACGAGAATTTACGAGATTTATCGGGTAAAATAATCACAGGGAAAACACGCGAACATCATCAAATGATCCGTGCTGATTTCATTTGTCACACAGAAGGAAATATCCAGGAAGAACAGAGAAAAAATGGGATTCAGCCCTTTTCTCATTTCAAAAAAAGAAATACCGTTGAGTTCAAAACATTACATGAAGTTGTCAATAAAAACATATTTAGGTACTATATAGGGCGAGCGTTGTGTGCGGAAAATTGTGATGATATCAAGTACGATGGGGAAACCACTCTAACCATAGTCACCACCAGAAAACCTCTCTCGCTACTGAAAATGAAAAAATATAAATTTGAGGAAATAGCTCCCTGGAAATACCAGAGTCATTACGATGACAATGAACTTGAAATTTACATTATTATCCTACGCGAAATGAGAGGTATAAAAGGCGGAGAAGGAATGGCTCTCTTGCAGGTCTTTGAAGGAGACGTCAAAAAACAAATTCTCTACTGGGAAAAATTACTCGACCAAGACTTGAAAAATTCCGAAAAATTAAAGAAAATAATGGAAACTATTAACGAGGAGATTTTCATGAATATTTTAAAACAAGCCGAAACTAGAGGAAAAATGGAAGGCAAACTGGAAGGTAAACTAGAAGGTAAATTAGAAGGTAAAATCGAAGGTAAGCTGGAAGAAAAAAGGGAAATTGCCCGTGAAATGCTTAAAGACCATTTAGATATCGAGCAGATTGTCAAATTCACTAAATTGACAAAAGCGAAAGTATTGGAACTACAGCAAGAGCTGGAACAAAAGTAATTAACTAAGACCAAGACGTATTTAAGAACATACCTTGATGCACAAGCAAAAATTGAGAGTAGGAAGCCTACTGAAATCGAGAAGGTAGGGCTTAGAAGCATGAAAAAAAAATCCATAGACAAGTTAATATTGCGCTTGACCTGTTTAGCTTTTGTAATTTTATTTATTTACCCCATTGAAAATATCTCAGCTAGGGGAGGCTTTGAGCTTATTTGTTGCCTAGCTGTGTTTGTTATCTTTGGACTACGATTTTTCACTATTATAAATAGACAAGATTATGATATCAAGGCCGAGAAAATTTACCTCTGCCTAACTTCTTTGCTTCTATTCCTTGCTCTTTGGACTCTTTTTGAGCTCGCTTGGGTTATTTTTCTTTGGGGATCTTAGCACCATTTCTTGCAATTCACCAGTATACCCCCTACAGAATATCTTGGAAAATCTTTGAGTTCAACAAAGCACGTTTTCATATTAGAAGGAAGCTTACGCTTAACCTTCGCTTTTCTTGCTGATGATCATTGTAAAGAGATTGAGTTAACATAGAAACCTCTTTACAATGATTCTAAACTTCCTTGAGTCCATCGTGGACTTCTTACATTTGTTATTTAACCAGGTGTAGCAGTACAACCAACAACATGACCACAGTCTTTACAGAAAAGAATATAAATGCAATCGTTAGTTTCTCCCTGCATAAACTCATAACCAAATTCATTTTTTTCACACTTAGGACATTTAGGCTTAGACATATTTTTCTCTCAAAAAAAGTATATAGTAGATTTTTTACACTGTTAGACAACACCAATATTAATCGGTTATAATATCTATTTTATAATTTGGGGCCAAGTATCAATTATGGTTTCTTTCTTGGATAATTTGGTACCTGATACCAAATCATATTTTATAGAAACTAGACAAAACAGAATCTCTCTCCTCGTGGGGAAAGATACCACCCAAGAAAACACGCCAGAGTGGTTTTTCATGGGGAAACTCTTTGCAGCGATAGTGAGCTATATTCAACATCGAAGATGCTCCTAAATTTCGACAAGCTTCTAAAAATTCCAAAGGGAGTGAATATAAAGGAGGTTTCTCTTTTTTGTACCAACCATCCCAGATAATCATTTCATAAACTCGTGTTTCCATCATCCAGAATTTATCAACAATAAAGGCTAATTCTTGGGATGATATATATTTCATTAGAAAAAACTCTAAGGATTCTTGCATTACTCTATCTTCAGAAAACATGGGACGAAGAAAATCTACTCCTATTCTGCTTTGCATAATCCATTGAGTAATAGGAAAAGGGGATGGAAGTGTTTTTTCGAAAAACTTTAGGTAAATATCGGAGTCTTTCTTTGAAAGATGCGGTAAAAACACATCAAATAAAACTAAGGAGAGAAAATCATTATCTTGGTTTTGAACAAGATAGTCTACCTTCTCTTCTACAATCTCTTTTTTCCCTCCTTCGATCAAACGAGCAATCGTAATTTCCAAAGGATTCATTAAATCATAAGGGTTAGTTAGATCCAATTCTTCATGCGATTTATCTTCGTAGCTATCAAATATTTCAGGAAAGCTCTTCATCATAAAATAAAAGTTTTCTTGATGGACTTGTAGTTTTTCGCTTGGAAAAATATATACTAAGACATTCCAGAAACTGATATTTTCCAAAATAGCCAAAGAAGATTCCTTCATTTTTTCCATCTGGCGTTCGCCCCAACTTATATATTCCAAGTAGGCATCCTTATTGATGCACTCTCTGGTGTAGTGAAGCAAGTATAACCACAAAGTTGCAAAAGAGTTATCAGGAGCCCAATCCAACCAAGAGTTTCTTTCGATTAAAACTTTTTCTATCTCGGAAACACACTCTCTTAGTTGGTCTTCGTAACGAGGAAAATTGTACAAAAACTGACTATCAATGTTTTCTCTTAGGATCGGGTGTAGTTTTCTATGATATTGTTGAAAATCTTTTCCTAAAAAGGAAGTTAGCCAAGGCGACAAAAAGCGAGTGACACCAATTAGCGTTCCTTTTTTTAGTATCTCTTCCAAACAGTCCACTTGTTTTTTCTTTGAAAGAGACAGAAAAAATTTATTAAGCTCCTCAAAAAAAATCTCCTTAGTCATCTCATCAGCATAGGACATTTGGTCTATAAAGAAATCCCAAGTAGTATTTGAATGTTCGTCAACACATTCAAAAAGCCACTGAATCCAATTTTCTTCCACTTCATTCTCTTGAAAGATAGAGGGAATTAGACGTAAATAACTCCCTTGAATTATATTTAAGTACCAAAAAAAAACTTCCTTATCTCGGGCAAGTAAAAACAATCGAGTGAATAAATCACAAGAATCGTTTACGGGCTTCGTTTCTAATAAAGAACATTTGTGTTTTTCATACTCCTTAGGAAAATCTTTTTTTAAAAGCAAAGCTAACTCTTTAAAGAAAAAACCATTACTCCGAGAAAAACCAAAAAAATAAACTTTCTCATTGCTTTCCAAATCTTTTATTAGCCACCTATAGAAATTTTGTCGTTGTTTAGCAGACACAGAAGATAAATTAAGAAAATTTCTTAGCTCATCCCATGTGTCAACATATCGAGGAGCCTTAATTCCCTCGACTAGTTTTTGAACTATTCTAAAACGTTGAGAGAAAGAAAATGCGATAGTTTCTTTTGTCAGGACTTTAATTCCCCAGAAAATCAAAACTCTTCGAATAAATCTATTTGTAGCCTCCTTGTTTTCAAGCTGGGTTTCGTGTTGTAAAGATATTTGCCATCGACGATCAAACCAACGAATAAAATTCTCTTTAACGTACTTTTTTCCCCTTTCCTTTTTTGTATCAAAGCACTGCTCAAGAAAAGAAAGCAAAATCTGAACATACCCTTCAATGAGACATAAATATTTTTCTGTTTCCTTCCCCTTCTCTTTACCAATCATTTTGGCATAGTAAGGGAGCAAATAATATCCGATTTCTAAGTGAACCGGTTCATAGCGTTCATATTTCCAAGGATGAAGGGAGCTTTTATAGTAAACTCTCTCGGGAGGATCGAGTAAGATTTTAGATAAAACTTGGTAGTACACTTTATGGTCAATATATTGGCTTAGTACTTCGAGAAAACAATATACTTGATTCAGATTTTCTTGGAATCTAATATTGACAAGGCTTACTTGATAAAACTCCCAGGTAATATTATCTATGCCTTTTTTTCCGTTATAACTATCAACTTTATTTAGATACTTAGCCTCCAAAAATGTAGGACTATGCTTTTGAATTATTTTAAAAACTTTCTCAAGAACACTCTTCTTTTCCGCCCTACTATTCAGAAATTCCTCGAAAAAGATTTCTCGACTAAGTTTAGGTAGCTTAAGATACCAGTCTTCTAGTTCTGGTTCTTCTAAATAGTCAGGAGTTAGCATAGATGGCAAAGAGCTGGCTTTCCATCCACTCTGTCCCTTCCCAATATATTTTTTTCGCTTTTCTTTGTACTGATTAAGTAAAAAACTTTGGTCATGTTCTCCACTCAATAAATCTAAAGCTAATTGGTTTCCGTTTTCCGCTAACCACTCTGTCGGTTCCCATTCGAGTACTGTAGGAACAATCTCTTTCTTTAGCATAAATTCGGTTCTTTGAAACCAATCTGCGTTTTCTCTTTGCTGAATATCTTCACATAAAGGTTCAGATGTCTCGATATAGGGAAGTTGGTCTTTATATTTTTGAGAAACGAGGCGTACTTTGGAAGTATATTTGTGGGCAAATACTTCTGCAATGGTTCTAGGATGGACAAAATCTTTGGAAAAATTTAACTTCTCATTTTTTTTCGATACCGTAGGGGAAATCACAAAGGGAAGATTCATTCTAAAAGAAGAACTTCTAAGACCTCCAGGAAAACTTTCTTTTGCTGAATTGTCGAAGTAGTCTGGTCTAATAATCGGTTGCTTTACTTTATCCCACCATCGAAAAATATACTCCCATGCTTCTAGCAAATCTTGTTTCTCAACGACATCACTAACCCCAGCTATGGTGAGAGTATACGTGTGTTTTTCAAGTGGAGGCAAGGGAAGAATATCCTTGTGAAAAGGAAATTTAGTAATCAACTTGGGAGAGCTTTGAATAAAGTATTGGAGAGCCAGATGACTATCGAGTATAGCATCATAATTGTGGTATATTAAAGCAGGAAAAAGCTCTTTTAAAGACTGAAAATGAGCTGTTTTTAGCGTATGAGAAAACCACACTCTTAAAACCTTATTACACTCTTCTCCTGAAGGATAATTTTCTTGGTGCCATATAGGAAAATCTAAGATAGCTTGAGTAAGTTTCTCTATAGGCATATACTTCCAAAGAAAAAGACTTTCTCTTAGTTTCTCAATACTACATTCCGAACTATCTAGCTGTTTCCATAAATCCCGAACGGTTGGAGAGGTTAAAGAGTACTCGTGACTTTCTAAAATTTCTTTCCAGAGCTCTTCAAAGATTTTTTTTGTAGGATACACGAGAATAGAGTTTGAATACCGACGAGAGTTCTCATGATTTATCTCTAAACTTTTCTTTATCCAAAGAGCTGCAAATAAAGATAACACTGGTTTTATTCGTTCCTTTTTCTCTAGGAGACTTTGAGGAAGTAGCTGAGATATTTTTAGGCAAAGAAGGTCTGAGAACAACGATTTCCAACTGTAGTTAGAAATGTTCGATTCTTCATCACTATCCAATAAAATTCGGATAATATAGCAATACACTCCTAATCGATTGCACCAAGCAGGGAGCATTTCTTCTTCCCTCCTAGCAGTATATTTTTCTATCAGCTTTTTTATTTGATCTAATTTGTTTCTTTCTTTTGATTTAACAAGATGTTTCTTTAAGTTTTCCAAAACGCTTTGTGCTGTTTTTTTGTTTATGACAACTTCCATCTGCCAAAAATTTACTTCTTTTTTAAGTTGGAGCCATGTATCAATCAATCTAAAACTCCAACTTTTGGTTTCTGACTTCAAACCTAGCTCGTCACAAACCTGTTCCAGGTTTTCTTTTTGATCTATCATAATCAGAAGAGAGATTTTCCGTGAAAAATTATTACTCTCCTTTTTAAGTTTATTGACTACAGGAGTTCTCAACTCCGCTTGGTCACTATCCAGCATCCAAACTGTTTTTTGCTCTGTATTCACATTATCAAGAGCACTTAGCTCACTGATATAAACATATTCTACTTCGTCGTCACGATAAGAGCTTCTTAAGTGTTCCAAAAATCTAGTTTTTCCTATGGTGGACTGAATTAGGTTAATTTTTTTATCTTCTTTTAGTTCATAAAGTATCTCACTGAGATGCTTGGGCGTATGAGAATTTAATTTTTGAAAAACTGGTTCAATCCAACCGTCTTCGATATCTTTTAACTCAATATCAAAGTATGGGTATAGCTGAGATTCGGCAGCAGGAGCTTGGGCATTTTCATAAATTTTCCTTTTCCACTCCTCTAAATCATGAAACGAAATTTCTAAGGTATCTAGGAAAGCTTCTAAATGTTTAGGTTTTTCAAGAAAATAACGAATTCGGGCTAAGCTCTCTCCTTTTTTGAAATTCGCCAAAGCAGACTGAACGCTACCTCTCGGTAAACCAAGTTTTTTTGATAGGCTAAGAGCAAAACCTTTTTTAGAAAGTTTTTTATCCCAAAAACTTTTCCAACTTTCTCTCCACAGAGGATCGTTGACATAATATTCCATTTAATTTACCTCATAAAAAGGGAGCGAAAACGCCCCTATGCTTATTCGTAAAGTAACTCTAAAACTTTTTGAATTTCTACTTCCAATTGCGATTGTCCGATGACTAAGTCAGCTATACTTTTGGTCGAACGCTCTTTCTCCCAAAGAGTAGCTCTCTTTTCCATTTCGAAAAAATTGTCTCCTCGTTTCTTTATCCTGGCTCTTAACTCCTTATCAGGAGCGTCAACTAAAACAACTATCACTTGAAATCTGTCTTGCAAAATCTTACTGAGCTTAAAAATACCCTCGGAGCTAGTTATAGCAACCCAGGCAAGAGCACCCTTTGCAAGAACTGGAAAAGGCATTCCGTAATACGTTCCATCTTTGTGTTGTATAAATTCAATAAATTTTTTTTCTTTCAAAAGTTGAGTGAAACATTCTTGGGAAACAAACCAATAGTCTTCTCCATTTTGTTCGGATTTTCTTTTTTGTCGGGTAGTGTAAGACAAGAGTGGTTGAAACCCCTTGTGTTCTTGACATAGCTTCTTTACCAGGGTTGTTTTTCCTGCTCCTGAGGGACCTGTAAACAAAATGATCTTTGGTTTCACACTAAACACTCCTTCTCTAAAAAGAGCTTAGTCCAAGTAGGTCTGTTGTAGGCAATTTCTACGGCAAAAGGCCATGACATTTCTGGAGTAATTCCGTATTCTTCTGGATTTTTGGCAAAGTCTGCCCCACGTTCTAATTCGAGAATATTTTCCTCTAAATGAAAATGAAGATCAGGGTAAAGGAGCGGAAGATCGTTTTTTAGAAAATAACGATCTTTTTCTGCCTGACCTTCGGTTTGACCTGGCAATCCCCAAATGACATTCAAAACTAAGACTAACTCATTTCTTTGGGCTTCTTTGCAGACAAGATGGAGTTGTTTTTTAGACTGGGGTTTCAATATTTTTTTTCCTAACCCTTGATCGATAGTCTCAAGTCCAATTTCTAGAGTATGCAAACCACCTTTAACAGCCTTTTCTATGATTCCAGGAATTGCAGCATCGGGAAGCCTTGTACACGCCGTCCAAGGAATTCTACATTGTATAAAGTTTGCCATCTCCAATAGTCTTTTTTTCTCTACGTAACTATCTTTGATAACTAAAACACCATCTATTTCGCAAGCTAGTTCTAGCATCTGCCCAAGTATTAGATCAACAGATTTAACCTCATACTTGGGTTCCACTATTGGGTAGGTACAAAATTTACATTTCCCCCACTTACAACCAACTGAAGTTTGTACAGGAACCATAGGACGAGAGGTAGAGAAGAATTCACGATATACTCTTGTCTCTCTTACTGTAAATCCAGAAGAAGCTGGATTCCAGTTCCAATCCCCTTTTGCAACCCTACCCCATACGATATCTTCTCCCAAAGCTATTTTACGGGCAAAACAGGCAAAAGATTCCTCAGCATGCCCAATCATAATTAAATCAACTAAACTCAACCAAGTACTCTGCTGCTCTGCTCCTACTTGCTCGTCAAAAAAATCCAATATTCCCATGTATGCCCCTCCTAGGAGTATTTTTGTTTGAGGCCACTTCTGGCGAATTTTTTGAGCTGCAAAAATTACCCAAATAACTTGCCGGGCTACCATCACTGAAAAGGCAACCGCTCTAGGTGGATAATTTTGAGAGAGTAACATCTCTAGTTCGGGAAAAGAGACACTTTTGTCAAAGTTTTCAACTTCATCTAAATTTATCTGAGCACGTTTCAGCCGCTCAATTGGAATTTGCTCATTAAGAAAACCAAGTTCCGAAAAAAAATCAGACTCAGCCTCTTCTAGAAGAAAATCGTCTCTAGCATGATCTCCCATTGGAGTAGATAAAAGTTTAGATGACCGAGAGCTAGTTCGACATAGCCTTTTAAGAGCTTCAAAGTTCAGATCTAAATACCGAACAGGAAGGTTTTCTTCTTGGCATTTTTGCATAAGCAAACAAGGTCCAAGCGGAGGACCAGCGTTGTACTTTAAGAAAGGTGGGTGAATAAGTAGAGTATAGTTCTCCATTTTTATCTCCTAAAACGAAGTAAAGTAAAACATTCTTTTACTAATTTAAACTCTACTGGAAGAACAAACCAAAATCAACCACAAAAAAGAAATACAAAAAAGAAACATTTCCCAGACATATTTCTTTTTATAAAATAAAACCAAAACACATCTTTTTAAAGTAATTTATCACTCTAAATGAGCCGAAGAGAAGCTTTGTTTTGTGGGAGGTGAGATCACATTGTAGGAGGTCTCTAAACTTGCACATTCGGCTTAGTTATTGTCAAAGGGGTACGAATACCCAATGAGCGATTATGGGAATTTTCTATCAGGGAAGGATTTTATCTCACGACATAGCCTAGAAAGTTTTCCTGAAGGTCGTTGGCTGTTGGGAGTGGTTGATAGGATTGAATGTTAATTATGGTACCATTCTCTTGCGAGGAAACAACTGGAAGAGCAAGTGCTGCGAGTTGTTTCGGCAAGAGTGATGCTAAATTTAGCTGCTAAAGTTTAGAGTGAAAAAAATGTTGTTAATCTATAAAAATGACCGCTTATATTTTCAGAAACTAAGGATATAGTGGGCCTACTTTATATCCTCATTCAGCCTGGCATACACTTTTTTCATCATTAGCTCTTTCACCAGTGCCCCGAAGGATTGGTCTTCCAGTATCTTTTCAAAAATTTCTTGGTTTTGATCCATCCGATCAATTAGTTTATCAATAAACATTTCTTCAAAAGCATATTTAAAAGTATCGAGTTTATTGACTTTAGCTTGTGTCTGCAAGGTTTCATCATTCATGAGTTCTGTTTCTATCTGTTCAAAGAATAATCTATCCGCTTCCTCAAACTCTGTCCCAAAACGTTCATTTAATACGTTAATGATTTCAGACAAAGTCGCTTTTTCTTCTTTTTCCCGTTTCATACCGGCTTCTGACAATCCTTCTAACTCTCCTTCTTCTCCAGAAATTAAGTCCATTGCCCCATCTTTTATTTTTTGTAGGCGGTAGTACTCGATTGCGACCTCATCTGTAAGCTTCATACTTTCGGCCAAATCTCGTTTTGGTAGCTTGACCAGTAGTAGTTTGGCGTAAGCATAAAACTTTTCAAACTCAGGTTCTCTGAAAGGCATTATCTGAGCAAGGAAGGAATATAAGTTTGTCCAAGTGCGTAAGCTTTTTTTGAACTCCTCCTTTTCTGGCTCACTTTCTATGTTTTTATAACGATCCACCGCTGGATCTATAAAGCTGTAGAGCTTAGATTGTGTTCGGGCGTTCATTCGGGTGTCTGGGTTGAAATAGACTTTTGCGAACGCATCTATTTCCGAAGATAAATATACCTGCCGCTCATCCAGTTTCGCCTTTAAATCATATAGATGATTGGGTTCCGGTCCTTCACCTCCTATTGTCATTTCATAATAAGGCTGAAAAGAATCAAAAATGTCTTCTCTCTTATTTCTAAAATCCAAGACAAAAGTGTCCTCTTTCCCAGGTGCTGTTCGATTCAAACGGGAAAGTGCCTGCACAGCCTTAACACCTGATAATGATTTATCCACGTACAAAGTATGCAGCAAGGGCTGATCAAAACCTGTTTGGTATTTATCCGCGACAATCAAAATTTTATAATCTTCCCCTTCGAATACCTTAGGCAATTCCTTTTCCCCAAAACCGGTCAACTGCGGTTCGCTAACTCCTTCCACCTTCCCTGAAAAGGCAACCAGTATTTTTATATTCTGCTCGTACCCTTTATCTTTGATATAACGATTAAATTCTTCAAAATAACGTTTTGCATGGAGCCTTGAGGATGTTACCAACATCGCTTTTGCTCTTCCCCCAATTTTGGTAGCCACCACCTGGCGAAAATGCTCAATAATAATTTCTGTCTTCTGAGCCAGATTATGCGGGTGCAAAGAAACAAAACGCCCAATTGCCTGAGCCGCCTTCTTTTTATTGATTTTCGGATCTTCCTCGATGGCTTTCGAAAGCTTAAAATAGAGCTGATAAGTGATGTAGTTCTGCAATACATCCAAAATAAAGCCCTCTTCAATGGCCTGCCTCATAGAGTAGAGATGAAAGGGTTGCGGTTTATCTTGATTATCAGTATGACCAAACACTTCCAAGGTTTTATATTTTGGTGTCGCGGTAAAGGCAAAGAAAGATAGGTTCGGTTGTTGACCACGGGCTGCTGCAGATCTTTCCACATAACGGTTTACTAGTTCCTGCGAATCAACAACTTCTCCGTCATCCTCGCCGTATTTCGGAAAAGGTTCTTTTACGCAAAGTTGATCCATCCTGTTATCAGGGTCATCTGATGACAAAAGGGCTTCTTTCATCTTTTTACTGGCTTCACCACCCTGCGAACTATGGGCCTCATCAATAATCACCGCATATTTCCTGTCAGGTAGGCTCCTCACTTTATCTACCACAAAGGGAAATTTTTGCAAGGTGGTAATAATAATATTCGAGCCGCCATCAATAGCATTTGCCAACTGCTGTGAATCCTTATCAATGCGCTGTACCACGCCCGATTTATGCTCAAACTGGTAAATGGTATTTTGCAGTTGGGAATCCAGGACACGACGGTCTGTCACCACAACTACACTATCAAATATCCGTTCATCCTCTTCATTGTGTAAACTCGATAACCGATAAGAAAGCCAAGCAATAGAATTACTTTTTCCGGAACCAGCGGAATGTTGCACCAGATAATTATGACCCGCCCCTTCATTTTTAACGTGGGTAGCTATTTTACGCACTACGTCTAACTGATGAAAGCGGGGAAAAATCAATTTTTCTTTTTTTCGAGTACGTCCCTCAAAATCAAATTCTTCGGTTTGCAGATGGATAAAACGTCCGATAATCTCAAGCCAGCTATCTTTTGCTAGAATGTTTTGCCATAAGTAATCCGTTCGATAGCCTTTCGGATTAGGAGGATTACCCGCACCATAGTTATAGCCTTTATTAAAGGGCAACCAATATGTCTTACTACCTTCTAGCCGAGTAGTCATATAGACTTCTTCATCATCCACAACAAAATGTACCAAGGCTCTTTTTTTAAAAGTAAACAACAGCTCTCTATTATCTCTTGTCGTAGCGTACTGCTTTTTAGCATGGGCTATACTTTGTCCGGTAAAACGATTTTTAAGCTCAAGCGTTGCCACAGGCAAACCATTCAGTGACAAAACCAAGTCAACAGAGTTTTTATTCTTTTCACTGTAATAAACCTGACGAGTCACCTTAAGCTGATTTTGGTTGTATAAGGATATTGTATCAGGATTTAATCCCGATTCCGGTTTGAAGAAAGCACATTTAAAGCGCACTCCGTAATCGACAAAACCATTGCGGATCACAATCCAAACGACGTAATACTGTCATTGGTAAAATGACCTTGCCATAATCTGATTGTTTATAATCACCCCTTAACAGGTCGGCCACTTCCCATATCAGGTTCGCTTTTTCTTTGAAGTTTGTCATTTACTTTCCATTGTTGATTTTGATTTGGCATGATTCAAGATTTCATGACATGCAGATGTTATATTGCTTGTAGTATATCGCAAAATTTTATTATGACATTTTCCCTATCTGGATTCCAACTTATTTCCAAGAAACAACTAGCCCTCTTTCAAATACTTCTCCTTAACTTCCTCATCAGCATATTCCCAGAGATGATCTACCTTAGTTTTCAACTCAATAAGCTCTTCTCTAGAAAAAACTTCCTTTTCTTCCAGGTATTCCTCTCTTACTTCAAAATAGGATATACCCACTTCTAGAAGACTGGCTATTTTAAATAGTGCTTCGGTCGGTAGAACTTGTACTCCCCTAACTAGGTTAGATATATATGTGGGAGTGCAATCTAAATGTTTTGCTAGTTCTCGTTGGCTCATTTTTTTTTCAATCAATAGGTGCTTAAGCTTACTTCCTAATTTTTTGGCTAAAGTTTCGTTGACCATATTTTTTATATCCTTTCCACAAATAATAACTTATAGGTTGTCATGATATTTCTAAGGTTATTTATTTTCAAGAAAAAATAAATAAAAGCTGGACAAGAACAATTCATAAGTTATTATAATAATATATAAGATCTTTTTATATTTTTTTATCCAAAAAATACGGATAACTTACGTAGGTCTATTTTGTCTGATCATAAGATAAAATGTATTTTCTAATGTCTAATTTTTAAGGAGATGAGTTCATGGATTATAGCTATAAACCAAAATCCCGTTCTCTAGATGATTATGAAGTAGAAGTTGTCTTGCCTGAAAACTGGGAATACAAGCAAGAGACTTTAGCTTTACGTTGGGCAAATAAACTGTACAAAAAAATTAAAGGGGAAGAAAGATGGAACAGCATCAAATCCGCTATGGCTTGTACGCTCGAGTAAGCACTGCTAAACAAGGAGGTCGTTATGCGTCTATTTCTTCGCAGTTCGAACGATTGAAGGGGTATGTTAGTGACCAGGAAAACTCAATTTATGCGACTTTCGAAGACAAGGGCGTTTCTGGAATGAAGGAGGATCGGACGGGCTACCAAGATTTAGTTGAGGGAATTAAGCATGGTCTTTTTGACAAGGTTCTCTGTACGGAGGTTTCTCGAATTAGCCGCTCTGTGGTTCTCTTCGAAAAATTTTTGGCTTTGTGTGATAAGTATGGAGTCGAGTTTTTATGCTTGGATGGGGGGATGGGTACTGGGACAGCAAAAGGACGTTCTTTATTGCACGTTTACAGTGTTTTAGCTCAAGTGGAAAGAGAGCAGACCTCTATGAGGACTTCTGTCAATATGGAATCTCGTTCTCGGAGAGGTTTATTTAATGGGGGCTACATCTATGGGTATCGTCCCGATCCTAAACAAAAAGGGCATTTGAATATCGATGAAAAGGAGGCAAAGTTAATTCGCTTAATGTTTTCTCGATACCTCGAATGGAAATCTTATTGCCGAGTGGCAAGCTGGTTAACAAAACAAGGTTTTAAAACGAGGGCATTTACAAGCAGAGAAGGCAAATTAAGAAAAGCAGGGCCTTGGAGTAAGAGCAAGGTTTTATACGTTTTGCGAAATCCTGCTTACATAGGAATTAAGAGTGTAGGAGGAAAAATGGTGCCTGCTATTTGGGATGCAATTATAGAAAAGGAGACGTGGCATAGTGTTCAGAAAATGTTAGACAAACAACACGTTCCTCAGAAAGAAGGAGGAGAAAAACATACTTACCTTTTAACAGGTTTAGTAAGATGTTCTCATTGCGGAGTTACTTTAGAAAATGGTTCAGGAACCGGTTTTCAGGGCAAAAAACTATATTTCTATTATCGGCATCCTCCTAAAAAAAGAGTTTTTGACTGTCCGCACTCTGCTAATATTCCCGCAGAAGATTTAGAAAGCATGGTAACTTTACAAATGTTAAGAATGATGGATCAGAAAGGGCTTTTAGATGACTTTACTCAGGATGTTGCAACAAAATTAAAGGAAGATGCTGAGTTAAAGAAAAAAAGCTTAGAGAACATTGAAGAAGAAATCCAAAGTAATAGGATACGAAAGAATTGTGGTCTTCCTCATTATTTAGAGAAACCTTGGATTAAGAAGTTTTTTCTCTTTACCATTCGAAAAATGCTCCAGCAAGGAGCTCCTTTAGAAGAAAGAAAAAAAGACTTTACTTCATTGGTACTAAAGGAAGGGATCTCTGCTATGGAAATTCTAGATATAGTTTGGACTATGACAGAAAGATATAGGCAAGTGGGCGAAATTCACGAAAAGCTAGCTCACATTTTGATCAAAAAAGTAGATTTATTTCCGAAAAAAATTATCGTAACCCTAAGCGATTGAAAATACCGGAATGGAGTTTTTTGCATAAAAAAAGGCTGAAGCTCTTTTATTATAAGGGCTACAGCCTGAATATCTCCCTGGACTGGATTCGAACCAATAACCTAGTGGTTAACAGCCACCCGCTCTACCGTTGAGCTACCAGGGAATATATATTTATTTTCTACGTACTTATATATACCTTTTTTTTGAAAAATTGCAAGCCTTTTTTCGTTTTTTTCTTCATTTTTTTGCGATTTTTTTTGAGGTAGTTATGAGACTTGTTGAGTTTGCTCGATTAGAGCAAGCTGAGGTCCTTACCTTTTGTGTAAATCGCTAGGCTGAATTCGCAGTCAAAGGTCCTTCTGTGTGTCCTTCAATAAACTGCCGGACGTAGGGGTTTTGGGTGCTTCGGATATCATCGGGGGTTCCTTCTTCGATGATTTGTCCGCCGTGCATCATGCCGATTCTGTCGGCAATGCGGTAGGCTGAGTGCATGTCATGGGTTACGCAAATCGAGGTCACTCCTAGTTTCTTTTGGAGTGAGGTGATGAGATCATTGATTTGGTTGCTCATGACGGGGTCTAGTCCGCTGGTGGGCTCGTCGTAAAGGATTACTTGGGGGTTATGGACGATAGCCCGAGCTAGCCCTACGCGTTTTTTCATTCCTCCAGAGATTTCTGATGGCATGTGCTCTTCGACGCCTTCTAGACCCACAAGCGCTAATTTTTCGCGAACGATTTCATTGGCTTCGGCGGAGGTGAGCTTATGGTTGTGCTCTTTGAGTGGAAGGGCGACGTTTTGCCCGACGGAGAGCCAGTTCAGGAGGGCTCCGCTTTGGAAGAGGACACCCATCTTGCGTCTTAATTCGTAGAAACCGTTATGGTCTAGAGTGTTGAGAGATTGTCCCATGACCTCTATATTTCCTTCATCTGGAGACATCAAACCCATGATATTTTTGAGGGTAACGCTTTTTCCGGTTCCACTACGCCCAATAATAACATAGGTTTCTCCCTCCCTAACATGAAGATTCATACCGCTAAGGATTTGCCGGCCGCCCAGTTTAAGAAAGAGATTTTCCAGTTTGATCATAATTTAGTCCCTGAAGTTTATTTCAATTTTCCAATCTTGGATTTTACGCCCGTTAGGGCGTGTGTTCTCATTCAGCCCACCACGTATGTTGCTAAAAAACTAGAACCAAAAACTATACATCTAATCGTCCAAAACATTGCAAAAAAGCTGAATGAGGACACACGCCCTAGAAAACCTTTTCGATTACATTGGACATAAAGTAGTTAAAGATCAGGATCAAAAGAAAAGCGTCAACTACGCTTTGTCTTGTCGCAATTCCCACTCCCGCGGCTCCATCTTTTGCCTTTAGTCCGTTGGCACAACTGACAATAGCAATGACCATACCAAAGACCCAGCCTTTGAATAAGCCCGCAAAAACTAGCTTAAAGGAAGAAACTTGCATTTGGTTGAGAATCTCTCGGAAGTAAACGGAGAAGTCTACTCCGATTTGGTAGTTTGCGACAATGGACCCTCCGATCAGGCCGACGATATTAACGTAGGCAGTTAGGATCGGAGCAAAGAGAGCTAGGGCAATGACTCGGGGCATAACGAGAAAGCTTACAGGGTTAATTGACATAACTTCTAGGGCATCAATCTCTTCAGAAACTTTCATCGTGCCAATTTCTGCAGCCATAGCAGATCCTGCTCTTCCGGCGAGAATAAAAGCGGTCATAAAAGGACCCAGTTCTCGGCAGAGAGTTTCTAGAATAACTACCCCGATCAAGTGCTCTAGGTGGTAATCTTTCAAAGTGATTCCTGTTTGTAGAGCGAGAATCATTCCGGTAAAAATACCCACAATGATAGTTACGCTAAAGGTTTGTACCCCACAAACGAACATTTGCTCTAAAATAGATCGGGCTCGGTACCTTATGGCTTTTAGCCAGTAGATCGTTTGAATGAATAGATTCACCGCGTAGCCTGTTTTTTCGCACGACTGAATAACACGGCTACCGATTGCTGAAATGAAAGACATATTTTCTTCTCACTATGGTTTTTTGCTATCAGAAACAGACTTTTCGTTAGGGGTCGACTTGGGATATTCTTTTTTATCTCCCCAGCTTAAATGGGGTAGGTAAAAAAAGCGTAACCCGCTTTCGCCATCTTCATGTTTGTACTCAAATAATCCTCCGAGTACGGAAAAACGGCTCATATCTTTATCTGGTTTATGAACGTTTTTATAGGAAAAGAAGAGCACTCGGTGGTAAAGAGAATCTTTTTTGGCTCGGTATTTATAGAAAGGTCCCAGAAAGGTAAAATCTCGGTTATCTCCTTCTCCTTTGTTGTAATCAAAAAGAGTAAAGAGAGGAACCCAGGCTTTTTCAAAACCTTCGGGCATATAGTCTTCAAACCAAAAAAGGCTAAGAGCTCTTTGTCTCGTTGACCCATCTTCGTCTTCACTGTATTCATAGAAAGGCCAAATTTTAGTGCGTCGAGTGGGCTTAGCTCCTTCTTCTTTACCTTGACGAAAATGGCTCCAGTAAAAAGGAAGAATGTAAAGGCTCTCTTTGCTATAACTAGGGTATTCACTTTTTGAATGCCAAAAGAAGGGCCACATATAAATACGGTCTTTTTCCCAAATATTATTTCCGAGGTCTTTATCGATTGTCCAATATAAAGGCCAGGCTCTAAATTCCTCTTGGCCTGCTCCTGTTCGGTACTTAAAGAAAGGCCAAGGCATATTGTATTCGCGGTAGTTGTTTGGCTCATGAATCGAGTAAGAAAAGAAAGGCCAAAGAAAAGAGCGGGCCGTCGATACTTCGCTGGTGGATTGCCCATAAAAAGGAAAAAACATAAACTCTGTGACAGGATGTTTCTTGTCGAGTTGCTCTAAGTTATAATGAATAAAAGGCCAGACATAGCTTCGCCGACGAAATTTTCCTTCTTTTTCATAGTTACTGTACATAAAAGCATAGAAGCTAAATTTTTTCCCGCCCCCTTCGCCAAAACGAAAAAACGGCCACATGTAGGCTTTACTCTTGTAATCGCCATCTCGGAAGGTCATATAAAAAGGAAAAGGCTTTCCTTCGATTTCATCCATGGCAAAGAGACCTTTGATATTTCCCCAGAATCCCATAAAGAGGTAAGGCCCCTCCTTGGTGTCTGTTCCTCCGAAGGTAAAAAAAGGAAGAAAGAACCAATCAAAATCTCGCTCCCCTAGCTCGGGCCAAGTTTTGTCTTTCGAGTAGTAAAAAGGGATAATCCATATTTTAGCTTCATCTGGTTTATTTTGATAGTAGATGAAAGGCCACAAAAACATGAGTCTTAGCTCATCTTTGTTTTGAGGAAATTCTCCGACAAAAAAAGGTCGGAAAGCGTGAGTTTTTTCATCAGGGGTACTAGTGTAGGAGTAAAAATTGGTCAAAATATCTAGATGAGTAGTGGATTCCTTCTCGTCATGCTCGTAGTAGACAAGGGGCCAAACATCTATTTCTGATGTGCTTTGACATCCCCCCAGAAAAAAAATTGGGAGCAAAAGCAAGAGGATAAACTGTCGATTCATGAGAAAATCTCTTATAAAAGAAGGTGGCGAAGGCTTGTTTCTATATTCTATTTTATTTTTGCTTTATTTTTGCTTTATTTTTGCTTCATTTAATCAAAAGACATTTGGCATAGGTGCCTCCTCAAAAAAGAGGAGACTCCTATGCCAAGTAATCTAAAACTGCAGCTAAATCAATAGTTAGCTACGGCTAGCCAAAAGATCTTTCATTGTTTTACCAATGACAGCTGGACTTTCGGCAACAACTACGCCGCACTCTTTAAGACAGGCCACTTTTTCTTCAGCGGTACCTTTACCGCCAGAGATAATTGCTCCAGCGTGTCCCATTCTCTTACCAGGAGGAGCTGTTCGCCCTACAATAAAAGAAACCACTGGCTTAGTGAAGTGTTCCTTGATGTAACGAGCAGCTTCTTGCTCTCCCTCGCCTCCGATTTCTCCAATCATAACGACCCCTTCGGTATCAGGATCTTTGTTGAAGTCTTCCAAGAGGTCGATAAAAGAGGTTCCAATGATCGGGTCTCCTCCAATTCCAACACAAGTCGATTGACCTAAGCCTTCATTGGTCAGTTGCCAAACCGCTTCATAGGTAAGGGTTCCACTACGAGAAATAACCCCGATTTTTCCTGGATTATGGATGTATCCAGGCATAATTCCGATTTTACATTCTCCAGGAGTAATGATTCCAGGACAGTTTGGACCTATTAGGCGAGCTCCTTTAGCTTTGACGTAATTTACCACACGGGCCATATCCAGAGTAGGTACTCCTTCGGTGATACAAATGATGACTTTAATTCCTGCCTCGGCAGCTTCCATCACCGCATCAGCCGCTCCAGGAGCAGGAACATAGATCATGGAAACATTGGCCTGAGTTGCTTCAACAGCATCAGAGACTGTATTGAAAATCGGCACAGGATCATAGCTTTTTCCATCGCCAGCATCTACCGCGAAAGTAGTGCCACCATGTCCCGGCTTGACCCCGCCTACAATTTGAGTTCCGTAAGCAATACAATGAGAAGAGTGGAGTTTTCCTGCTCTTCCTAGACCTTGGCAAATCACTCGAGAGTTTTTATTTACTAAGATGCTCATTAACTATCTCCTTTCTGATTCGCCGCTGCCGCTGCTACTATCTTATCGGCCGCTTCTTGCATTCCGTTAGCCGTGATAATAGTCATACCTGAGTTGTCTAAAATCTCGCGTCCCTCTTTTACGTTAGTCCCTTCGAGACGAACTACCAAAGGAACATTTAGGTGGATTTCATTAACAGCATCAACAACTCCTTGGGCGACCACGTCACAACGGACAATACCACCAAAAATATTGATGAGTACTGCTTTGACTTTCGGATCAGAAAGAACAATCTTGAAAGCTTCGGTCACACGTTCTCGACTAACCCCTCCTCCTACGTCCAGAAAGTTCGCGGGTTCACCACCTGCGTACTTGATTATATCCATGGTTCCCATGGCTAAGCCCGCTCCGTTCACCATACAGCCGATGTTACCATCAAGCTTAATGTAGGAAAGCTGGTGCTGAGCAGCGCGAATTTCCATTTCGTTTTCTTCGGTCGTATCGCGCATTTCGGCATAGATACTATGGCGAAATGAGGCATTGTCGTCGAATTCAATCTTGGCATCAAGAGCAATGATGTCGCCTTGTTTGGTTTCGACCAAAGGATTAATTTCCATAAGGCAGCCATCGTATTTCAAGAAAGCAGCTGCAATCCCTTGCATAACGCGGCAAACTTCTTCGGCTTTCTTACCAGAAAATCCTAGTTTGTAAGCTAGTCGGCGTCCTTGGAAAGGGAGAAGACCGGCCTGTGGATCAATGGGCTCTTTTAGAATTTTTTCGGGAGTTTTTGCAGCAACTTCTTCAATTTCAACTCCACCTTCAGAAGAAGCCATCAAAACAGGGCCCAAGGTGCGATCGACAACTAAACCGACGTAGTATTCTTTTGCTATGTCTAGTCCTGGACATACAAGAAGTTTTTTTACGGGAACCCCTTCTGGACCAGTTTGAGGAGTGATAAGAGCATTCGCCAGAATCCGCTCAGCAACTTCTTTTGCTTCTGTAGCTGACTTGACAAGTTTAACTCCTCCTCCTTTACCGCGTCCACCAGCATGAACTTGGGCCTTAACAACCGCCAATGGTTCACCTAGTTCAGTAAAGGCGGCTTCTACCTCAGAGGCAGTGTGAGCCACAATTCCCTTTTGGACAGGAACATTGAACTGAGCTAAAATTTCTTTAGCTTGGTATTCGTGTATCTTCATAAATAATTTTGCGCTTTTTATCTCATGAGAAGTCTAAATTTACTTAGAATACTCGAGGAGAATATATATCAGGGTGAGAGAAAGCGCTAACCTCCGTTTAATTTACTAAAATTTGCGAAACTTTGTTTCTCTTTCAAACTTTGGAAAAATAGCTTGATAAAAAATACCTATTAATATAGATTAAACATGTCTAAAGTAGGAAGCATCCTGTGTTTTATCAAGACTATCTTTGTCCCTTTCCCCTATTTTTCTAGCTTTGTGGATAATGAGATGTAGAGAAAGAGATGAGGGAAGAGGAAAGATGTTGTTATAACGGGCTATATAATAGCAAGTTTTTTTAGGGGCTTCCAATAAAAAAAATTTCCCCAACAAGAGGTACCGGAGATCAATGGGCGAAGAACATCCCATGATTGGGCGAATTGTGGCAGAAGACTACAAGGTAGTCTCATTTCTAGGACAAGGAGGGATGGGGTCTGTTTTCTCAGCCATCCAACTTTCCTTGAATCGACAGGTCGCAGTTAAAGTCCTTCCTATCAATAATATACACCCAAAAGATTTGTTCCGTTTTGAGCAAGAAATCAATTCCATGGCGGCGATTTCTCACCCCAATATTGTGATGATTCATCATAGAGGAAAATTCGGTGATCCGCCTAATCTTTATTACATTATGGAAATGATGGAGGGAGGCTCTCTTAGGACTTACCTTAAAAATAAAAAAAGATTTCCTGTGGCAAAGGCAATTAGGTTAATTCGGCAAGTGACCGAAGCCTTATCCTATGCTCACGATCAAGGCTACATCCATCGAGACATCAAACCAGATAACCTCTTATTTAATAAAAACTATGGTAGTTTGAAAGTAGCCGATTTTGGTATTGCTAAACTTCGAGGCGGCCCAAATATAACTCAAACGGATGCCATTATGGGGACACTCGTTTATGCTGCTCCCGAACAACTGAACTGGTTTGAAGATTGGGAACCAGGGCAAACTGGTTTTCCTGGAATAGACGAAAGAGCCGACCAATATTCCTTAGGAATCGTACTCTACGAAATGATTTCTGGAGTTCTTCCTTACCGAGCTAACAATCTTATTTCTTTAATGAAAGCAATGAGTGGGCCTCCCGTTCCTTTGGCCCAATCAATGAAACAAGAGATCAGTGCTAGTCTAGAGTGGCTCGTGAATACAATGACTGCTAAATCCATGGAGCAGCGCTTTTCTTCTGATGAAGCTCTTATTGCCGCCTTAGATAGTGTTGAGTTAGAGATAGCTACTTCTGTTTCTGGTCGTGTTTTTGCTGTGCGTCACAGTGAAAGCGTTTCCTTTCCACTCCCTCCTGTCAACTATGATGGAACTTCCGCCGAAGAAAAAGCTTATATTCAGAATCTACAAACGGTAGAAGGGGAAAGAGCCGATCGAACAGAAAAAGAAGTTCTCGATCGTTACAAAAAAGTGCTCTACTGGGTCATCGGAATTTTTACAGGTTTATTGTTTGCGATTATATTTTTTGATGTTTTTTTCCATGAAGAAACTTCTCTAGAACCTGATAAAACCAATTTGACAAATACACAAAATCCTCCCCTTAAACGAGAAAATGTCAATCTCCAGCTAGGCCTAACTTATGACTATCCTCTCCCCAAAGACTACTCTTTGCCTAGGGTCGTTCTAAAAACAAGCGATAATAAAAAAATAAGCTTAAATGAAAACACTTCTGTTTATCCTGGTACTTATCGAGTCTTAGCTCGTTTACCAGGTTACGTTTGTCAAGAAAACAACATGCAGATGGATATTCCTGTCGATTTAAAAGAAGTTCCTTTTCTGGTCAACTTCATTGCTCGGCCCAGAAAAATTCACTCAAAAATTATGAATTCAGCCACGGGAAAATGGGAAGCCCCTATCTCTTTTTTAGTGAACAATGCCGAGTTAAATGAATCTTCTGTTTATCGTCCAGGTAAACATAAACTTAAGGTTCGATTCAAAAACTACCAGAAAATAGAAGAAGAAATTCTCATCCCACCAGGAAACGAAACTTGGCAAATTAAGTTTCCTCTGCAACCATTGAAGGAAATTCTCTTTACCTTGGATTACTTTTCTTTAAAGTTGCAAAACCATGATTATGCCTTAGAGATATTAGTCGATGACGAAGATCTACCTTCATACAACTATCAATATAAACTACAAAAATATCGCCTTCATGGTTTTATGCAAATTCCTCCTGAAGCCAAGACAATTCTCTTGCGTTTTGGTTATTACTATGCTCAAATTCAAGTAAATCAAATATATTTACTCAATGACCTCAATGCCATAGATATCGACCGACTCCTTTTTCATTTAGCTTCCATCGATTCGAGCAGCGATCTACTAGAGCAAATTCGCCTTCTCTGGGAAAGCGATCGAGAAAAGCTGGAAAAAATATCAGATGAGGACAAAACAAAACTTTACCGTTTTTTAGTCTCTATTATGAGCGATGCTCCTGATGCCAAAGAGCCTGTTTGGAAACTTCGCTGGCTTCTAAACAAAACCGAAGCTCTTCAGGCCAAAGACTTTTATGTTTTAGCCCAAAAAAGACCTAATCAAAGTGGAATACTAAAAGAGTGGCAAACTTTTCTAGAAAAATACCCTCAAAGTATTTTCCTAGACAAAGTCGAGAAAAATATGGAGTACACACAATTCGTTGCTGCTTACGAAAAAATATTAATCCAAACTGTACGAGATTGTTATCTTAGTCTAAGTGAAAAGAGAGCTATTTACAACTTCCAAAAGCGACTGCAAAGGACGGATATCATTGCCGTAAGGGCAAAGATAGAAAAATATGTAAAAAATCTCAAATGTGGTAAAAATTTAAAGGAAATGTTAAGCGAAAGATAAACATGGAAACTTTGTTTTATCAGAATAGACAAAAGAAGAAAAAAAAGCTGTTATCTATCTTCAGTATGACAGCTTTTTTCTTATTTCTAGGAGCTTGTCAACTAGAAACTCTCTCTCCTCAAAAAAAGATAACTGCTTCTCCCCAGGCGGAGGAAGAAAAGACTTTTCCCTTAAGACAAGAAAATGAAGAAATAAAATCTAAAGAGTCTTCCACTAGTCCAGAAATACTCTCTTCCAAAGAAAACTCCTCCTCTCTAACAGAGCCAAAAGCAGAAGACAAAAAACCTTTCGATGAAATAAGTTTTTTACACTTTAGTTCTTGGGAAGCTAATTTTTTACCTGTCTACGCTGATTCTGACAAAGAAAAAACATCTCCTCTAGGAGGATTAGAAAACCTAATCTCCTTGGTGAAAAAACACCAAAATAAGGCAACTTTCCTCTATTCCACAGGAAATTTTTTACCGGGAGACATCAACGATCGGCGTCCTGCCATAGAAGCATTAAATTTAATGGGTTTAAAGGCTACTGCGGTAGGAGTATTTGAGCTTAACTACGGAATAGAGAAACTCAAAGAAAAATTATCCAAAGCCCAATTTGATGTACTTAGTGCTAACCTGTATCAAGGAGACAAGAGAGTATTTTCTCCTTATGCTATTTATGAGCTAGGAGGAATCAAAGTCGCAGTGATTGGTTTAATTCATCAAAAAGCGGCCACCGAAGTAGCTCCTCAATTTGTGAAAGACTTAGTCTTTAAAGACCCCTCAGGAGAGCTAAGAAAAATTCTCCCCGAAGTACAAAAACAAGCGGATGTAATCACTCTTTTAACAGATTTTCGTTATGGTAAAGACAGGAAAATAGCGGAGGAATTTCCTCAAATTGACCTTATTATTAGCCGCTACAATCGAACTTTGAAATCAAGAGTCGAGTCTTTTGATTCTGTCATGGTTGTGCGAACTTCCCAAAAAAAAGGTGTAGAGCTAGGCAAAGTTTTCCTTTATCGAGATACCGAGAATTTCAGGGTAATCGACAATCTTTTCTTTGAAGTAAGCCCGGAAGAACTAGAGCTTCAAAGCTTAAAGCCTGATAAAACAGCCCTTCTTCTGATTAAGAACTGGCAAAAAGACGAACAAGAAAGAAGTGAAGTTCTTTGCCAATCTCAAACTCTTTTATCCGCCGACTATGGAAAAATCCGCCAAGAGGAAGCCAAAATAGGTAACTTGATTACAGATATTATGCTCTATAAACGTCCAGATGCTCAGATTTCTCTTTTTAACAGCGGGGGAATTCGATCTTCCTTACCTGCGGGAGAAATCACCTATGGCATGGTTTCAGATGTACTTCCTTATAAGAATTACCTTGTAGAAATTTCCCTAACAGGGTCTGTCTTGCGAGAAGCTTTAGAAAACTCTGTTGCTCGCTACCAAGAACTTTCCGGTTCTTTTTTACAGGTGGGAGGGATCTCTTTCTCTTTTGATCCTATGGCCGAACAGTTCTACCGAGTAAAAGATGTTTTTGTCCAAGGAGAACCATTAGACGAAAACAGAACATACAAGGTAGTCACTGTCGATTACCTTGCCTCTGGAGGTGATGATTTTTTAATGTTCAAGGACAAGCCTGTCAGTTTCTCTTCTCAAAAACTCTTTATAGAGATTGTCAAAAACTATTTACTTCGTACAAAAAACATTAATCCTCGAGTAGAAGGGCGCATAACTGTTTTGCGATAGGTACAATACATGCTTGTTTCTCAATGTCTTATATTCCTCGGAGCACTTGCTATTCTGATTAAATCTTCCGATTACTTTGTTAATTCAGCGGAAGCGATTGGAAAATGGTTCGGAATTCCTGCTTTTGTGATAGGGGCTACCATTGTTGCTCTAGGAACTAGTCTTCCTGAATTAGTCACCTCGCTAATTGCGGTGACAGAAAACTCTTCTGAAATCGTATTGGGAAGTGTTATTGGTTCGAATATTGCCAACATTTTATTTATCTTAGGTATTTCTGCTCTCTTTGTTAAGTCTATGGAAATAAAGTGGGATATCTTTCATAGTGACCTCCCCATGTTTTTTGCTTCCGGAATGATGCTCTGCTTTGCTATTTGGCCGACATTTAAACAAGACCGCTACATCACTATGGGAGAATCTGTTATCCTCATTTTGGGAGGAGTTGTTTACATTGCCTACGTTTTTGCTCTCCAGGAAGATGACGACGAAAAGAAAGAAAAGAAAGAGAAAAAAGGCACCACCCAGAGCGATAAAAAATCTCCCAAGACAAAACAAAAAAAGAAAATTGCCACAACCAAAAAGCAAAAGAGTGTTCCAGCCCGTGAACCCCTCCCATGGCATGTTCCCGCCGTACTTGTTGGTAGCGCTATCGGAATTTTTCTAGGAGCAAAATATACCATAGACTCCGTTATTCAGATTTCCCAAACACTAGAAATAGCAAAAGAAATCATCGCCATTAGTGCCGTTTCGATAGGAACAAGCCTACCTGAGTTGATGGTCTCTGTAACTGCTGTTCGGCGTGGACAAATAGATATGGCTTTTGGCAATATCGCTGGCTCAAATATTTTCAATGTATTCGCAGTAGTAGGCATTACGGGATTTTTTGCCAACGCTACCGACTACACTGTAAAAGGAATCATTGTTCCTCGAACAATAGAGGAGTTTGCTCTTCCTTTCATGATATTCACCTACTTCCTCTTTTTGATTATTGTCATGGACAAAAAAATAACTCGAATGGAAGGGATAATCCTTTTACTTTGCTATTTAATGTTCATTGGAAAAATGTTTGGTCTAATGTAGGGAGTGTTCTCCTCCTACTTCAGGGGAAAAATCCAAAACCCAAAATCGAAAAATTTAAGAATTCTAACTCTAACGGTTTGTGTGGTTGGAGAGTTAGAAAACCTGGCGTACTCTAAAAAAGAACGTTTCCCCAAAGTTCCATACACCAAAGGTGTTATATATGAGTAGCCCAGAGTAAAGTGAGCCAAGGCGAACGATACCATGGGTCACCGATAAGCACAAAATAATATTTGTACGTGCAATATTTTCATCTATGTCTACTAAATATCAAAAGACAAGTAGAGATTAGCTTTCTTCTTTGAGAGATATACTATGACGACAGAACCTCCTTTAACATGTTCTATATGTGGCAGTGAATATATAGCAGAAGTAAGCCAGACAAATTCTATTTGCCTACTCTGTTTAACAAAACCTCAAGCCGCCATTTTTATTGAGAAAGAAGCTCTTAATCCTCCTAGTCAAAGTAATGACAAAATCTCTACAAACGCCCCCACTCTACCAAACGATAGCTCTAATTCTCATGATAATGAAGACTGTATTGCTAATGAAAACAGTATTTCTAATGAAGACAATCTCTCTAATAACGCTCAATCTATTGTTTTCTGTAAAGCAGAAAAAACTCTTCTAGATAATGCCAGCCTAGGAGTTGAGGTTCACAACGAAGATGATTCCGAAGAGGTTTCTCCTGATGAAGGTGACTCAAAGTACAGGTTTGTCAAAGAGATTGGCCGAGGAGGAATGGGAAAAGTTCTTTTATACAAAGACAATTACCTCCGCCGCCATGTTGCCCGGAAACTTATTCTGGGAAGCCAAAAAAAAGAGACTTACCAAAGATTTATTGAAGAAGCTCAAATCACAGGACAACTCGAACACCCGAATATCATTCCCATTCACGAAATGGGAATAGATGACTCCGGCCACACGTATTTCGCCATGAAGTACATCAAAGGACAATCCTTACAAGAGATTATCACAGCTCTTAAAAATGGAAAAAAAGAAGAGTGGTCTTTGCACCGAATGCTTCGTATTTTTTTAGAGATTTGCTACGCGGTAGACTATGCTCACTCTAAAAATGTTATTCATCGTGACCTAAAGCCTGACAATATCATGATCGGTCATTTTGGCGAAGTACTAGTAATGGACTGGGGTTTAGCCAAAGCAATTGGGCAAGGGCAAGAAGTTTTTACTGAAGACTCAATATCGACAGTGCGAGAGAATGGCACTATGAAAACGATCACAGGAAAGGTCATGGGAACACCTCACTATATGTCTCCCGAACAAGCTGAAGGCCTCATTGATGAATTGAGTTTTCCTTCCGATGTTTACTCCCTTGGAGCTATCCTCTATGAAATGGCTGTGGGACACCGATGTGTCAGTGGTCGACTCGCTCTTGTTATTATTGGCAAGGTCGCTCGGGGAAAAATTGAGAAAGTCCCGGCCAAAGGAGTTTTTGGTCCCATCTCAAAAGAACTTGTAAGCATTATTCACAAAGCTTTAGCCCTTAACCCTCAAGATAGATATCCTTCGGCCCTTGAATTAGCCAAAGATGTCGCTCGCTGGCTGGAAGGGGAAAAAGTCCAAGCTTTCGACTACAAAGTGACAGACAAAACCCGCCGTTTCTTTTTTATTTACCGGAAAGAAGCTCTACTAGCTACCGCAATGTTTGTCTCCATTTGCCTGGCATTGGTAAGCTGGAGTCAGTATCTTCATATCCAACAAGCTTCTTTTCATGAAAAAAAGGCCAGCCAAGCCCTAGATTCTGTGGAACACCAAGAAAAACTGAAAAACTTCTACCACCAATCAGCCGAACACCACAAAAAAGTAGAAGACAGTACAAAAAAAAGAAAACGACAAGAAGAAATAGAAAGTCATTTTGCTAGCATCAGCGAAATAGTTACAAAAAGTGCCACAACATACCGAGAAGCTTACCATCATACTCCAGAGTATCGCTTAAAACTACTCGAAGCAAAGGCTTGGCAAATGCTCTTTGAAGCTGCTTCTTTAGCCAAAAAAGACGACTGGATGAAGACAACCACTTTTAAAATCCAAGGACTTCTAACAGACAAAGACTACCAGCAAGTCCACCACGAACGCTCTAAGGGACACACCCCTATTTACCTAAGTAGCAAGCAAAATAACGTCACTTATGCCTTATATCGACATCGCTATAATTCTGCGGGGCATGTTTGGGAAGCTCATCCTTTTCACTTTAAAGAACATCGGTTTTCAGATCCTGATGACAAAGAAGGCACTATAAACACTCTTCCAGCAGAAATAGATCTTCCTCCAGGAAGTTATCGCTTTGTTTTTTTCCGAGAAGCTCACGCTCCTGTCACTCACCTGCTTTATCTAACCCATGCTGTTAATACAGAGTTTTGGGAAGGCATTTTTGGCGACGAAAAAATGCCCTCTCTTCCTGGACCTCCCAATTCCATTTCTTTAAAGATAGACCTCAAAGCAGAAGAAAATATACCAGCAAGAATTCTCCAGAATTTTGTTCACATCCCGGCGACTTGGTTCTTAGCAGGAGGCGAGTCTGAAGGCTGGAGTCACCATTGGCGAGAAAGTCAGCCCTTTTACATCGAAAAAGACGAAGTTAGCATCCGAGAATACCATAAATTTATCCAGCAAATAGTGGTTTCGATCCGCAAAAAAGGCCTCGGCAAAATGGTACAAGTTTTTGTCCAAGAACAGAAGAAGAGAGATTCTGAGAACTTAGCTCACTTCATCAAACTTCTTTTAGATAGAGAAAAAACTCGCTTTCTGGAAGAGCACCGCTCTAAGCTAGGCTCAGAAGAAAATGAAGAACTACCTTCTGTTTACATAACAAATAAGGAAATCGGAGAATTTATTCAACCTTTTCTCCCTCGAAAAATGCTTCGCTGGGATGGGAAAAAAGTGACTTGGGCAAAAGAGGCAACAAAAGAAGCTGATATCCCGGTAATAGGAGTGTCTAAGTTTGCCTGTGATTTCTATGCTCTGTGGAATTCTTTTCTCGACAAACGTTTTTATCGTTTACCAGAAGAATGGGAGTGGGAGTTAGCGGCAAGGGGAGCCGATGGGCGTACTTTTTCTTCCGGAAATATTTCTTCGAAAGAGGAACATTCCTCTATTAGCCCTTGGGGAGTGAAGCACTTAACAGGGTCTGTCGCTGAATGGACAAAAACTCCCTTCGCAGGACAAAAAAATACCTTTGTCGTCAAAGGAAAGCAAGAATCTCTTCCTTTAATTTCCCTAAAGTGTGATTTTCGCATAGCAAAAAAAGAAAATCACCAAGATTCCGGCTTAGGATTTCGTATGGTTTTTGAGGAAAAGAAAGGAAAACCATGAAATTGCTCATCATTTTTCTATCTCTCATTTTATTTGGCTGCGAAAAAGAATCTCCTTCGACAATTTCTAAGACAACTCCAGAGATCTACACTACTTTTTATCCCGTCGCTTACTTCGCACAAAGAATAGCTGAAAAGTACGCAAGTGTAACTTGCCCCGTTCCCGAGAATGCCGATGCTATTTTCTGGGAAGCTTACAAGCATCCCCAGATTATTCAAAAATACCAAAGTGCTGATTTAATTATTCTCAATGGAGCAAAGTTTGCAAAATGGGTAGAGAAGGTATCACTTCCTTCTTACAAAATGATCAACACATCTAAACCACTAGAGTCAGAGTTCATTTTTATAAACAAAGCCATGACTCACAGCCATATTGGTGGTAAGGAGCACTCTCATACAGGACTAGACGGCCATACCTGGGTAGACCCCATCAATGCCCAAATCCAAGCCAAAGAAATAAAAAATGCCTTAGAAAAACTCCTCCCCCAACACAAAAATGAGCTAGAAAAAAATTACCAAGCTCTTTTCCAAGATTTAGAAAACATCGCAAAGAAACTAAGGCTCTACCAAGAGCATCCCGAAAACCAAACTCCCCTGCTGGCGTCTCATCCTGCATACAACTATATAGCCCGAAGATTCGCTTGGAACATCAAAAACTTAGACCTAGATCCCGAAGAAATGCCCAGCGAAGAAACTTTCGCCCAAATAAAAAACACTCTACTCTCCCATAAGGCTCGCTACATTATTTGGGAATCTCTTCCTCAAAAAGAAATCTCAGAGCGCTTTCAAAATGAACTGGAGCTAGAAAGTATCGAGTTTTCACCTTGTGAACTCTTATCTCAAAAAGAGCAGGACAAAGGAATCGATTATCTAAGTGTTATGCAACAAAATATAAAAAATTTGAAAAAAATTTGGCCTTAAATTTTTAAAAGAGATATAATAAGGTAATGTAAATTCAAAAAACTAGGCCAACAAGGAGCCCCCATGAAGAAACTTATATTTTGTTCAACGTTCCTCTTTTTATCCTCTTTTCTCTGGGCTGCCCCCATTACTAGTGGGCTTATTTCAGAATGGCAAGCAGAAGGAAACGCTACTGATAGTGCCGGAGGAAACAACGGAACTTTACTAGGAGGGGTTAGCTTTGGCCCTGGAATTGTCGACCAAGCCTTCTTCTTTGGCAATAACACATCCATTGCTGATGCCGTTAATGGAGGAAGCGGTTCCCTGCCTTTAGGTAACAGTGCACGCACTTACGCTGCCTGGGTTAATACCACAGGAACAGGAGCCACTCAAGCCGTTTTTGCTCACGGAGTTCTTAGCGCAACTCCTGGTGCTAACGATCACCTTCTCATTTTTAGCAATGGAATCGTTGGTATGGGAAATGGGCAAGGACATGGAGTTATTGCCGGTACAACTAGGGTAGATGATGGAGAATGGCACTTAATTGTCGGCACGGTTGAATCCAACGGAGCAACCGCCGTTTATGTCGATGGAGCTTTAGAAGGCACAGGTACAATCACTAACCCAAATACCTCCGGCGGTAGCTTCATGATCGGTAGCTCCCTTAACCGAGATCCTGGTAATGACTTCTTCGGGGGAATTGACCAAATGATGGTTTACAACCGGGCCTTGAGCGCCAGCGAGGTTGCCCTGACCTTTAATTCCGTTATAATACCTGAGGCCAGTAGTTTTTTCCTAGCCAGCTTAGGTTTTGCTGTACTACTACTATTTAGAAAAAAATAGTATATTTGCACAAGAAAGTCTTTTATGAAAACAATTATAATCTTATCACTACTGCTTCTACTAGCTCCGCTAAATGCCGCAACTTTAGTAGCTAGCTTTAGTTTTGAAGATAATTTCAATGACACCAGTGGATTTGGCAACAACGGAACTAACTTCGGGGCTACCATTATTAGCGATGGGGTAAGTGGCAAAGCCGCCAGTTTTGATGGCAATGATTTTGTCAGAGCAGCTGATAGTGCTTCTTTAGATATTAGTGGCAGCTATACTCTTTCTGCTTGGGTCCGAACAAGTGCCCCTGGTAACCCTGAATTTAGCGGTTTAGTGACAAAGCACTTTACGAATAACAACCGCGCCTACGGCCTGTTTTTAAACCCTACCAGTGGAGTTCATAATCAATTTGATAATACGGCAAACACTGACTTTCCTCTCAATGACAGCAGTGTCTTAAATGACGGACTATGGCACAACGTCGTGGGAACCTATGACCAAAGTTCTGGAGTCATGAAGACCTTTGTTAACGGTAGTTTAACCGCCTCACAAAATGTCGGTAGCCATACCTTGCAAAACGCAGCTGTCCCTCTGCTCTTGGGAGCTTATGCTTTAAGTGATAATGGATTAACAAACAGAGCATTTTTAACAGGTGACTTAGACGAAATACGTGTTTTTGATGGCGTCTTGAATGACCAAGAAGTTCTCGGTTTATTCAACGAAGCGAATGTTGTTCCTGAGCCAATGAATTGCTTGTTTTTTTTGATTGCAACAGGGTTTGTTGTTTTGCGAAGAAAATTGCTTTAATCGAAGCAAGGCTCCTGCCGCACCAGGGTTGTGCCAAGATAAAAATATCAAGAGCCAATCAAAATATCAAGAGCCAATCACATCCCCTGTTCGGCAGGAGCACCCGCGATATAAAAACGTTTTTTCAATATGAAACCTATGATCCTGTGAAGGTGCCTCAATACCATCAGGAGCCAATCACATCCCCTGTTCGGCAGGAGCCTCACCCTCCAGGGAACATGGTACTTAGAACGGTTTTCGATCATCTTTTCCTAAAATGGTTTCAGATAAGCCTCGCCTTCCAGGGAACATAAGCCTTCAAACGGTTTCCGATGATCCTTTTCATAAAACGGTTCCAGATAAACCTCGCCCTCCATCCTCGCACGGTATTCGGGGTCGTTAAATCCTAGAGCAAACTCAATTCCTCAGCATGGGGTGTGAGTGCCTCAATTAAAAAATCAATGTGCTCATCTAGGGTAACTCCGAGCATCTCCACTCCGGCGTTAATTTCTCCTCGCTCGACTTTCGCGGCGAACTCTTTTTGCTTGAGTTTCTTTTTGATCGACTTGGCTTTGAGCCCAACAATTCCTCCCGGTCTCACTTTGCAATAAGCAATGATAAATCCTGTTAGTTCGTCACAGGCCAACAAGGCTTTGTCTAAAGGTGTGTCGTAGGACACGTTCCACTTGGTGTAATGAGCAGAAATAGCATGAGCCATTTCTTCTTCTCCTTTTTCTCTCAACCAAGAGACAACTTTCTGTGGATGGACTTCGGGCCATCTTTGGTAATCGGCGTCGTGGAGAAGTCCTGTTAAGGCCCATTTTTCAACATTCGTTCCATCTCCATACTTATGGACGGCTTGAGTCATGACAATCTCTATAGAGCGAGCGTGTCTCAGAAGCGCAGGATCATCTGTCCACTCTGCTAGTTGTTTTTCGGCCTCTTCTCGGGTTAGAGACATAGGGATCTCCTTCTTTTTTTTGCTTTTCAAGTTTTAATTTGTTATACTATATTAAGTAATTCTTAAAAATATCAAATATATTATACTTCACGAGGCACAAAAATGTTTCTACCTCCAAGACTTAACTCACTTGCTCTTGTTTTAGTCATGGCTATTTCGACTTACACTGGAGCAACCATGATCGGTGACGAGCTTCTTATCCGAAGAGCGTTCCCCAACGTAGAAACAGATTTTACTACTCCTGTTTCCACCACTGTTATTGCTGGCACTTCTGACATAGTCACCCTTCAAGCTCCTTTTTGGGTCATCAATCCGGAAGCCAATAACATCATCATTGACGTTGAAGGAAGTAGCGGAATGGGGGGAAGTCCCAGTACTTTCGATGGGATAGTCTTCACAGGCTTTAGCAACAATATTACAAATGTAAGTGTTGTTACTGATGTTGGCAACCTTGTTTTTGGAGTTGATTTTGGAAGTAACTTTATCAACCTGAATCTATCAGGTGGCTTCGACTCCAGCGACTTCATCAACTTACAAGTTGACTTTGCTCCAGTAGTTCCGGAACCTACTTCTTGGATTTTATTAGGACTAGGGGCTTTTGTTATTAGAATTAGAAAACGTTTTTTTCTTGGCTAAATCAGAAAAGAAGCTGACAATTTTTTCTTCTGCCCAGAATCTTCCCTTTTGAGGATCATCTTCTCTTTTGCGGATGAACCCGACATGCCCCCCTTCTTCGGAAATAATTGTTTGGATATGAGGGTTTTCTTCTATTTGATCCCAATACTTTTGGTAGTTCTCCGCTGGTATAATAGGATCATCAATAGAGTAGATCATGAGGGTTGGAACTTGAATCTTTTCGAGAAGAGGGCCACTACTGTTTTGAGTATAGTAATCTTCAGCATCTTCAAAACCATAGAGAGGAGCTGTAACATGATTATCAAACTCCCACAACGAAGAAGGTTTATGCTTGAGCATTCCTCGGTATAAATGAGGAGCTCGATTTCTTTTTTCTCTATGGTTATTTAAAAGGGCTCGGAGAAAGTAGTTTCCATAAATCGACTTGTCTACCCACTGAGTGGTAATGGATAGATTTAGAGGAGAAGAAAGGGAAGCTACTCCGTCAACTCGCTGAGAAGCTTTCTCTCCCCATTCCCCGAGCATTTTTAGGACAGTATTTCCCCCCAAAGAAACCCCCACAATATAAAGAGGTTTCTTTAGAGAGAGCGCATCTATTACTTCAACAATATCCAGCCATAAGCCAGCATGCGCTCCTGTTGTACTGTATTTATCGTGCCCGTATCCTCGTAAATTCATCCTGTGAACATCAAAGCCTTGTTTTAGTCCGAGCAGTGCCATACGAGACATATAGGCTGATTCTGATGAGCCCATAAAGCCATGAACCAAAAGAATATTTCCCCGCGACAAAACACGATCAGAGACAAAGTGACTGCTAACAAGAACTTGGTCATCTTCTAAGCGTACAACCGTTTCTTGGCGGCAATGAGAAGGCCACTGGCTATTTTTGGGCCAGTAAGAAGAAACCATTGTCTGAGTATGCGCTCCCCCTAGAAGAAAAGGAACTTGGAAGAAAGACTGGGCATTTTTCTTCATAGAGCCTATACTTCCAAAACAGTTGAGGTATCTACGATGGTATATTCGGAAAAATCTCGAACTGCCTTTACCTTAAAACCATCCCACTCATAAAAACCTTTCCCTGTTTTTACTCCCCACTCTTCTTTTTTAAACATCCGCGTTAAAAGAGCAGGAGGGTAATAGCGAGGGTCTTGAGTTGCGATATACATAGCCATAGAGACTCGGTAAAAAGTATCTACTCCGACAAAGTCCGCTAGCTTAAATACTCCCTGCGGA
>JAJDCR010000055.1 GCA_029260735.1 Planctomycetota bacterium
CCGGTCCGGGCGGGCTGGGGGCGTACGGGGGGGGGGGAACTTTGTGAGGTTGGTTGTTGCTGGGTGTGCCCTAATTATTCTATATTTGAAATACCTTTTTGTTTACTAACTTGGGTTAACTGTGTTTTCTATCTGACTAACATTTATTGTAATTAATCGCTGTAAGATAGTTACACTACATATCAACTGTAACTATCTTGTAGTCTTCCAGAGTTGTTCACATAAGTTTCTTAAAATGGATTTTATTTGCGACGAAGACAAATTCCCAAGCTAAGCAAAAACAACAAGTATGTGCTTGGTTCAGGGATAGGATTTTGGGTTTGGGTTGTCCCCAGTACTAGTTCACTGACAGGTTCATCTAGTTTACCTCCACCTATTAGTGAAGCACCTTCTTCAAACAAGTCAAAAGTAAAAAACGGAACCACTGAGTCAAAACTCATCAAAAGAGCATCCAACGGCCCCCCGTCGACTGAGCGTATTGCTAGACTTCCACTTCCTGTACTACTTGTAAGTTTTAGTTCACTACCTAAACTTAATTCACCACCAACAATCAATTCAGCATCGCTGCCGAACGGCTGAAGTCTTCCAAAGAAGGCGGGATTACCATCTTGAGTAACACTGACAACTATATCTTCTGTCACAGATACAGAGCTATTACTAATGACTGCTCCAAAATCAACTCCAAGAAGCTCTAGAGTTCCTCCAAGTGTTAACACTTGGCCTTCTTGAACTTCTATAGTAAAATCAATCGCATAAACAATATCTGAATAGCAAACACTTGACCAAACAACCAAACAAACTACCAACTTATTCCATTTGCTCATGCTAAATTTCTCCTATTTTTCTGTTCTGCAAAAGCTACTATTTGCACCCAAATATTTTCTTTATTCTTTCGATTTTAATATTATATAGTATACACTGATTTTTCGCTTTATAAAACATTAAATAATAAATTGCCAAAGAAAACCAGTCTAATAACGTATAACTAATTAACCTCTAACTTTTAACTTTTAGATGATCCGATAGGCAATTCCGATATGACTTTGAATTGATAGAGAGCCAACAACATCTGTGCTATCAAATTATCAGAAGCCCTCGCCTTACCAGAACGAACCTGGCATATAGTAAACTGAGAAAATCCTAACTGACGGGCACATTCACGTTGGCTCCATCCCTCTTCATCAGCTAAGAGGAAGAATAACTCTACTATTCTTCCTCGGTTAAGGAAACTACACTTCATCTTTTATTTTGCTCCTTATGGATCTTCTCATACAGAACAAGCATCTCAAGGAATAACTGCTCATGTGTCAATTTCTTCTTGAGATGCCAATGGTCGAACGTCTTTGCCTCATAAGTGTCTAGATTTACACTTAGCTGATAAACAGGTTGACTCTTCTTCTTACGCCCTAGCTCAACAAGCATGATTTACCGCCCATCCTCTTGCTTTATTCGCTCGTCGTGCTTCCTCAAGCAAGATACATGTGTTAAGTTTCGCCCTTGATTAATACTCGTGTATAGGTCTTCCTGAGTAATCGGTAAGCTGCAAAAGAAACAATCGTGCGTTAGTATCGTCCTCCATCGTAAATCAAATAAAGGTCAAATAAATAAACATTGTCACATTGGTGACTTATAGGTATTACCATCCCATTAATCAAATGACGATCAAGTTATTATTCCGCTTCGCGGAGGGTCGCTCCGCTCCTGCGATTAAGGGAAGACATCTTCACACGCTGCGCGATATCACACCGAGAGCATTTATCACTCCAGGTGTGGGGTTTCGCTTCGCGGTTAATCGGTTAATCTGCCATTTGTTCCCAAGGGTGACGATGTCGACTTTGATCGTCACCATCGTCACCTCTTTATTTTACTTATATCACAGCTCGTTTTCTGTAAAAAAAGTGACGATGGTGACGGTACTTCCCTTAGCCCTATGAAAGTATTAACACACTATTTACTAGTGCATATACTTTTGAATTCTCTAATATATTGATTTGATCGTCACCATCGTCACCAAAAGAAGAAAAGATAATAAATATAAGACTTACAGCGGGTGATGATGCCATTTTTAACCGTCACCGACCGTCACCCATCGTCACCCTTGTAGAGTGCAAAATGTTATCTTCCCTTAATCGCATAAAAGTTTTAAACCGTGTAGTTTTTATGTGAGGGCAGACTATCTCTGGGGACTTTTGTATAGCAACCAGTATTTTTCTCTCTGGCAACTCTGGCTAACGCTATAAAATTGTCAAAACGGTAAAGCTGTTTATCGGGAGGCGATAAGACGTCGCAATGCTCTTATCTTTCATCCTGCTGGAATACTTGACCACAAGACACCATGCTTGCTTTTTCCATGAGACACTATCTTCAGACCATTTTCGATACGTCCGTTATTCTCTCGAAGATAACATCCCAGCTTAGAGGAGTTAATTTCTCCTCTCTTACCTGCTACCTCAAGAAGAGCGAGCTTTAAGTCTTCCGCTCGGCCTTCGTCTTCTTCACTCCTATGGGAACTGGCACAACTAGCCTTTACTAACTGCTTAACTGTAATCTTTTGGTTAAGGAAAATACTTTTCCAGCACTCTAAAAGTTGGGTCAGGTTTTCCCGATGAGGGTCATTTTCCTCGACACGCTTTCTAGAGTCACAAGGATCAGCCAACCCGAGCCAAATAATTGCCCCCCTTATTAGATCCGACCACTGCTCGAAACGTCCGAAGGACTTTTGGGGAGCAGGGCGACGGGCCAAATGAAATGCTCGTAAGATGGTCAAGCTAGCGATAACGAGTTCTTCTCGCTTCTTGGGGATGAGGTTATGCAAGTTAACATCAAAGGAGCGCTCTTCTGGTCGTTCGCAATTGGGAACTAATCGGCAACATATGGCACGGGTGGAAAGATCTCCTTTAAACTGGAGATTATTTCCCGTGGCCAGCCAAAGAGTACTGTTAGTAGCTACTGTAGCCGTGCTATTTTTCCCTAGCATCCGCTCACGCCATGACTCTTGGGTCAAGATAGTGCACAGGGCCGAAGATTCGAGCGGCTTCTCTATGTTGTCTATACAGATAATCCGTTCGCCTTCGAGGAGAATGGCCAGAAATCGTTTCTTTTCCTCTTCTCCGTCTTCGGCCTGTGATATCACGGGCGCAGTTTTTCCGGTAACTATGAGGGAGACAACGTCCGCAAGTAGGCTTTTTCCACTGCCCATCTTCGGGGCGGAAAAGCCATGCAAGGGAGCTGTTCTTAGCGAAAAACGAGATAGCGCAGTAAGAACCGCACTCAGTACAACGCTAAAATCTAGACCATCCAAGCCAGACTCAAACGGAAAGTCTTTAAATACATGCTGAATAGTTTCTAGGCTTTTAGCAGCCTTTTTCTTAGTTGGATGCCCGAGAAAATACTTGTGCCAGACTCGGCTAAGGATCTAAAAACAAGAGATAGAGCATTTTTGAGGAAATAAAGAAATGAAAAGAAAAAATCGGGAGGCAAAAGAGATGAGTGAAGAAAAAAATTTTCTTTATCAAACATCCTTTAGCAAAAAATAGTAAGAAAAAGCCTAAGAATGGACTGAAAAGTAGAGGAGTTGTTGGCAAGGAAGGGGGAATTTTGTAGAAAAGACAGACTATCCCTGTACTCTGGCAAGAAAAGCAAGGAGTGAATCTGAGGAGAAAATTTAAGAATATCTGTCATCCATAGGAAGATGAGATCTTGCGTAGAGAATGAAAAAGATCTTCGTACAAATAAGATTTGCGATTTTGATAGTAGGGCAGTTTCTGTCCATATTTCTCAAGTAACTCTCTTACGAATGCTTCAGAGCCGTAAATAATTCCTTCAGAAAGAACAGGCTGCCGACTAAGACCTTTTTCACGGATACGTTCGTTCACAATTTCCTGGTATGCATTTTGACATTCTTCAAGAGAATCACCCAACTCAAGATAGAGAGGATGGTAATCCAAGAGAGGGTTTTCTCCTCCAGAAACATGAGATTGGTAGCTACTCCAAGGCCATTCAGCAGGGTCATCGACAACAAAATTTCGGACCATGTTCAGTTCTATATATGTTACGCAATTTAAGAACTGAGTGTCTGATTCTATTACTGTTGAATGAAATCTCCCTCCCCAAAACCTACCCGTTTTTCTATGCGCTCGATTGTAAGCCTTCGCATAATTTCCGCTTACGTACTGCATGAACTCTGATAGATTAGGGGAAGCAGGCGTCCCCACCAATAAATGAACATGATTAGATGTTATACAGTAAGCATAGATATCTGTTCCATACTTTTCTTTCGCTTTTCCTAGTATTTCTTGGTAGAGTAGGAAGTCTGCTTTTCTTTGGAAGAAAAATTCTTTATTATTACACCTTGCAGTCACATGAAAAATTCCACCTGTAAAATTTATTCGATGAGGGCGCATCTTTTTCCTTTCTTTTAGAATATTTTTGCTTCTTAAACCCTCATATTATAGTTCCTCCTTGGACAAAAAATTTATTTCCCGCTCCCATCTTTGTTTTGATTGGATTTTAGCACGTCTGGCACAAAGTTTTTAATTAAATTCATTTTTTCGTAGCTTGCAATTAGGTAAGGATCGTCTATAGATGTTTTGTAAAACCTCTTGCTTTCCGAACCTAGAGTCCAAATAGTAAAACTCTCTTCTTCATTTTTACTCAGCAATCCCCAAGTATAGGAATGAACGGGTTCCCAATACGAATATTCTTTTGGCCTACTTACTTTTATAAAGTTTCTTTTCATATCAGTCATGTATTCTTCAGGAAACAAGCCCAAAGAATCGAACCACACAAACAACTCTTGCATATCCTTTTCAGAAAACTCTTCTTGAGAAAAAGGCTTCTCTAAAAAAAGAAAAATACAACAACAGGCCACAGCCAGAACTTTACTCATAATTTCTCCTTTTGAAAGCTTCCTAGAGTATCTATTCTAGCAAAAGGACAAGAAAATACATGTTCATTTCCATATTGTTTTCATGATATCTACAAACAACAGACTCTTCTGTTGACTTCCCAAAATTTTCCCAAAAAAATAAAAATTTACTCCATATTTACTCCACCCCGCAAAAAACATCACCACAACCAATTCCCCACGAACAACTTACAGCCTCAGCTCAGTGGAATCATAATCCATTAGTCGGGGGTTCAAGTCCCTCCGCCACTACCAAGCAAAAGCCCGGAGTTGTTAAGACTTCGGGCTTTTTTTCGTTGCTATTGCGCGAGGAGGGGTTTGCGGGAAATAGCTAAAAAATGGGCGGGTTTGGGGGGAAGTGCACGAAAAATGCAGGACGGGGATTTTTGCGCGGAGAGAATGGGTTTCCCTTGCGTTGTCCTCGGGTAGGGTTGTTTTTCTCTGGCGTTGTCCTCGGGGAGGGTTGTTTTTCTCTGGCGTTGTCCTCGGGGAGGGTTGTTTTTCTCTGGCGTTGTATTCTTAGGGCGTTGCCCCAAGCTGGGTTGTGTCGTTCCTTCGGAACTCTACGTTAGGTTCTTAGTTTTTCTGGGTGTTGTGCGCGGAGGATTGTTTTTTCTAGGCGTTATTTTCTTAGGGCGTTGCCCTGATCGATGTTGTGTTATCCCTTCAGGACAATGAATTTGTTATTTGTTCGTGTAACGTCGTGTATTTTTCGTGCACTTCCCTTCAAATCGGCGCGAGAAGATTGGTTTTTCTTTGGCGTTGTACGGAGAGGATTGTTTTTCTTTGGTGTTGTCCTCGGGGAGGATGATTTTCTCTGGCGTTGTATTCTTAGGGCGTTGCCCTGATCGAGGTTGTGTCGTTCTTTCAGAACTCTACGTTGGGTTTTTTATTTTTCCAAGTCAAAAAAGTTACTCCATATTTATTCCACCTCTTAGCACTATATTTTCTAAGAGAGAACAGACCGCACAAAATGATTTGAGAAAACAATTGTCCTGAAGGGACAACACAACCTCGATCAGGGCAACGCCCTAAGAAAATAACGCCTAGAAAAACCAATCCTCTGCGCACAACGCTCAGAAAAAACAAGAACCTAACGTAGAGTTCCGAAGGAACGACACAACCCAGCTTGGGGCAACGCCCTAAGAATACAACGCCAGAAAACACCATCCTCCCCGTACAACGCCAAAGAAAACCATCCTCCCTGCGCTCCATCCGTTTAATCTGCGGTCTACAAAGGCCCCCCCAGCCAGCCCTTAAAACTCGTTTCGATCTCTTCGATTTTTGTGATATCCTGATCTGTCACTCGGCGATTATGCGCTAGTTTATTGCGGATTCGATTTAGGGTTGTAAGGTACACTTTAAAGCGATCTTGGGAGATAATGATGGCTTTGAAGATTTTTTTCCAGTGCTTCACGACTATGTTTTCGAGTTCTTTGAAGGTGGCGTAGCCTATGATGGGGTCTTCTGTATAAGGGAGAGAGACGTCCATTTGTTCTTTTTTTTGTCGGAGTCGTAATACTTTGTCGAGTTTTTTTTCTACGCCTCCTCCGTCTCTTTCGGGTTCGGTGGTGAGAATGCCGAGTCCTTTCTCTTCCCACTGGTCTTGGAACTCTTGGTAGAGTTTACTGACTAAGAAGTTTCTTAGTTCGTTTTCGATTCGGTTGATGTGGCTGTAGGCCTGTTTATTGGCTGAGATAATATGGTCACAGAGAAATTCATCGGGCGTTATATGGGTTGCCGAGGCAATTTTCTCTCGGAAAAAAGGATCTCGGCGGAGAAACTTGGTGTAGAGACTATTGCGTAGTCGGAGTCTGTTTTCTTTGTCGGCGCAGAGAACTCCCAGTAAAATGAGATTTTCAATTCTTAGGTCAGGGGAAAAACCACTACGCCGGATGACTTTGCCTTCCATGATATCAAGTAGGGGCTTGATATCGTAGTCATCTAGGGCGCAAATTTTTCGGCGAAAGTTATGAAGGTGGTTGTCTCCTTCGACAATAAGGTCGTGGACAGCTTTGTCGATTTGCTGGAAGCGCACTTCGCTCGGGGCGAGACTAATGATGGTTTTACAGAGCGCTGTTGTTAGGTAGCAATGCCCTTGGGTCACCTCGTAGATGTATTCGCAAGAAATTTCCGAAATGCGGCAGTGGTGCCGTGCAAAAAAGCGAGAAACAAAAAAAGCTGTGTCTTCTCGTGTTAGGTCTTGTAAGACGACTTTAGAGGCTGCGTTGGAAAAGGGAGAGATCCTTTGGGGATCGATGCTTTGCCAACGAAGAGTTCCTCCTAAAACAAAAATAATTCGGTGAAGGTAGCTTGATTGGGGTCGGTAGCTATGTAGTTGTCTCATGTAGCAAACGAGTAGCCTTTGTTGCTCAATGGGCAGAGTATGGAACTCGTCGATGAAAAAAACTATCGACCCTTGGTTGCTTTTACCAAAAGCTGCTTGGAAGAGCGCTTCTATTCCCTCTTTTTCTTTTTCGGCAAATTTTTTCTTTCGGTAAGAGAGGTTTTTGACCTCTCCGATAAAGTATTTCGCTACTTGGATAGCTAAGTAAACAAAGAAGGGCTCTTCTAAATCTCTTGCGATAATGTAAACCGGAACGACGGAATTTACTCCTGTTTGGCTTTTCATTTGGGAAATAGCTTGGCTAAAAAAAGTCGTTAAACCACTCTGGGGACTAGAGGAAACGAGTATGTACTCTTGGTGATCGACCGCGAGCTGAATTTTTTTGAGTTCTTTGTCTCGGATGATTTCTAATCGGTTATCCCTCTCGATGCTGAATTTACCTGCCGCCAATGATAACACTCCTTGTAGTAGGGATTCGATAAACGATAGTATTTCCCAGTTCGCTTCAAAAAGACGAGTAAACAGAGCTGGGAAAAAAGAAAAGAGAGTTGCTCATCGTTTTCGTTTAATTTAGCAATATCTTTTACAGTAAAACGTTCTTTATTGAGCTTGACGATTTTTGCGATGGTCGGACTGTAATTCTCTTCCCAGCCCTCTTCGTAAAGAGAAAGGAGAAAAAGACGATACTCGACACTTTCGGAGATCTCTTCAATTTCTTCTTCTCCCAGAGTTTCGAGTTCGCGTTCTTGGGCTAAAGTGGCAAACTTGCTCATGAGAGAAGGATTTCCTCCTGCGTATTCGGCAATCATATCAACTAAGGTCTCATCTTCCAAGCTAATATTCCCTTGTTTTTTCAAGGTTCGCAAGATGAGCTGACGAGAAGCTCTTTCATCTAAAGATGTCAGATACATCGGCTCAATACTTTGAGAAAAAGGCTCTTGGGTTATCATCGACTGAAGCTCAACTCCTCCTGTCATGATAACACGAAACCCTTCGTCAAACTCTTGGCTCCAACTCTCTAAAACAGTTAAAATCTGAAGAATATCTTTGCTATCATTGCGCAAGAGTTGGTCGATATTATCGACCAGAGCAATTAAGCGGCGACCGTGTTGGTACTCATCAACAATAAACTCTTTCAAGCTGTCGATGCTATCGTCTCCCATTGACATTCCGAATTGTTCCATTATTTTACGGATTAAGCCTTTGGTGTTGGTTAACTCCCTGGCTAAAACGTAGGCAGATTTATAGGTAATGTCGTCTTTATAGAGTTTTTGTAAGGTTTCTAAGAGAGAAGTTTTTCCAAAACCATTTCCTCCAATAACAGCGTAGCTCCGCCCACTGTCTTTGATAATCCGGTCGGCCTGAGCATGAAGGACAAATTGTCCGGCAATTTCTCGGCTCGTTTGAACCTTATTTTGCTTTTCTAAGAAGCACTGAGAGCGTTCAGTCAAATGGATGAGAATGTCAGTTAAATTTTCACTTTCGCGCAAAATCGGAGGATAAATCGAATTGGTGAAACGGTAAAGGTTGCTATATTTTTCTAGAACACTAGTCATGGTCAACTTGCGTAGTTCGCTACGTAAGCGAAAGGCCTCAATGATCACTCCCATTTCTCTGAGAGATTTGTCTAACTCGTCTTCGCTAAAGGTTTCTAGTCCTTCAAATATAACATGACAAATGATTAATTTAGGGATAACATCTCCATTTGCCTCTCCTTCTCGAAAGTTGTCCGAGTACGTTCCAATAATTAGATTGCGGTACGCCTCGCTTCGGTAAACCTCTTCGACATCTTCTTTGGTGACAATTCGGCGATCGTCTTCGGCAATTTTGTCGATGAGACATTTGCAGTAGTGCTGGATAAAGCAAGGATGTCCTGCTGTGTATTGATAGATTTTTTTGACAATACTGTTTTCCGAGAGAAAGCGAATTCCTAAACGGTTGCACAATGGTTCTCGAATAAGCCTTTGGGCATCACGTTTACTTAAACTCTTGAGTTCATAGGGCTCGGCAAAGTTTCGAAAAGGGGCATACAAACGATAGAACTCTGAATAGAGCTTTTTGAACCCGGCAAAGAAAAAACGGCATTTTCCTCCGAAATCATTGTAGATATTTCTCAGAGCGACAAAGATTTTTTGAGGACTTTTTCTGTCAATATCAACTAAGTCGTCCACTTCGTCAATAAAAATCGTGTGGTGGGCTTTTTGAGTTCTCAAGTAGTCTCGGAAGGTTTTTTCAAAATCGGGTATCCCTTTTACTTTTTGGGAATTGACCCCGAGTTGATTCAATATTTCCAGGCCCAAACGGAGATTATTATCAATGCCCTCGCAGGTGATAAAACAGGTTTTTTCTCCGTTGCTCTCCATTAGTATTTCTTGGATTTTGCGCAGGAGAGAAGTTTTTCCCAGTTGCCTTCCCCCGTAAATAGCAAAGCTAATTCCCGGGTCATTGAGAAACCAATCAATCTCTCGTTTGCGTCCAAAAAACATGATACTGGGTGTGCATCCATGAGTGCGGTAAGGCTGAATGTCTAAGAGCTCCAGTTGGCCGGTCGTAATAACATTCATTTCGACCTGAGGCGTGTTCGCTAGGACAATATCTTTTAAGGAATAGGCGGATAAAACGACGAATTTGTAGCGCGTTTCTCGCGACAAAGAAACAAGTTCCTTGGTGTGCTTAAAAGATAAAATATAAATGACCTTACGGGAGTATTCTGGAGTCAGGTTTTCGATGATATTGACAAAACGCTGGATTTCTTGACCAGGAGGATCTCCTTGGGTAACAAAAAAGAGAAGTTCTCCTTTCATGCACTCCAAGGGAGGATTGATGAATCGAATATGTTGGTAAGGGGCATCGGGGCGAACGGAGGTAACATCAAAATCGACAAAATTACCAAAAACTCGAATGAATTGGTAGAAGCTACTACTTTCCCCCTTTTTGCTATTCTGAGCAAAATGAAAAATAGCTTTGTAGTATTTGAGTAAAGAGGCGACTGTTCCCCAGCGCTGTTGGTTGATCCCGAGAACCTTCAAGAAAGCTTTAACATTCCCCTTACGCTCAAAGCTTTTGTAAACCTGCTCTAAAAGTAAAAAATCGAATTGTTCTTTGATATCTTCCCGAGTAGCACTATCTTTTTTGCCAACAGAGGCCCTCTTTATCATCTCAACTAAATCAAAAGCCTTGTCCTTGGTGGAAGGCATGTCTCTCTCCCCTTCTGATTCTGAAAAATTCCCATTGTTTTTTAAATTGTAACCGAAAATAGAGAGAATAGTTCGACTTTTCTGAAAGATTTGTCGGTTGGTGGTTTTTTATTTTTCTGTTTTAAGCACCATGTTCCCTGGAGGGGGAGGCTTATCTGCTGTTGAAATAAGAGTAGAGAAGGTATTCACTGCGGAGCAGTGGGGGAACGTAGCCAGGGGTTTTAACCCCTGGAAATAAGGAACAGAAGGTTTTTGTGCCATAGGTACCTAGGAAATTACGTCCTGCGTACCTACGGCACGCTATTGTTTATTCCTCTTGTTCCAGGGCATAAATGCCCTGGCTACGTGCCCCTGTCGCTACGCGACCATAAACTAAATTCCTCTTGTTCCAGGGCATAAATGCCCTGGCTACGTGCCCCTGTCGCTACGCGACCATAAACTAACTTACCCCTACTCCCCAATCGCAGATCCCTTATATTCTGATTCGGGAGGAATCATAGAGTCTAGTGTTGCTAAAGGCGCTTCTCCTCCATTGTATTTTTCGACAAACAGGTTTCCCCATTTATAGATTTCGTCGGCTGCTTGGAGGTATTTGCTTTCCTGGCCTAGCTTGAGCTTTCCTAAGCCCTTTATTACTTTGAGGACGTTTTTTATTTCTGTGATCTTGCTTTTCTGGTAAATTTTGTATACCTGGGCAGAGGCTTTTTGGAGCTTTACTGCTTTATTTGTGGCGTAATTAGATTTTTTTGTGGCTTTGGCAAAACCTCGAAGTTGGTATTCCAAGTTGAGGACTTGCGATACAACGTATAATACTCGCCGGCGCTCAGGAGAGGCAGGACGATTATTTCCTTTGTCGCGGAGAAAGGTGTGGCGCATTGTTCCTTGCGACCAGGTGAGGAGGTTAAAGCTAGGGTCTGACGTTGGATGCCCTCCTGTTTCGATTAAGCCTTCATCGGCAACGGTATGGCATTTATAGCACTGCGAGCCTAGCTGATAAAGGCGCCCTGGCCTATTCATACCTGCCGCTTCTACTTTTCGATATCGTTCGGACTTCTCGATATTGAGAAAATGGATGTTAATCCAGTCTTTTGCTGGGCCATGACAACGTTCGCAACTCACTCCTGCAATCGATCGAGATTTGCCAGGAGAAGTTTCTTTAACTGTGTAGTGGCATTGTTGGCATTTCTCTTCTCGCTTCGCGTTTTTTCCTAAGTTTAGGTTTTTAAGAATTTGTTTTGACAAATCTGTTTTATGCATGTCTTTATACGATTTACTATGGACGCTTTCCCCCCAGACCTTAAATTCTCTGGCATGGCAAAGAGAACATTTTTTCATTCCAATAACTTTACTAAAATCTGGCTCTCCCCAGACTAGGGGGAGGCAAAGAATAAGGATAAATAAAATATTTTTTCGTTTCATAAAAAACTCCTAGGTACTTTCATCAAAAAGTGCGCCTGGGCTAAACAATGTCATGTGAACATGAGACCACAAAACTCCATAGAAAATAGGAATAAATATGGTTAAAGCAAACTTTACTTCCCAGTTTAACTCCGAAATGATGGCTAAAAAGAAATAGATAGGGATAGGAATAAAAATATAAATACGTTGCCATTTTTTGACTAGCCAAGGGAACAGAAAAATAGGCAACACAACCATAATTAAGTAAAAGAAATTAGGGCTAGCGAGAAAAACATCGTAGATGATGTACTGAAAAAGATCTTCGAAAAATTCCATTTTTCCCTCTAAAATTATTCTGGAGATGATTCTTGTTTTGTGTTTGGTTCTAATTTGGGCTCTAGTTTGGGTTCTAATTCTGGTTTTAATTCTGGTTTTAACTCTGGTTTTAACTCGGACTCTGGCTTTAATTTAGGTTCTAGTTTCTTTCGACTAGGACGAGGCCAACAGCCTAGCTGTTCAACAGTAAAACGTTCTCGTCGGCAATACCAATATTTTCCAACAAAGCGTAATTCTCCCTGGAAGGTCATTTTTAGATCAGGTTTAAAAACTTCTCCCAATAGAAAAAACTCGCGAGTTATTTCTCCTGTATACTCTATCCAGTCTACTTTGATCGTAATTCTTTCGCTCACTCCATGAAGAGAATCGACTCCTAGAAGATTTCGGTAAGGCTGACGAGCACTAAAAGAGAGGCTAGATAAATCGTATTCATTTATAGCTTGTTTTTTGCCTATTTTAAAAGTAGCAGGAACAGTAAAAATTTGCCGAGAAGAGGAGAACTCAAAAGCAGGTTCCTTGTTTTTGCCCAAGAGCAAGCGGAGAGGTTTTATCGTTTTTCCTCCTAAAGTATCGTTGAGAACAATCTGCCAACCTTCTTGCTGGTTCCAACGAGCTTTTGCTTTTTGGTCAAAGATACCTTTATGATAAACATAGCAAGGGGTATTGGTGGAGAAAAATTTTACAAAAATTCCCGCTCCTAGAATCAAAATAGCCAAAAAAGCAAGTGCTCCCACTAAGAGATTTTTGGTCCATTTGGCTTTGCGACTTTCTTGGTAAGAGATAATCTCACTTTTGAAAAGACGTAGAATCCAGTAGCGAATAGCCGTTTGTCCTTCACTTGTTCGAACGACACATCGTTTTCGTTTGGTTTGATGAAAGAAATCAACAGCTTCGAAAAAAGGAATATTTTGGAAAGCAAGAGGAACATAGTTTTCTTCAGTGACAAGTTCATTTGCTATTTTTTGAGCTTCTTCCTTGGAAAGTGTTTTTAAAAGCCCCTTTTTATCGCTATTTTTCAAGAAAATTTTGGATTGTCCAAAAGAAATGCCTAATTCTTTGGGAGCTCTAAGCCAAGTCCCTATTTTGTCTTTTCCTACCCAGTATTCAGAAGGGAGGAGCCGATCGCGGGTGATTTGGCTTTTTTCGATATCTTTAAACTTTAAACGCTTCTTTTTTCGCAAGACTGAGACCTTTCCTAGGACGTGTACCCATTCAGCTTATTTTTTGTATTTTTTTAGCAATAGTAAGGGCGTGTTCTCATTCAGCCCACCACGTTACATAATTAAACTAAGACTAAAAATTATATTTCTGTTTTTCCAAAACATTCAAAAAAAAGCTGAATGGGAACACGCCCTAAAGCAATTTTTCTTTTTTTGACAAAGTAGACCCTATAAAAACTATACCTAAGAGTATGGCAAAGCTTCCTCCTAAAGAGGAGAGAATATTCTCGTAACGGAAAGGAAGAAGATGAATAAAATAGACAAAACTAGCGGTATAGCCCAGAAACCAAAAGAGAAATGTTCTTTGCCGGTTTCTTTGAAGAAGACTTCGTAAAGTAGAGTAATTAAAAGGAGTTGGAATGGCTTGTAAAATGGTCTCTATTTTTTGATGAGAATTGTCTTTTTGAGAGAGCACTTTCTTATCCTGTAAACTTTTATCTGAACTAGCATAAGGGGCGTAGCGAAAACAAACTCCCTGAGGAGGCTTTTCGTTCAAAGAAAATGTCGAAAACTGTAGTCCTTGTCGTTGACGAGGAGAGAGCGCGTAAGTGAAAAGACGGCAAAGGATAAATTCATCTTCGTCGCTTATGAGCTCTCTATTTTGGCAAGGCGACTTGCTTTCCCAGAGAGTTCTTAAAATTTGAGTTTTTTCAGAAGAAAGATGAGGTATTTGGTTTAGAAAATATCTAGTTTCTTTTAACCAAAGTTTTGCCCATTCTTGTTCGGATACATTTTCCAAAGAAATGGGAGAAATATCTTTTATTTCATCCCGTTTAGAAGGAATAAGATTCTTTACTGCAGGGAAAAAAGAAAGGAGAAGAAAAGGATTTCCTCCTAAACATTTCCAGACAGGGTCAGGAATCAGCGATACTCGAAGAATACGAGAAGGACGTCCTACGTGGTCATACCATCCTCCAAAAATTTCTAAAAGTACTCTCGTTTCTTCCCATTTTTCTAGAGCTAAACAGTAAGGAGTATGACCAACAGAGTGTAACTGTTGGTCATACCCTTCACAGAAGCGAATAAGACTTTCCTCTAAGGAGCTCTCTATTTGAGAAGACTTTCCCAGAACAGAGTAACCTGCTGAGTAGCTGGTTGAGCCGTATATAAACTGGGCGATTATTTTTTCTCTATTCATAACAAATAGAAAGAGCGATCACGGCATAAGATGTGACCAAAGGAGGATGACCTTCCCACCAACGATCTTCCAAGTTTATCCAGCTTCCGTCTTTTCTTTGAGACGCTAAAAGAACTTGGGCGAGGTCTTCGCGCCAATTGTAAGTGTTTCCCTGGGAATCGACTAGGTTGTTGTTTCCCCAAGTATCCATCGTTTTAGCAAAAGTATGGTAGTAGTAGTAAAGACCTTGCTTGCCAGCACCAGGATTTGTGGAGAGATCATAGTTTTTTTGAATCCAATCATAGGCGGCTTTCACCCGAGGGTCATCTTTGTCAACTTGAGCGTATATGTAGCTTTTGATACCGGCATAGGTCATACTACCATAAGATCGATAGCCCGTTTCTCCATTAGGTAAAGTGAAACTGCCTGCCATAGAATTGCCCGGATAGTAAACAAAGCCTCCATCATTGCCTGACCAGCTTTGGTCATTGCTTTCGCTGTTATTTTGGCATCTTTGTAAAAAAGTAAGAGCCTTTTGAAAGACGGGGTGGTCATTGTTTAGCTCAGAAGCATGGAGAGCTTCTAAGGCGTATTGAGTATTGGACAAATCAGGTCGTTCGTCTCCTCCATAGCCAATCCCTCCATAGAACAGGTCTTCTTCGGGAGTGTAACCTTCTCCTTCATCGCACTGCAATTCAATTAAGTACTGCTGAGCTTTTTTAATGACATCAGCGTATTTTTCTTTTACCTCTGGGTTTGCGGTGAGGGCCATGAGGGCAATGCTTGTGTTGTAGTTACCCAGTTGATCGACATAGATACCCCCATTTTTCTTTTGCAAAGAGTGTAAGTACTCCAAAGGTTTACGCACCCATGGTCCATCTTTTGGACTGTATTTTCGAGGGCTTTGGAAAAGAGCAACTAAGGCAAGTCCTGTGATTCCAGGATCTCCCCAATGGCCTTGTTTATTTTGACTATGGCGGAGAAAACGGACTCCTTTGTCGATAGCCTTTTTCACCTGAGCTTTCGTCTGAGGAGTTAGTTTTGCTTTTTGCTCTTCACTGGCTTCTTGAGTGACTTCTTGAGTAACTTCTTGAGTGACGTCTTGACTATAAAGAGAAAAGGACATTAGGAAAAAGAAGGATAATAAAAGGATGTATTTATTCACGGTTTTATCTTTCTAGTGCTTTAAATTCTTCATGAAGAAAAGTAATAGTGTCTTAAATTGTTTATTTCTGTTTTTAAATTCTCTTCTTTGAGAAAGGTATTGCAATAAATATTTTCTATTTCTCGTTCGCAGTCGTGAACGAAAACATGCCCGGGTCGGTTTACTAGTTTTGATGCTTGATAGATACTTTTCATTCTGCCAGGACCTTTTCCCCAACCAGCAGGAGCGTCAACTAAGATAATGTCCCACTTTGTTGATTTGACAATATCTGGAAAATCCATTTCTAATAAAGATGGATTTTCCAGAAAAATTTCCCAGTCTTTTAATCGAGTGTTGTAATCTACCATATGGGCTACCAATACTTTTGAGTTCTTGGTAGCTCTTTGAAACCACTTTTCATTGTCTTCCAAAAAAATAGTAGTTCCTTTGCTGTTAACAAAAGACCATAAAAAACTATCATTTCCTAGGCCAAAAACCAATAAATTACAGGGACTTTCCCTTTGAATAGTTTTTGATATATTTTGTAACATTTTTGTTGTTAACTGAATTTTACATCGTCGTCGGATAAGGGAAAGAGCAATATATGAAGGCCAAACCTTAATAGACTTAGTCAGTATTTTAGCTAAGAAAAATTTGATTCTTTGCTTACGAATGACTCTCCCCTTCTTAAAATGATATATTTTACAGTTAGGTTGGCAACCCACTTAAAATTTTGCTTTCTAAGAACCTACTTTGCAATATTTTTCTTCCAGTATTTTTTAAATTCTCTGTTGATTTTGTTTGCACTAGGGAAAACTTTTTCAAAAACTTCTTGTTGGGTATGCCCTGATCTTCTTAAAGAAAAATATCGGCGAAATTGATCGGGCCTTTCTTTTATAAGAAAGTGACACCAAGCATGTGCATACGTACTATGAAAGTCCAACTCTTCAGGATGATAAAACTCTTCTTCTCCTAGCTTGGCAATGGTTTCAATTCCTAAAAAGATGTTTTTATCTAAGAAACTGCGTAGAGATAAGTTGGCTAAAGAGAAATTATGATCAGAGCTTGTCGCTCCTTGGGCGTAGAAGTATTTTTCTAAACCTTCTTGAATCCAAGGAAAAACCGTTTGTTTTTCCTGAGCAAGAAGCTGGGTTGTGCTAGCTTTAAGTGTTTGAGAATATAATACCTGTGGGTGATTGTCCGTTGTAACTATAAGTTCTTTGGTCACAGGCCAGTAGTAGCAAATACTATTTTTAGAAATTTCAGGAAGAGCTATGGACAAATAGGTCTGAAAAAGGCTCTTATTCGTGGCTAAAAAAACTTTTTGCTTTTTCTCTGGTGTGAAAGCCGTAATCTTTTGATATTCCTTCATGAATTCTTCTAGCCACTGAAGAAAGCCGTCGATGGGCACTTTATCTTGATCGCTGAATACTTCATAATGAGAAGAAACCCTTCTACTTTGAGGAAAAGAAAGCATTTTTAAAGATTGCAAGAAAGCTTGAGAAAGTTCTTTGTCTTGAGCTACCGAAGCATACTTTTTTACAATGGTGAGAGCTTCTTTATCTCGGTCCATTTCCAAGTAAATTTCTGCTAAAGAACGATATGGTAAGATGCTGCGGGGGGCAAGAGAAAGAGCTTTGACGTAATCGTCTAAAGCAGACTTGTAAAGTTTTTGACTTTGATAAACCTCTCCTCTTGCTAAATGGGTTGTAAAAATATCAGGCTCTAATTGAATAGCAAAAGAAGCGTCCTGTAAAGCTCGTCCTGTGTTTCCTAGGAGAAGGTATACTTGAGAACGGGCAACATAAAAAAAAGCAATCTTGGGCTCTTCTTCGATAGCAGCGGTGAGAAGGAGATAAGCTTCTTTGAAATTTCCTTGTAGAGAGAGACGACGAGCTCGTGACCATTTAGCTTTTGCTTGAGAAGAGCAAGCAGCCAATTTATCAATAGCACTTGCCGGGATGTAGTACCAATGATCTTGTTTTTGAGATTGAGATAGCTTTGTTTGAATTTCTTGAACACGTTTCTCATACCACTGAGAAGAAATTTCTCCTGTAATCTCGATTTCATCAAATTTAACTTGGGAGCCTCTCGTCCCAAAAGCAATTTTTCCTTTTTGGTATTCTTTATTTTGGGCTTTTAGAATTCTTTGCCCAGCAATGGCTAAACTAAGGTTTCCTTCATTGGCGAGAACTGTTATTCGGTACCACTTTCCGGAAGGAATCGTGGGAGAAGTTGCTTGGTCTAGAATTTGAATTTTGTTTTCCAAATAAGCTTCAATCAAATTTCTATTTTTTTTGTCTGTGGCTTCTGTTAAGTAGTTTAATCCTAATAAATATCCGCTAGTTGCTATACTTTCTGAATCGGCAAATATTTTCAAATACAGGTTATGTTCCTTTGGCTCAACCAACTGAGCTCGATAACGAAGAGCTAAATTCCCTGTGAACTCAACGTCTAAAGTGGCAAAAATCGCTTCGTTTTGCGAAGCTTTAACTCTCAAGTGACCATTGCTAAAAGATACACTTTCTAATTTATCCTCTGGTTGTGTTTTCCAAGGGCCTTTTTTTTCTTCCGGAGCAAAAGAATATTCCAGTATCCATTTTCGGGGACCTACTTTGCGTGGTTTTCCTCCGAAGACAATGTACGGTAACTCTTCTGGGTTAATCTTCGCTCCTTCTTGAGAGAGCTTCAGGGCGGCTTCTTCTAAAAAAAAGAACGAGCTATTTTTCTCTTCTTCAAGGGAAGTAATTTGGGCAAAGGCTTGGGAGAGTTTTTCTAGTTCTAACTGAACTAAGGTGCTTTTTAGGGAAGTAAGTTTTTGCCAGTAGTCTTTTCCGTAAATATATCCTAGTTTATGGCGGGTCAAACTGTGGTTAGGAGCACGAGTGAGAATTTTTTCGAACTCGATTTGTGCTAATAGTTTAAATCCTTGTTCTTCACACCAAAGGCCTAGGTTATAGCGAGCTTGAATATCTTCTGGAGAGATTTGTTTTTGGTATTTCCAATATCGATCCCACGGAGAAAGGAGAGGTTTCATTTTTAAAATTTGCTTGGAGGTCAAGTAGCGAACGCCTTCGGGGGTACGTAGTTGAAAAAGGTTTTTGTTTTTTTCTTTTAAGTAACCTTGGACATAGGATTTTTTTAGGGCTAAAAGATACCATTTTCCTAGCTCTTTTTCTTGAAACCATTCTTCGGCAAAAAAAACTAGCCCTTCCTTTTTTTTGCTTAAGATTTCTTCTTCTTTTTTGAAGGTATCTGTTTTTGTCCAGCGCTCTCTAATGAAAATAGAACCTTGCGCTTTCATTTCTTCGGAGTAGAGATTTCGACGTTTGCTCAGTCTTTGCTCTTGGTAGTTTTTCCAACGAAGAATCTCGCGTTGCTTACTGTTTTCAGGAGAAAGTTCTTTGGGGTCTATCGTTTTGTCTTCTGGGATTTTTTCTTTTTGGAGAGCCTGAAATTCAGTTATAGTTAAAAGTTTCCCCTCCGCCGCAAGATATCCTCCCACAGGTACCTCTTGGTGAAGTTCCTTTGCTAGTTTTTGCCAAGCTTTTTCTTTATCTTCTGGATATTTTTGAACGTAAAAAAATAATGCCTCTCGGGCAAAGTCGGCTAAGCTATTTTCGAAACAAAAAATAGCGAGTTCCCAAGGGTATCTTTCGAGAAGACCACCGCGCGAGAAAATTTGATAAACTTCTTCAGGAGTAAGCCTTTGCCAAGGGAGAAACATAATTTTGTTTTGAGAGTAATCGACTAATGTTATTTTACGCTCACTAACAGCTCTTAGTTGGACAGGTTTTCCTCGAAAGCGAAAAAGCAAAGGGTTTGTCTTAACAACTTGCTCCAAGTCATTAATTAAAGTTTGGTATATTTTGGCTAGTTTAACTTGTTCTTGGTAGAGAGTTTTATCTTCTTTATTTTCGCTAAGCTCAATGGCTTTTTCGTATTTTTGAATGGCTTCTGAGAAATGATACTTAATAAAGGCAGTTTTTGCCTTTTCTGCCAATTGCACAGCACGCTTTTTTTCTTGCTGAGTAGCAGAAATATTTTCGTTAGTTGTTGGATTCTTCTCGGTATTCAGGTTTCTTTTTTGGTACTTGGGAAGAAAGAATATAAAAGCGACAAAAAACAAAAATACAAAAATGGCGGCTCCTACTAAGGACGTCTTCATTTTTTTACGGCTTCTTTGATAGTGATGAAGGACTGTATCAATAGTTGCTGCTTCATCGGCATTGGCATATTCTCGTCTTTTTTTGAGGTAAATAATCTCTTCTTCGATTACCTGTTTTTGTTGCTGGTGGCTTTCTTGAAAATCTTGATTTAATTCCTCTTCGATGCTATCCTCTTCGCTTTTTTCTTGATCGGTGATAGCTCTCAAACTCGTTTCGGCAGTGGCTTCATGTTCTCGTTCTTCTTGGTCAACTTGACTAATAATAAAATTAGTCTGTTCAATGGCTTTCTCTAGTTCTCCTTCCATACCATCGATCTGAGTTTCCTCTGTTTTTTCCATTTGGAGCTGACGTACCTTATGGGCCACTTCTTTTTTTCTGGCCAAAGCCCATTTGTTGGTAATCGCTTTCCTCGACAAATAGCCTTTAATTACCAAAATCTCAGATAGCTTGATCTCTAAACCTTGAGCTTGGAGTTCTTTTAATATTTTTTCACATTTTTCGACAATACCTTCTTTGAGTTGATTTTTCTCTTTTAATTGCCAAAAAAAATCATGTTCCTCTGGACTGAGTTGAAAAAGATGAAAGCGAGGACGTTGATCAATATGAAAGCGTCGGTGGAGTGATAGGGAAACTTCTAATGCATCTCCTCTGGATAGGAAGTTTAAAAAAAAGAGGAGTTCGGAATATTTGAGTGGTAGTTTCCATTTTGTTTCAATCTCTTTCCAAAGCAAAATAGCTTTTTCGTGTTGTTCTGAGGAAAGTTTCTTTTTGCTAATGGCAATTTTTCCGAAAAGAATGGCAATGTATTTGCGAACATGCGTGGAGCTAAAGTCGCTGACTTCTATTTTACATCGACGCGAATTAAGATCCGGTAATTTTTTGCGCAGTTTCTTGGAGAGAAGTTTTTTGTCATGAAGAATGGTTGTTAAGTGGATATGAAAACCTGCTTGAGACAAGTTTTTTTGGATGTTAAGAGCCAGGTGGATATGCTTTTCAGAAATTTCGTACTTTTGTACGACCTCCTCGTGTACTTTAGGAAATCCCTCTTTCTCGTCGGTTGGAAATTTTTCCACTCCTAGAGTTTGTTTTAAAATTAGGTCATCTTGGTCAGTAAAGTTGTAGGTTTTTAATGGATGTACTTTTTTCGTGCGCAAAGACTGGAACATGGCATACTGAATAGTACAAACATTTTCTCGAGAGAGAACACCTTCTTCATAAAGAATTTGAGAAACTCTTTTGTTAATTCCTAGTACTTGCAAAGCACTGGCTAACTTGATCGCTTGCTTTACCTTCTGTTTGTCGGCAAACTGGTGGGTGACAGCAATCTTTCCAAAAACGAAGTCACTGTTGCGGATCATCTTTACTATCCCTGAATCAAAATCTAAACTACTTTGAAAGCTACGATGGTAACATCATCCGCGTCTTCAAGCGAACCTTGTGAAAAACTAGCCACTTCGTTTTTGATCGCACTGATGACTCCCTCTAAATCATTGCTTCCGGTTTGTTCTATAACCTCACAAAGCCGTTCGAAACCAAATTCTTCTCCTTTTTTAGATGTACATTCTGTAATTCCATCCGTGAATTGAATTAAAATGTCACCTTGTTGGAGAGGAATTTTGACTTCTTCACAATTTAGAGCCCAAGGAACTCCTACAATGGTTCCTTTAGGAGAGAAACTGATTAAGCGAGGATCTCTCTTAACATTATATAAAATTAAGGGGTTATGACCTGCTCGAGAGAAGGTGAAAGTCTTTTTTTGTACATCTAAAACACCATAGGCAATGGTTGTAAAAGTAGTGGTATCCATATCAGGACTTAGTTCTGTGTTTGCGTACTCTAATACTTGAGTAGGAGAATCTATGTTTTTAGCCATAACTTTTACAATAGACTTGACCATTCCCATTACGACAGCCGCTTCGACACCGTGGCCGGTGACATCTCCAATAACAATTCCTAGATGTTTTTCATCAAGAAGGACAAAATCATAAAAGTCTCCTCCAATTTTTTCCATGGGCTCAAAGGTGACATGAAACTCAAAGTTAGAAATTTTAGGAGTCCGAGGAAACATGGCTCGTATTCGTTTTTGAGCAACGGAAAGTAGTTTGGACTCAGTATAAACTTTAATATCTTGGAGAACCTCTTCTGATTTTTGATATCGTTTTGCGGGGTTTGGCTCTAAACATTTCATAACGATTTTACTAAGAGGTTCGGGAATGAGAGGATTTACTTTGTGAGGAAGGTTCTTAGGTCTTTGTCGAAGAACTTTGACGTATTTGAGAGGATCTTTTAATACTTCAGGATCATAAGGGAGTTGACCACAGAGGCATTCATAAAAAATTACCCCCAAGGAATAAATATCCGTTCTATAGTCCACATCGGAAGCACTTTTTGCTTGTTCGGGGGAAATATACCCCATCGTTCCCATCGCTTGACCTTTGACAGTTAAAGCTATTCTTTCTTCGTCGGGGTCGACGATTTTGGAAAGAGCTAGGCCGACGAGCTTAATGTAGTCGTTTTTTGTTAAAATGATGTTTGTCGGATTGACATCTCGGTGAATGATATTTTGACGATGAGCAAAAGAGAGGGCACTAGCCAATTGACTGATTATTTTACAAGTGGCATCAATATCAAGCTTTTTCTTTTGTTGAAGTAGCTCACGGAGAGTTTCTCCCTCGACGTATTCCATGACAACATAGTGCATGCGAAATTCTTGGCTAATTCCTGTATCAAAAATTTGAACAATGTAGGGGTGATTCAAGCGCCAAGCCAAGTTCGCCATGTTCATAAAACGTTTTACAAGTGTGGGGTTATTTAAGTTTTTCGGAGCAACTGTTTTTATGGCAACTTGACGATTAAGAGATTTTTGAATCCCCTTGTAAACGATTCCCATACTTCCATAGTTGAGAACATCTTCAAAGTAATATCCATCAATTTCATTTCCGACGGGATTGCTATGATCTGTTTGAGTAGGAGCTGCTTTTTTTTGCGGAGCAATCTTAACTACAATGGGTTCTTTTGAGGAACGAGTAGAGCGGAATAGATCACGACCAGTTAGTTCATAAATTTTAAAATTGAAGTTGATGTGGGGAGTAAGCGTCATCATATCCCCACTCTTTATGGTCGCCGTATTCTCTACTGTTTTTGCGTTGAGATAGATGTTATGAGAAGATTGTTTTTGGACGACAACCTCTCCATCCTTATTTTTAAGGAGACAGACATATTCTGCTTCGGAACTACTTTCCCCCGGACGGTCATAGGGAACTTCCTGCAAGGCGATTGCGAAAGCATCTCCCCATTGCAAATACTTGGAATATCTTTTTTGCTGGTTTCTGAGTTTATCAATGCATGTGATGGTAATTTTTACCGTCATGAGATGAACCTTTCGCACTCAACCGATCTGGAGAAATATTCTTAGGAATTAGGTACTTTAACACTCAACTGAATAGACATCTAAATAAGTACAAAATAAGTACTTTTGGACTCCGAATACCGATCTGTATCATATCCCCCAAAAAGAGAGATGTCAAGTTCTACCTAAGAGAGAGAAAAAAAAATCTTATGAAGAGGTCCTAGGAGGAAAATTTTGTCTTGGTCTAGGTTATAATGTTTTGTATGTATTTAAGAAAAAAATAATGCCATTTTCCGGGAGGGCAAGGTTCTTACCGCGCCGGGAATGCGCTTTGTTCCTGATATTTTGATATAGTAATTAGAGTACATCCCTGGCGTCGCAGGAGATTTGCCCTCCACCTTAACTTAACAACTTTTTGTGAAGGAAATAAAATGAAAACAAATAAATCGACTCCGATCAAGCAGCTCCCGACAAGAGAAAGACCTCGTGAAAAATTTGTCGAGCAAGGGGGAGAAAACTTAAGTGATGGTGAGCTTTTGGCTATTCTTTTAGGATCTGGTCAAAAAGGACAGGACGTTCTTTCTCTGGCTCGTTCTTTGTTAGCACGCTTTGGAAACTTACGCCAGCTTTCATTGAGTACTCTCAGCGAGTTAAGACAGGTTCCAGGCATTGGAGTGGTCAAAGCCGTCGAAATAAAGGCTTGTTTAGAAATTGCTCGGCGATTTCAACAAGTAGCTCTTTTTCCTGGAGAAAGTGTTTGTAGTAGCAAAAAGGTTTTTGAGCATTTTCATGAGCTTTTACGAGATCAGAAAAAGGAGCGATTTTACTCTCTTTTGCTCGATAGTAAACATTGTATTATAAAAAAAGACTTAGTTTCTGTGGGGACTCTAAATTTATCTATTGTCCATCCTCGGGAAGTGTTTGTAACAGCTATCCGAGAAGCGGCTAGCCACATTCTCTTAGTCCATAATCACCCTTCGGGAGATCCCACGCCTAGTCCAGAAGATATTCAAGTCACAAAAAGACTTGCTCGCGTAGGGCAACTCATTGGGATTGAAGTAATAGATCATGTAATCATTGGTTGCGGAACCTACATTAGTTTTGTCGAAGAAGGCTTAATCTGAAAGACAAATTTCCTTCCTACTTTTAGTCGCTTGGATTTCTACTTGCTTTTCTCTCTGAAATTCAATACAATCTTACGCTTGAGTACAACTTTTCATTAGCCCATTTACGAAATATTATCCTAGAAGTTCACCGAAAGAAAAATGAGTAAGACAAAAATTGAAATCCTCCTGGAAAAAGGAGTGGAAATACCAAAACCTGATCAGGTTATCGTAGGAGAAGATGTTTCTGTAGAGCACATAGAGCCTGGAGTTACACTGTATCCAGGAGTTAAGCTATATGGCTCTCAAACGCGTTTAGGATCTGGTAGTCAGATTGGTAAAGAGTATGGTGGCTTATATTCTAATATTTGCACAGGGCGTAATGTCTCACTGGGAAGTGGATTTTATCAAGACTGTGTTTTTCTGGATGGAGCAAGTGTTCGTAGTGGAGCGGAGATCCGCGGGGGAACCTTGTTTATGGAAAAAGCTAATGCCGCTCATACTGTTGGCTGCAAAATGACAGTGGCGGGAATAGCTGTAACCCTCGGTAGTTTGATTAACTTTTGTGATATATTAATCACGGGAGGAAGTGACCAAGCATTTGGTTTTACCGAGATTGGTAGTGGAGCTATTCACTATAACTTTACTCAAAATGGGCTCAAATTTGCCTCTCTAGTAGGGCCAGGTGCTTTGGGGGAAATGTATGGACTTTTTCCTCGAACTTTTGTCGGAGGACAAACTCAGGTTATTGGTCCGACTACTATAGGAAGTGGGTGTTTAATACCTGCAGGAACTGCGGTGCGAGCCCAAGTTGGAAATGGATTGATTTCTGTTCAGCCTCCTCTTCCTGAAGGAAGCAAAAAATATGATCCTGATTATATTACAAGAGCAAAAAGCAAGTTTGACTTAACGGCTGATCTTATAGTTCATTACCGAGTTTTAGCAGAATACTTTCGTCTAGTTAGGCAAAAATTTGCCCAAATGAGAAAAGATAGTTTTCTCGAAGAGCTTTTGGGAGTTGCCCGGGATACTCTTTGTGCTAATAGCACAGAGCGAATTTCCTGGCTTTTTGATAAAAAAGAAGAAGGTCAGCAAGTAGACCTATTTGCTAAGCTACCTCACTCTTTGGGTCTACATCAGGACATGTTAAAGAGTGCTCATGGTAAAAAAATTCGTTTTCATTTAGAAAATATTTATGGGCACGAGCTTCTTCTAGGAAAGAAAAAAGCCCTCAAGGAATCTTTGGAAAAAGAACTGGATTTGAAGGAGTACGACTCAGGATTTCTGGCCAAGCTTCCTAAGTTAATAGAACAATCTGGCGCAAAAGATTACTTCTCCTTTATTCGCGAACTTTCTCCTCAGGACAAAAAACTGGGCCAACAATGGCTTCAAAATGCCCTCACCGATGTCCGCAAGAAAACAGACCAAATTATTCCTCTGGAAGAAATTTCTCCGATTGTTTTGAAGGTGGAAAAAAATGTTGAGCTTCTTCGGCCTTGCTTAAACAACTTTACCGAGCTCTATCAGCATCGTAAATTTATCATCTCAGAAAACTTTTTAGCTTCGGACTTAGGAGTTCTTAACCGAGATTTTGATTGGTACAGTGATATTGCTGTGCTTTCCGAGGAACTCTTTCAACATGAAAATCAATCTCTTAGTTCAAAAGAGCTTAAAGCTCTTTTTGTTGCTTTAAAAAATATTATTTATCCCACTTTAGTTAGCTGGCCTATTTTACTTTCGGGAGCGAAAGAAGCTGCTCATGATCCCGACAAAATGCATAGTTTAATTTCCCGAGCGGCCTACCGCTTTCATGGAACCGATGGCTTGAGGGGAAGTGTTATTTGTCCTCTTAATCGTCCTACTCTTGTTCAGGCAATTCGACGTTTTAACGAGCAACATGAGTTAACTCCAGAGGTTTTTGAAGGCCTTGCTCGTAACAGTATACGAGCCTTAGAGATTATCAAAGGGGGAAATGTCTCTAGTGTTGCCATTGCCCGTGACACTCGGGATATCTATTGCGATGATCCTCAGCTAACGAATGTTTTTTACTATGCTTTAAAAGCAGGTGCTCTTTCTACTGGAAAAACTGTCTATGACTTAGGGGTCACAACAATTGCCAATGTCCCTCACGTTTTGGCCTATTTTGATTCTCCTAGTGCTAGTGAAGGGATTGATCTGATCCTTTACAAGAGCGCTTCTCACAACCCTGCTTCTCAAGATGGGCTTAAGGTTTTTGTTAAACAGCAAGACGATAGAGGACAATCGGTCTATGTTAAAGCTATGTCTGAAATGGAAAATGTCATCTCTGCTCTTCTTGTCCAGGAGGCCTTTGAGGGAATCCAAGAAAAGAAATGGGGTGTTTACCACAATATTGAAAAATTGGGACAAAAAATCTTTACCCAAGCTTTGACAGACCCTCGTAATCTACCACTAAAAAAGTTTTTACCTGAAACTAAAGTAGTCTGTGACCTTTCTCATGGAGCCATCTCTACTCCTGAGTACCAAACCATTTTAGAGAGTTGCTTAGAAAGAGCAGGAATTTCTGAAACTAAATGGGTAGGAAATCAACCTGATGGAAAAAATATCAATAGCAATGAGGGGGAAGACAGGGTGGGAGCAGCCCACTTTGAAAATATTCAAGAGATTACTCGAGAAGAAATAGTCTCTGGCCAATCTTTTTTTGGCTTTCCTGTTTTAGAACAATTTTTTGCTTGGGGAAAAGCACAGAGTAAAGAAGCACAGAATAAAGAAGGGCTAGTTTTTGGCTCCTTAGTGGATGGAGACGGCGACAGGGGAATTTCTCTCGTTTATGATTCTTTCACCGACCGAGCACAGGTTTTTGATGGAGATAAATCTCTTTACTTACAAATATACCACGCTGTGGCTGAAAAAAGTTTAAACTTAGGAGACTTAGTTGTTTTTACAGTAGAGTCGAGTGTAACCTTTATCAATGCGATTCTGGACTGTATTCGCCAAGTTTATCCTGTCGAACTTCTTTTATCTGAAGAAGCGCCTATTTCTTTAGATAAAATAAATTTGAAAATCACAGCGGTGGGAGATAAGTACATTTTAAAAGAGCAAGCTTTAGGGGGTGAAACTTCTGGCCACATCATTCGTAAGTACCTTAGCTCTTGTATTGATAAAAGAACAGAACGAGAGATTTATGTGGGCAATGGCTTTTTAGCGAATCTTCATACCATTTCTGCGATCAGTCAAATTGTTCAGGAAAATACAGTCGATGCTTTAAAAGGAAAGACTCCTCAAGAGAGATTTGCTTTTCTAGCTTCTCCTTATCCCAGCCCTGTTAATAACATTGTTTATGTATATTTTGTTCAAAAAGATCTTTGGTATGAAAATAGTCTTCTTTGGGAAGAAGTAGAAAAAGTACTGGTTGATAGTTGCCAAAAGTACTCCCTCAAAAGAATTTCCTTCAGCCAAGAGCTAGATACTATGTATTACTATAGCTTAAGGGATGACGGAACCATCCTTTTTTCGATTTTAGCTCGTCCTTCTGGGACCGAGAATAAAATGGGAGTCAAGCTTTATGGCTGTGAAGAAGTAAAAGAATTATTTGAACAAATATCAGAAGCGGTTTTCCAAAAAATTGCTTTGATTATGAAAAACAAAAAACTTCGATCTTTACAAGATGAACAAAAAATTCTAGACTTTCTCGCTCAAACCTCTTCAGGGAATGCTCCTCTAAGTGAACTTCGATCTCTTATAAAAAGATCGGAAAGTGCTCATGAGAAAGCTCATTTCATGCATATTATTGAAGCCATCTCTGGTAAGTGTCAAAAACTAGCTGATTACGATGGAAAAAACCTTACCTTGACCATTCGTGGGAAAGAATATCTTAGACTCCAGAAAAGTTAGCCCAAGAAAAATTAAGTAACATGTATCGAAAAACTACTTACGCAGGTTCTTTTTACCCAAAAGAAAGCGACAAATGCCGAGAAGCTATAGAGTATTGCACGAATCAAGCTCAGAAAAAGGACGCATTTCTCTCTTCTTTTGCCGATAAAAAATGGAGTGCGGGGATTGCACCCCATGCTGGCTGGGCCTACTCTGGGCCAACGATGGCCTGTGTTTATGAAGCTTTAAAAAAGTCAGAGAAAATAGAAACTTTTCTTGTTTTTGGAGCTATTCATGTGCCTGGAGTGAAAAAAGCTACTCTTTGGGGAGAGGGAAAGTGGCAAACTCCTTTGGGAGATATTGAAGTTGATAATGAGCTCAGTCAGGAACTCGTTTCTTCTGCTCCTGAATACATAGAAATCAATCCAGATCCTCATTATCATGAGCATTCCATTGAGGTACTTCTTCCGTTTATTAAATATTTTTTCCCTCAAGCAAAAATTGTTCCTTTGATGATTCCTCCTTGTCTTTGGGCCGTTGAAGTTGGCCGTAGGATAGGAAAACTGACATCTTCTTCCGTTTTCGCTTTGGCCTCGACTGATTTGACTCATTATGGCACTCGCTTTGGTTATACTCCCGCAGGAATAGGAGAGGAAGCTCTCAGCTGGGTAAAAAAAGTGAATGATCACAGCATGATTCGATTAATGGAAGAGCTTAGAGAAGAAGAGGTAATCGAAGAAGCCCGTAAGAATGCAAATGCTTGCGGAGCCGGGGCTGTAGCAGCCACTCTTGCTTTTGCCCGCAGAAAAGAAAAAGAAAAGGGATGCTTACTCGACTATACGACAAGCTGGGATATAGCAGGGGGATATAAAGATAATTTTGTCGGCTATTGTGCGATGGTTTTTTGATTTTCTCTTTGGGATTGAAATTTAATAGCTAAGAATAATCTTGAGACAGAATTTTGTCTTAAAACGACCTAAATACCATGCGAGGGTGGAGGGCTTTGGCTCCGGCCTCGCTGGGTTTGTGCCTTTATAAAAATAACACCACCCAACAACACCCCCTGCTCGGCTGGCGCCAAAGCTCCAGGGAATATTTTGCTTAAACAGTTTTTAGATAAGCCTTATTATATATAGGATTACGGCTTAAGTTAATACCTATGAGGTTAAAATCCAGGCAACCCAGGTTGCACTAAAACAGAGAAGGTTCTTATGGGAACAGAAATTGAAGTTAAAATTTTAGATATTGATGTTGCTGAAACCATTAAAAAAATTGAATCTATGGGGGCTCAATTAGAGGGTGATTGGTTGATGGAAACTCGTATTTATGATTTTCCTGACCGGCGTATGCTGAATAATAAATCCTATCTTCGTTTGCGTAGTGAGGGGGATAAGATTTGTTGTACCCATAAATCTCCTCAGAAGAATCAAGACTACAAAGTGATGGAAGAGAAAGAGATTTTGGTGAGTGACTTTGATGCCGCAGCGAGTATCTTTGAAGCCTTGGGCCTAGAAGAAGTGATGCGCTTTGAAAAAAAACGTCTTCACTATCGTCTTCGTAGTGACCTTAATAATGATTCTGATAATGGTCTTGATAACCAAGAAGAAGATATATTTTTTGACCTAGATACCTTACCACTGGTTCCTTCTTTTTTAGAAATAGAAACTTTTAGTCTAGAAAAAATGGAGGAAATTTTGAAACTTATGGATATTTCTCCTGAAAAGGCTCTTCCTATTGGTCCTCGCGAGTTACTGGCACATTATGGTTACGATATTGATCAAATAAAAACAATGACTTTCTCTGAGGAAAACTCTTAGGGATTTTACGGAGGAGCGGTGTGGCTGAGATGAAGGAAATAGAATGTTTACCTCCTTTGCCTGCGCGTAAAAAAAATGCTCATAAAGGAGATTTCTGGCGAGTTTTAATTATTGCGGGGTCTCAAGGAATGATGGGAGCAGCTTGTTTGACAACTCAAGCTGCTTTACGTTCAGGAGCTGCTTTGGTAACTTTAGGGGTACCTGAGTCACAAATTCAGATAGCAGCAGTAAAATTAACCTGTGCTATGACAACGGCTTTGCCAGAGACTTCTAAAAAAACTCTCAGCCCAAAGGCTCATCAAACTATTTGTAGTCTGGCAGAGAATAGCTCAATTATAGCGATGGGACCAGGAATTTCTCAAGATCCAGAAACTTGCGAACTGATGCTTTCTTTAATTCCAATACTACCATCTACTTTAGTTTTAGATGCCGATGCTTTAAACTGCCTTTCTCAAAAAGCACACCTTCTCAAGGAACGGAAAGCTCCCACTATTTTGACTCCTCACCCGGGAGAGTTTTGTCGTCTTACAGGAGAAAAAATGTCAAGGGTAAAGTCTCACTCAAAAGAGTTGGCAGTAGAGTTTGCCAAAGAATATAAATGTGTTGTCGTTCTAAAATTTTCCTCGACTATAGTCACCGACGGACAACAAATTTATTCAAATGGCACAGGAAACTCAGGAATGGCGACGGGAGGAAGTGGAGACGTTTTAACGGGAGTGATCGCTGGCCTTTTGGCCCAAAAGATGTCTGCTTTTCAATCGGCTCAACTAGGAGTAGGATTGCATGGCTATGCTGGAGATCTTGCGGCTCAGGCAAAGGGGGAGATAAGCATGATTGCTAGTGATATTTTAGATTTCCTTCCCTCTGCTTTTCAGAACTATCAAACAATGGGAGCTAAGGCTCTTTATTAATTACAAACATAGAGACCAATGGAATACTATATAACAGATAAAGTCTTTGAAGAGCTTGCTCTAACAAAGAATTGCATGAGTAAAGAGCAGATTAACAGGTGCAAGCTAAGCCAGAAAAAAGAAAAGCCCTATTCCGGAAAAATGCTCCATGAGATAGCTTTAGAACACAAATTTATCCATGAAAATGATTTGGAGGAAATAGTCCAAGATAACCAGAAAAATCAAAAACATCTTTTGATTGGAGGGTACCAAATACGTTCGATATTGGGAGAAGGTGGACTGGGAGTTGTTTATCTCGCAAAACAAATTTCTATGAAACGCAATATCGCTTTGAAGGTGCTGTATCGAAAATGGGTAACTGATGAAGAGTTTCGGAAACGTTTTCTTTTGGAAGCGCGAATCGTGGGAAAGCTTTCCCACCCTAACTTGATTCAAGTTTTTGATGTAGGGTTTGATAAGGGCCACTACTATTTTTCTATGGAATATGTTCCTGGGTATACCATCGAGCAAATGGTTCAAAAAGAAGGTTGCCTTTCTTTGGACGATGCTATTGATATTGTTATTCAGCTTCTGGACGCTTTGAGCTATGTTTGGGAAAAAAACCTTGTTCATCGAGATATTAAGCCCAGCAATATAATTATCAAATCTCGAGGAACAGCAAAGCTCGGAGATTTTGGCTTTGTCAAGTCGCAAATGGATGAAGAGTTTAAATCAGAAGAGTTTGTTTTAGGTACACCCGATTATATGTCCCCTGAACAAGCGATGGGGTCAGGGAACCTCGATTATCAGAGCGATATATACTCTTTAGGAGGAACACTTTACTATATGGTTACAGGCTCTCCTCCTTACCAAGGAACAGAATCTGTTGTCATTCGCCAACATATAAAAGCAGCTATCCCTTCCCCTCGGACAATAGTTCCTCATATTCCTGAGGAGCTTTGCTTTGTCATTGAAAAAATGATGGCAAAAGAAGCCTTAGACAGGTATCAGGACTATGAAAAACTAAAACGAGACCTTCTTCTTGTTAAAGAGGGAAAACATCCTACTTTACAGCGTTTGGACGTGAATAAGTCTACCATTGCAAGAGAAGAGGACTACTTTGGAGGAGCTTCTCTTCGACAAGTATATAGCTTGGAGAGAGAAGTTCGTCGCCTGCGTTACCGAGAGATTTACTACCAGGTAATCATCGCAATTTTATGTGCTTTTTTGATTATTGCTTTACTTTTGGGGTAATTGAGGCATGGAATTAGCGACCCTTCTTCATGGCATTCAGGAAGAACACAGTTTACGAGCATACTTACTACGGCCTATTTTGAGATTAGGAGCATGGGGCTATCAAATGATAGTTGCTGCCCGCTATTTAGGATACGATTTAAAAATACTCTCTTCTCAAAAATTGGCTGCTCCTGTTCTTAGTCTAGGCAACATAACAACGGGAGGGACTGGAAAAACTCCTGCTTGTATTTGGTTAGCAAGGGAGCTAGAAAAGCAAATGCCCCATCTTAAACCCGTGATTCTTTCTCGAGGATATGGTAAAGACGAAGCGATTCTTTTTGAAGAAGAGATTCCTCAAGTACCTCATATCATAAATCGAAAAAGATATGAGGGAGGACAAGAAGCGATAGAAAAGTATGGGAAAAAGCTCTTCTTTATTTTAGATGATGGTTTTCAGCATCGTCAGCTTCAACGCCAAATAGAAATAGTTCTGATTGATGCTTCTTGCCCTTTTGGTTATGGTTATATGCTACCGCGTGGTTTTTTGAGAGAACCGATGAAAAATTTGGCTCGAGCAGATGCTATCATCCTAACGAAAACAGACATGGTATCCACTACTCAGTTAAAAAAAATAAAAGAAGCAATCTACTATTTTGCGCCCAAAGCAAAAATTAGTGAAGCTGTTCATAAAGCCAAAGCTCTAAGAAAGCTCCAAAATAAGAAGGAAGTTGTTGCTCTTGATTTTTTCTGTAAAAAAAGAGCGACAGTTTTTTGCGGGATAGGAAACCCCAAGAGTTTCTTACATGCACTAAAAGATACTAGAGTAGAAATCGAAGCTCAACTTGTTTTTCAAGATCATCAAGAGTATTCGCAAAAAGAAGCTCAGCTCATCGAAAAAAAAGTTCGAGAGAGCCAGTCGGAAATTCTTATAACAACAGCAAAGGATGCTGTCAAACTGAAAGACTATTCCTTTTCTGTGCCCCTTTGGGTTTTGGAGATTGAATTCTCGGTACATTCTTGTGTGAAAGATTTATTTTCTCTTATCCAAGAAAGAGTGTCTCTATTTGACTAGTCAAAAAATTTTAGAAGTCTAGGGTGTGTATTAATCAACAAGGTCTAGTGGATGGATCTAATTAATGACAGGCTCTATTTTAAGGTAGTATAGTAAATGATAGGTAAAATAAAATTTTTATTAATGTTTTCTTTTCTTTTGACCAGTCTTTTAGGTTGTAGTCTTTTCTCTAACCGTAAGCCTGCTCCTTTGAATGAAAGTATCTCTCTTTCCCAAGCAGCAGAAGATCTTTCTGTTTATGTTTATTGGGATGAGTCTCACCAAAGTGCACGTTTGGAAGATGAAAGTAACTTTGCTATTTTTGAGCCAGGATCTTACACAGCTTCGCTCAATGGTGCCCCAGCTCAAATGAACTTCTCCGCTTATCACCACGAAGGAGAAATTTTTATTCCCGTTGCTTTTTATCAGCAACAGCTCAAACCTTTATTCCAAACTTGGGAGCCGGTAGTAGCGCCGAAGAAGATTGCCCAAGAAAAAGTTACCAGAATTCAAGTGGCCGAAAAAATAGAAAGAGAATTTGTTGTCGTTATTGACCCAGGGCACGGCGGTAAGGACCCGGGAGCGGTTGGAATTAATAATGTTTACGAAAAAAATCTCAATTTAGATATTTCAAAACGAGTAGTTAAATATTTAGAAGCTTCGGGAATTGGTGTGGTCATGACTCGCTCTGATGATACTTTTATTTCTTTAAATAAACGAGCTGAGATGGCCACTGGTGCGAATTGTTTTGTTTCTATTCACTTTAATAGTGTAGGCTCTTCATCTCCCTCTGGTTTTGAGGTGTGGAGGTATAGTGGGGATGGCAACCGTCGCTCAAAAAGAAGTTTAGATTTAGCTCAGAAAATTCGTCACAAAATCAAAAACGGAACCCCTCTACGAGATCGCAAAGTTAAAGACAAAGGACTTAAAGTCCTTAAGAGCACAACAGTGCCTGCTGTTTTAGTTGAATGTGGTTTTGTCTCTAATGCCAAAGATATGCAGTGGTTTTCTTCCGAGAATAATCGAGAAAAGATATCTCATCTCATCTATCAAGGAATCGTGGAATTTTTAGAACAGTAGTCGCGATTTCTAAGCAGACACTTTGGCTAATCGGAGGATGTCTCTTTACTCTTTTCTTGGGAATGGCTTTGATCTATTTCCAATATGACAAAGAAAAAGAAAGACGTCATTCTCTAGAAGAAAACTTAGTCCGCTTGGAAAAAAAAATTCTTTTCCTTCAGGCTCAGATTTTCCAAGATAAAAAAGAAGAAGAGAGGCTAAAAAACACTTTAGCTTCTTTGGATAAAAATTGGCCTAAAGTTACGGAAAAGCTAGAGACTTGTATTCTTAGTTTAAGAAATCAAGTCCCTCATACGAGTACGATGAAGGTAGGAACTAGTGTTATACTAGATGCTTGGGGACACAGTTTAACCAACTACCATTTAGTTAGTGGCTTAGACCCTTATGTGATAGAAGGAGAACTTTACGAAGGGACAAAGGTAATTTGTCGCTTATTGGCTTTTGATCGAGCAACAGATTTAGCTCTTTTAGAAATCCAAAATTTTCCTTCTATAGGGGAAAATATTTTTTATCCATTATGGGCGACTGAATCTGTCAAAAAAGGAGAAGAAGTACTTCTCTTGGGAAATCCGGGAGGTTTACAAAACTCATTGGCTTTAGGTTCAATAGCTAACGGATCTCGTTATTTAGATATTTTTGATTCCAAGACAGATTTTGTTAATATTGGATATTTTACTAACTGGATACAGGTGGACGCTTCGATGAATCGAGGATTTAGCGGAGGACCCTTATTTAATAAAAAAGGGAAAATAGTGGGGATTTGTACTAGCAAAATTCAAGATATGGCCGGTATTGGTTTTGCTTTGCCTGCTCTCTATGTTCAAAAAGTGGTTGAAGAACTGAAGGTGCATAAGACTGTCCGGAGAAGCACTTTTGGTTTGAACTGGAAGCATGTCCCTAAATTTCTATCCAGCAAAGGTGCCGAAGTACATTTTGTTTTACCTCACTCGGCTGCACAAAAAGCAAATTTATTACCAGGAGATATCGTATATAAAGTCGGCCAAGTTGATTTATTTTGTTCTCATCAAAACAACCTCCCCAAAGTTAGAAAATGGGAAAGTGAGCAACCCTTGGGCTTTCCACAAAAAATTTACTTTCAACGAGGAGGCATAGACAAAGTAACGGAGATTATTCCCGAATCTCGACGTCCTTTTCATGACCACTTGGTCTACTTTTATGAATTAGGTTTTTGGGGAATACCAACAGATCCTTCTTTGGAAAATTATCTAGGACGAAAAATTTCGCCAGGAATTTGGATTTGTGCTATTGGCCAAGCGAGTAGTTTACCTCGATATGGAGTTATGGTGGGTGACATTTTAGTTTCTATCGAAGGAAAAAAAACTTCTTCCACTCGTGAATTTTTATACACTTACAAAAAGCACCGGGGAAATCAAGTTAATTTGACAATTGAAAAAGGAAGATTTCAAACAGGAAATAAAGCGATTATTAAAAAAATACAATTGAGATTAAGCAAATAGGAGTTTATTGTGGCTAAAAAAGCAAAAAAGAATAAAAAAAAGAACATAAAACAGGAAGAAACAGTAAAGCCTGTTCAGGGAAAACAAATCCCTGAGAACACAATCAAAAAAAATTCAGAGAAGAATAGTGGTGTCCCTGTCAAAGAAGAATCGGAAAACTCTTCGGTCAGAGAAGCTGTCGTTAATTCTCCTGCAGAGGCAGAAAAAAAAGAATCTCTGCCTCGTTACGAAATAGACAGCAAGGCTATGGAAAGATTTTCTCCTCGCCCAGTGGTATTCCCCTGGAAAGAGTTTTTTATTGGTTTAACTATTGGTTTTATGCTTTTAACTGTAATGTTTATTTTCTTTTTGAAATACTCAGAAAATATCAATACACGTATAAGTGAACTAGAGAGAAATGCTCAGTTGCTTTCGAGCTCTTCTCTATCTGATTTCCAGGCAAAAGTTCAAACTGACTTTTTGATATTTCAACATGAGCTAAGTTCTATGAAAAACACTATTAGTTCATCAACCTTAACCGGTAAAAAAGTGGATTTGAAAAAATTTCAAAATTCCCTAAGCGATATGCAAAAAGCTTTTTCCAAATACAGCAATGCTTTGGTTGATTTAGAAAAAAAATGGAATGTCGCCCAAGAAAAAAACTCTAGTCCTGAGTTTGCTGAAGTTGTCGAGGGTTTAGATTCCTTGAAAAAACAATGGCAAAAAGAAAAAAGTCAATTGCAGGAGACTCTAAAAGAGCAAGCAGAGAATTTGGCAAAATCTCAAACTAGCCTACAAGCAAAAATCCAAGAACAAGCTCTTGGCCTTGAAAAGTTAGCAAAAAACAACTTGCGTTTAGGAAATTCAGAAGCTGTCGCTCTTCTAAATGAAAAAGTAGCTTCCTTGGAAAAGCAAGTGAAAGACAATAAAAGTGATAGAGGTGTTACTCTTCTAAATGAAAAAATAGCTTCTTTAGAAAAGCTAGTGCAAGAAAATCAAAATAGTGCTGATGTTGTCCTTTTAGGGAAAAAGATGGTTTCTTTAGAGAAGCAAATGGAAGAAAATCAAAGTGCTGATCTTACTCTTTTGAACGAAAAAATCTCCTCTCTAGAAAAACAATTAAAAGTCCAAAGTACAAATGGAGAGAAAGTATCTTCCTCTCTTTTATCTAAGCTAGAGGAAAAAATCCAAGAGTTGAACAAGAGATCTTCTGCTCTAGAAAATGATGCCAAAAATAAACTCACTAATTTTACTGAGTTAAAGGAACAAATAGTTCTTTGGGAAAAAATCCAAGGAGATAGCTTAAAGACAAATTTAAAAGAGCACCAAGAGCTTATTGCTCAATTAGAAAAATTGCATCAAAACCAAATTAATCAAGTAAAGTCTTGGAAAAACTCGTCTCAGGAACAAAGTGAAAAGAGCGAGGCTCGCTGGCAAGAAATTCGCCAGCAGGTCAGTGAGTTGGTTAAGCAATCAAAAGAGATTTCTGAGACTCAAGCGAAGAAATCCGCTGAACAAAAAGAAACTCTCTTAGCTATGCAGCAGTCTAATCAAAAGATAGAAGAAAACGTTGTTGCTTTGGAAAAACAATATGAGAGTTTACCTCTAGGCCAAATGCAAGAGCGAACTCAAGAGGTTTATGCTCAAATAGAAAAAATACGAAAGCAAATGGAGAATAGTTCTCTAGAGCAGACAAAATTTCGCGAAGAGCTCAATGTTAAGGCCACGGCTCTCCAAAAAACTATAGATAATCTACCGAAGTCTTCGACAACTTCTCCTCCCAAAGTTATTGAAGGGAGTGGTTTAGAGAATACTGTTCTTCGTTTGAAAGCTGATTTAGAGTTTCAACAACAACAGTTTAAGGCTTTTCAAGATCGAGTAAACGCTGCTAATTCTGCCAATGAGCAAGGTGGTAAGGTTAAACTAGAAGATCTTTCGGAAGGATTAAAAGAGCTTCTTAAAAACCAAACTCCGAGTGCTAATGGTGCTCATCCTCAAGTTGAGATGGGAAAACTCGAGTTCATTTTTGAAGGAAAAATTCGTAGCGTTACCCAAGAGTTAGTTTTTGACGAACCCTACCGAGAAATGCCTTTGGTTCTTGCAAACGGAGAGAGTACAGATTTAACGGTTAAAGTAAACAAAGTGAGTAGTACAGTCTGCGAAATAGAAGTTATCAAGAGCATGCGTTTACCAGAAGGGGCTTATGTTATTTCTTGGGTATCTATTGGAAAGAAATAGGAAGTACTATGGAACAACTTAAAGATTTTCTCTTAGAAATTCGCGAAGAAGCCCAGCGGGAAGATTTTCCCATAGATCGAGAGGTTTATGAGGTAAATGGAATGGATCCACTAGAACCTATTCCTTGTTTTGGTAACTTAGAAAGTCCCCTCTGTTTCTTTGCCCGAGATTTGGGAAAAGATGAAGTTAAAGCTCGTCAGCCCTTATATGGCTCAGCAGGTCGTCTTGTTCGACAAGGAATTCATCGTGCTTTGGAAAAAGAACAAACCAGTGATTTGACAAAATTACAAAAGGCCGCGGATAAAGTTCTCTTGAGCAATACTGTTCCCTACAAACCACCAGGGAATAAAGCATATTCTATGGGAGTGAAAAAGAGATTCCGACCATTTTTGGAAAGACTTTTAGCACAGCATTGGCAAGGAAGCTACATCATTACTCTAGGAAATGAAGCTTTTAAATGGTTTGTTCCTTATGCCCCCAAAGGAGTGGTTAATGATTTTTTTAAGCAGGAAGATCGCTATGAAAGTGAGCTAGAAATCACCTTAACAGCACTAAGCCCTTCAGGAGAAGTGTACGAAAAGAAAGTATTTTTGGCTCCCTTGCCTCATCCCTCACCTCTCAACCAAAAATACTATGCTCTTTTTCCCAGTATGCTCGACAGGCGTTTAGAAAAGCTTTTAGAAAAAGTCTCTTTGGCTTGACCTGGATTGATGATATATATCCCCAAAAGAGATTAACGTGAATACCCCTGGGTTTTCAACTCAGGGGAAAATATTCCGTTCCAGAGTGATTTTGTGGGATATTGTGATAACACAATTAGAAATTTTAGGATTGGAAGGAAATAAAAACACATGAGTAATGGTGATTGGGCCAAGCAAGATTATCATCGAGCAATGGATTTAGATTCTATAAAGCGAAGTTTTGCTCATCATTTGAAATACCGTTTAGTTAAAGATCCCCAGACTGTAAATAATCATCATAGGTATATGGCTTTGGCCTTGAGCGTTTGGGATAGAATTGTCGAAAGATGGTTAGAGACCGAGCAGCTTTACCGCGAAAAAAACGTCAAGCGGGTTTACTATCTTTCGATGGAGTACCTTCTGGGAAAATCTCTTTGTAACAACATGATCAACTTAAAGTTTGATGAGGCCTGTCGTCATGCCATAGATGATTTGGAGCTAGAGATGGACGAAATCCTTACTCAAGAAGTTGATGCAGGTCTTGGGAACGGAGGATTAGGACGGCTAGCAGCATGTTTTTTAGATTCGATGGCGACTCTCAAACTTCCTGTTATGGGCTATGGTCTGCGCTATGATTATGGAATTTTTCGACAAAGAATAAAAAATGGGAAGCAAATAGAAGAACCAGATGAGTGGCTACGATATGGTAATATTTGGGAAATAGAACAGGATGATTATGTCTACCCTATTTCTTTTGGAGGACGAGTAGAACCCCAAGCAGTAGACGGACAAATCAAGTTAGTTTGGATTCCCAAGTCTACAGTTTTGGCTATTGCTTACGACACTCCTGTTGTCGGATATGATAGTGCTAATGTAAATACTTTACGTCTTTGGTCGGCCAAAGCAAGCGATGAATTTGATTTTGAAGATTTCAGCCAAGGGGATTATATAGAAGCTGTTCGCAATAAAATTCAAGCGGAAAATATCACAAAAGTTCTTTACCCTAATGATAATAACTACAATGGAAAAGAATTGCGTTTTCGCCAGCAGTATTTTTTCGTTTCTTGTTCTCTCCAGGATATTATCAAGAGATTTCGGCTAAAAAACAACGATTTTGAAAAGTTTCCTGAAAAAGTAGCGATTCAACTCAACGATACACATCCGGCAATGGCTGTGGCAGAACTTATGCGTATACTTGTTGATATCGAATCGATTTCTTGGGAAAAAGCTTGGAAAATCACGACGGCAACTTTTGGCTACACTAACCATACTCTTCTTCCCGAGGCTTTGGAAACTTGGCCTGTAGATTTTTTTGAAGCGATGTTGCCTAGACATCTCCAGATTATTTACGAAATTAATAGCCGTTTTCTAGAACAGGTAGCTCTTCGATATCCTGGAGACAACGACCGTTTACGTCGCATGAGTCTTGTCTCAGAAGATCACGATAAAAACATTCGTATGGCTCATTTAGCAACGATTGGATCTCATTCTATTAACGGTGTGGCTGCTCTTCATACTCATCTTTTAAAAGAGCGATTGCTTCCTGATTTTTACCAATTTTATCCTGAGCGATTTAATAACAAGACGAACGGAATTACGCCGCGTCGTTGGCTTTTACAAGCAAATCCAGCACTTGCCCACTGGGTCACTGAAAAAATAGGAGCAAGTTGGATTACGAATTTAGATGCTTTGAAAAAATTAGAAAGCTATGCCAAAGACTCTCAGGCTCAAGAGGAATTTGCAGCGATAAAACTTGGCTGCAAAAAAACTCTTACTCAGATTATTCTAAAAGAAACAGGAGTCGAAGTTCTTCCAGAAGCCATTTTTGATGTTCATATCAAGCGTCTACATGAATATAAACGACAACTTCTCAATGTCTTACACATTATCATGCTTTATTTACGTCTTAAAGAAAATCCTTCTCTGGAAATGTATCCTCGAGTTTTTCTCTTTGCGGCCAAAGCAGCACCTGGTTATGTTATGGCTAAAAGAATCATCCGTTTTATTAACAGTGTTGCAGAAGTCGTAAACAATGATCCTATTGTCGGGAATAAAATAAAAGTTGTTTTTATGCCCAACTATAGTGTTTCTTTGGCTGAGAAAATTATTCCTGCTAGTAATGTAAGTGAACAAATTTCTACAGCAGGAAAAGAGGCTTCGGGAACAGGCAATATGAAGTTAGCCTTGAATGGTGCTCTCACTCTAGGAACTCTTGATGGGGCCAACATTGAAATTTTAGAAGAAGTGGGCAATGAAAATATCTTTATTTTTGGCCTAACAGCAGAAGAAATTCAGACTCATCGAGAGGCAGGTACCTACAATTCTAGAGAATATTACGAGCACGACTCAGAGATTCGCCAAGTGATAGATCTAATTGCCTCAAACTTTTTTTGTTTGAATGAGCCGGGCCTTTTCAATTGCATTTTAGAAGATCTTTTGAATCACGGAGATCCCTACTTTGTTCTTGCAGACCTTAGAGCTTATTCTGATAGTCATGCTCAAATAGAGCAAGTTTACCGATCTCCTGAAATTTGGAATCAAAAGGCTATTTACAATGTCGCCCGAGTAGGAAAATTTAGTTCCGACCGCGTTGTTCGTGAGTACGCTCGCGATATATGGAATGTTCAAGCTACGCCAGTGCGTTTGGATAAAACAATTAACAAAACGATGCGGCGTTATATCGGGGAGAAGTCTAAAAAATGACCGTAGATTAACTCAATCAGTTGTTCTGTGAAACTGGAATCATAACTCTGTTTGTCATCCCCGCGAAGGCGCATTCGTGTCAACCTAAGCGGTAAGTCTATATAAAGTAAGGCTTGTCTGAAAACTGTTTAAGCACAATGTTCCCTGGAGGGCTTTGGCTCCTGTTGAAATAAGAAATTTATTTTATGGTCGCGTAGCGACTGAGGGACGTAGCCAGGGCATTTATGCCCTGGAACAAGAGGAATAAACAATAGCGTGCCGTAGGTACGCAGGACGTAATTTCCTTGGTGCCTACGGCACCAAACTCTTCTGTGTTCCTTATTTCCAGGGGTTGAAACCCCTGGCTACGTTCCCCCACTGCTCCGCAGTGAATACCTTCTCTGCTCTTAGGTTGACAGTTATGTGCGAAGGCGGGGATCCAGCTTCTTCATATTTAAATTTGTAAACTGGATTCCCGCCTTCGCGGGAATGACAATGAAAAAAAGTTGTTTTTGCCAAACAAACTTATTCGAAATATGTTATATCTCTTAGTAACCAATAGAATTTTACTCAAATGCCCCCGGAGATTTCATGAAAAAATGCCCATCTTGCGGACGTAAATACAGTAAGGATATTCTGTTTTGCCCATTAGATGGGAAAAAACTTCGATCCACTAAAGAGAAGTCTAATCTTTCTGCAGGACAACTTTTTGTGGAAAAGTTTGAAATTGGCCGCAGTATTGATTTGGATGGGAAATGGTCGGTTTATGAAGGCACAGAAATTAAAACAGAGCGCCCTGTTGTTATTCGAATTAAAAACATTTCTTTCGAAAATGATTATAGCTTTGTTAAATTTCAAGATCGTCTAAAAAGCCTTAGTGAGGTATCTTATCCTGGATTGGTTAAAATTCTTGATTTTGGTGTTACTCCTGATAAATTACCTTTTGTTGTTACAGAATACATTAAGGGGAATAGTCTCAAAAGAATTATTAGGGACACAAGCCTTTCTCTTTCTCTTTACTTTTCTATTATGAAACAAGTTCTGGAAACACTTAATGTTGCTCATCGCCACGAAATTATACATTTTGATTTACAGCCTTCTAAAATTATTTTGATTCAAAGTGAAGATAGATCTGAGAAATTCGTAAAAATAGTTGGTTTTGGAGAAGTGGACTACCGAGTGGGGCGAAACTCATTAGCAACTCCTTCTTCCTTAAAATCAGTGGAGACTCATAACTATACTGCGCCAGAGATTTTTTCGGAAGAAACCATCGATCATCGTTGTGATTTTTACTCTGCTGGAATTATTTTTTATGAAATGAGCACAGGAATTCTTCCGTTTCCTGTAGGATCACTTCTTTCTCCTTCTCAAACAAATCCTCAACCTCCTCCTATGCGCCGGGTGAATCCAGCTTTGCGTATACCAAAAAAATTAGAGAAGGCTATTTTTAAGGCTATTCAATGGGATCCGAAGCAACGTCATGCTAATGCCCACAGTTTTTTACGAGAAATCAAACTTGCCGAGCGTAGTTTTCCTTTGCGAAAAATTTTCCTAGTGAGCCTATTTTTGGGAATATTTCTTCTTTTTGCAACAGAAAATTTTCGAGCTTGGTGCTATAATAGTTATGAACAAGTTCGCACTATCTTTTTTTCAAAAGATAATGATTCTTCTCAAAATGAAATTGAGCCAGAGGATTTAATGGCTGCGATTACAGAATCTCCAGAGGAGTTGTTTGAAAAACAAAGAGAAGACATTATTCCTCTTATAGTAAAAGAAGAGAGCTCTCAAGATGTTTTTGAAGAAATGCTTTATATTCCTCCTTTTCAATTTACTCTAGGAACAGAAGAGGGGGATAGCGATGAAAAGCCCGTTCGAACAATCGAGATAGATGGATTTTATATTGACCTCACTGAAGTAACGAATGAGAAATATCAAAAATTTCTCGAAACGACATCTCATAACCCTCCTTCTCAATGGAAAAAAAGCAAATTTTCTAAAGGACAAGAAAAATATCCTGTGGTGGGAGTAAGTTGGTTTGATGCTTCTCTTTTTGCTTATTGGAAAGGGAAAAGGTTGCCCAGTGAAGTGGAGTGGGAAGCTGCTACTCGTTTTGTTTATAAAACAAAATTCTCTAAACTAAATATGTCTGAGGGATTGGCAAACGCAAATTTCAAAAGAAAATATGGAAACTTTGACTATCCTTCCCTTCTTCCCAGTGGCCAATTTTTTTATCAAAGAAGTGGCAAAAAAATCTCCGATTTAATTGGAAATGCTTGGGAGTGGACAGACTCTTGGTATGATAGCAATTTAAAGGAAGACCGGGTTATACGAGGAGGAAGTTTCCGCTCAGATTTTTATCGAACACGGCTTACTTATCGAGATGGTTTTTTGCCTTCATCGTTTAGAGATGATATTGGTTTTCGTTGTGTAAAGGATCTTCCGGGAAAATAGAATCTGTCATAAGGAACGTCCACTTGACTGCTCAGAAAAGGAATTTTGTCTATGAAAAAGATATTGGTACTGGTTTGTTTTACTGGTCTTTGTTCTTTATTTCCAGCTTGCACTCCTGATGGCGAAAAGACAATAAGGCTACGTAAAGAAATTGAGCAAAAGAAGCTTGAGATAGAAGAAAACAAACTAGAGTTGAAGGAGTTACACCAAAAAGTAAATACAGCTTGGTTGCAGAGTTTGAAGTACCGATTTCCCGATGTTCAACCGATTACCGGAGGAGAAATCCCCATCAAAATGGCGAACCTAGAATATCTAAAAAATGTTCGCTTTCGCTACTTAAGTAGCCATAACAAGATCCAGTTTACAGCAAACTACAAGACCAACCAGAAAGATGCCAAGCCTCAGTTTTATCTTTACTTGTTTGATGACCGAGGGGTTAATATTCATCGGGAGGAAATCTCTTATCGAAAATGGGGTTTTCGGAGAAGTATTCCGACCAATAAATTGGTCACTCAAAAAGAAAGTATTGAATATATAAGCAATAGTAAGGCTATGCACTTTTTGATTCGAGAAGAACCTGTGGGATCTTAGTTTGGGAAAGGTTAGTGAAAAATGAAGTTTTTTATTTTTTGTATTTGCACTCTGAGCTTACTTCTGGTCTCTTGTGAAAGTGAAGAAGCTCGCAATCGTCGTTTATCAAAAAATTACGATAAACTGAATAATGAGCATCATCGCCTCAAGGAAGATTTGCAAAAATTACATGAAAAACAAAATAAGATTTGGTTTTCCTTGGCGAAGGAGAGATTTTCAGATCTTTTAGAGATTCAATCATATAGCAATAAGCCCTTGGAAGACAAAAACTATATCAAAAAAATTTCTTTGGTAAAGAAATCTGAAGAGCTCTACAATGTCACTGTTAGCATGCGAGCTTTAGGAAAAATAAAACCTAAATTTATTGTTTTTCTTCTTAATCGACGTGGTTTAATTATAGGGGAATACTACCATAAACGTCCATTTTTCAAAGGTTTACCTGTAGGGCAAACTACTGAAAAAAGCCAAGATGTCAAGGTCTCTGAAGAGCCTTACTATTTTAGAGTAGAGGTAATTTTATAAATTTATGAAAGTAATTGGAATTGACCCAGGAACACGTTTAGTAGGTTATGCCGTAATTGAAAAAAAAGGATCTCGACTAATTACTACGGCCTCAGGTGTTATTAAAGCAAAAACTCAGAAAGATCTTCCTAGTCGGCTAAAAGTAATCCACGAAGAAATTACTGAATTAATCAAAGAACACCAACCAGATACTTTGGCTGTCGAAAAGGTATTTTGTGGAAAAAATGTTCAAAGTGCTATGAGGATAGGAGAAAGCCGAGGAGCTATTCTACTGGCAGCGGCCCAAGCTAATTTGTTGATTGCCGAGTATGATCCGACCAAAATAAAAAAGGCAGTAGTTGGAGCAGGGAAAGCCCATAAAACTCAAGTTCAGTATATGGTAAAAATGCTTTTAGGACTAGAGAAAGAAATTACCTTTGATGAAGCAGATGCCTTAGCTATTGCTATTTGTCATTGCCAGCAACCAGATTTTTTAAAATAAGGGAATAATATATTGAATGAAAAAAAATCCTTTTTTCTTTTGAGAGCGTCTTCTCTTCATCGCATTTTCTTTTTATCTTCAATTTTTATCATTTTATTGGGTTGTACTACAGCAGGCCCCCATACTATGGGATCTGCGGGAGAAGAGCTCCTTTTCATGGTTCCCGGCGACAGGATACAACTTGAAACAGGACAGATTGCCTACGTTAACGCTGATGGTTATTTGATTGGTATAAATAATATACGTATTCCAGCGGCGGGAAGAAAAATGCGCGATGTTATAGAAAAACTCAGTGTGTGGATTTATTTTGATAAATACAGGGTTATTGAATACGGAGATCGCACAGTGGAAGTTCTTGGAGCTGTGCGCTTTCCCGGAAAATATGAGCTCCCCCAAGAGGGCTGGAGCCTTATGAATCTACTTATGAAAGTAGAGTCTTTGTTGAGTAAAGGAGAAAGGGAGTTTTTGGTCATTCGGGCTTCCTGGGAACTTCCAGGAAAGTTTATTTTTATCCGAGGACTTTCCCTTCCTACTTTAGAAGGAATGGGAGGAGACGATCTCCCTATTTTTGCTCAGGATACCGTAATTTTTCCCGGAAGTCGTAATCCTGTTTATGTTTTTGGAGCGGTTAAATCTCCCGTCTGCTTTAGCTATAGTAAAAACTCTCCTACTCTAAAAACAGCCATTGACAAAGCCGGTGGTTTCCTCCGTAGCTCTGATATTAAAGACATCCGAGTATTTCGAATATTACGCAGCGAAAAGCAAAGTGTTTTTAAGATTCCTGACTACCAAGGAGAAAATTTTGAATTAGAGCCTTGGGATATTGTCTATGTGCCGTCCCGCTTACCAAGTGAAGCTTTAGAAGAGCAAGAAAAACCTACTCCTTCATTTGACAATGAAGTCTTCAGCAATTAATAGACCTAGCAATATTCGGTTAGAAATGTTATAATAGTTTATAAAGAACCATTTTTAGAACTATTTTTTGTCAAGAGTTTAAACCTCAAGGAGTTTAAAATGAAATCTCTGTTAACACTAGGTGCTCTTTGTTTTGCTGTAATTTTTACCCAAGCAGCTAGTATTATTGAAATTTCTATTCCGGAAAATAGTCAGTTTAGCACTAGTCATCCGGCTGCGGATAATGTTTGGAGTGTCAATGCTTTTAGTTCGGCCTTAGATATAACAAGTGGTATTGGCTTTTTGATAAATCCTACTTTGGCTTCTGCTCCTGCCACTAATTCGAATGATTTTGTTTTGCACGATAACAACACTTATAGTGGGAATACCCCCAACCCTAATCTTCACACTATCACTTTACGTTTTGACGAAGAAGTTGTTGTGGATCAGTTTGAAATTATCCAGCATGTTAACGGAATAACAAAAATAGAGGGGTTTGTCGGAAATTCTCTGAATAGCATGACCTCTATTGGAATCGCTTCTTCTCCTGGCCCCTTAAGTGAATATGGCTTGCAGGTTTTTGACTTCAATAACAACACTGCTGGAAGCTTTTTTCAGTTTATCGTCCGAGAAAGTGCTCATCCTAATGCCTATGCTATTTACCGCGCTTTCCCAGGTGATACTAATGGAGTTCGATTTAGTCCTGCAGCCGAAGCTTTTAGCGAGACGACCATTCCAGAAGCGAATAGTCTTTTTCTTCTCGCTTTAGGTTTTACTTTTCTCTATCGTCGAAAAGGCTAGATATAAATATTTATTCGGAGAGAGAAGCGTCCCAAAGTCTGATTTCTCCATTCCCGTAGGCAGAGTAAATCTTGGAACCATCTGCGCTAAAAAAACAGCTTTCCACTTCTCCCTGTCCTTTCAAAATAAGAAGAGGCCTTTGCCGAAGGTTTTCTTCTTTTGTTTTAGGATGAGCATCCCAAATACAAATCGTTTTATCTTCTCCTGCCGAAAGAATCCGCTTTCCGTTAGGACTAAACTGACAAGCGTTAACATCGCCGATGTGATTTTCGTATCTAGCTAAAACCTCTCCAGTGCGACTATTCCATAAAATGAGGTTTCGCTCTTTTCCCTCAGATGATGAAATGATCCGATCCCCCTTTTGATCAAAATCAAGCATAAAAACTTCCTGGGGATGTTCTCGAAAAACGTGGCGGATTTTTCTTTTTTCAACATCCCAGAGAATAACTGTGTCATCTTCGGAACAAGAGGCCAGTGTTTTCCCATCAGGGCTAAACTTGACAAAGTTGACTTCCCCTTTGCGGTGGCGGTATTTGTTGAGTTCTTGACCAGAGTGAAAATCCCATATAACTACCCAACCTTCTTTGTCGCAAGAAGCCAGTAACGATTCATCAGAGTTTAAAGAACAGGAACGGACACCTGCATCATGACTAATAAAGGTCGCCATTTTTTTTCCATTGGCAAACTCCCTACCTCTTTTTTTTCCACTAGCTACATCCCAAATGGTGATACTTTTGTCATACCCTGCCATAATCAAGGTTTGTCCATCTTTCGTAAAAATAGTCTGACTGGCAGAAGCAAAAATTCCTTGAAAGGGATAGGAGTTATCGGAAAAGTTTTTCACTTTTCCTGTTGTAGCATTGAGACATTTAACCCCTAACACCCCCTTAATTCCGACAAACAAATTTTGGTTATCAGGGCTAATACTCATATGGTAAATAATATTATCTAAGTTCGCCAAAAGATGCGGATTTTTATTTTTGTAGGCATCAATTTCCCAAATTTTAACGGTTTGGTCTTTGGAAGTAGTGACTATTGTTCTTCCATCGGGAGATATAGAACAATCCCTTATATTATCTGAATGTCCTGTCAGTGTTCCCAGCCGTTTCCCGTCTTTCATATCCCAAATGATCAGCAAATCATCATCCCCAGCAGAAACAACTCTCTGTCCATTAGGAGTAAAAGAACAGGTTCTAATATTTTGAGTGTGTCCTTGCAAAACATGGAGTTTCTTTTTTGTACGTAAATCCCAAACAATAACAAGAAGATCGTGCCCGACAGAAACAAGGTAGCGTCCGTCAGAACTAAAGTTACAATCAGCTATATTATCCTCGTGCCCTTCGAAAAGAGCAATTTCCTTGCCGCTTATCAAACTCCAAAGACGAACATTGTTGTCTTCTCCACCGATCGCAATGACTTTCCCGCTAGGATGAAAAGCGCAGCACTCTACGTTATTTTTCCAAGATCGATTTTGATAAGGAGACCATTTTTTTAGAATAGTCTTTGTCTTTGTTTCCCATAAAAAAATGGCCTGGTAATACTCTTTGTTTGTTTTTTCATCAGGAATATCGTGAACCGAAATAAATTTCTCTCCATTAGGAGAAAAAGCCAGATCATTAAAATCTGCTCTTGTTTCCACTGTTTTGAGTTGTTTTCCAGTTTGGAGATCCCAGAAAATGAGAAGGGAGTCGTTTCCTCCCGAAATTAAGACTTCTTGGGAAGGGTGGAAAGCACAGCAGGTAATGCCTTTTTCATGTCCTTCAAGAAGAAAAATTTCTTCTCCACTTACGGCGTCTAAAATATGAATGAAATTTCCCTGAGTCAGAGCAATTTTTTTGCCATCGGGGCTATATAGACAGCGATTTAAACCTTTTCCTATGGGTCAACTGCTAGTTTCATAATTTCCTCGGCGCTTGAGCCAATTCCATTCCCAGTCACGAAGATTTTTTGCTCCGTGGGAGTTAAGTATTCCTTGAGCTTGAGGTAACTGATAGTCCAAAATGTATTTTTGAGCTAAGAGAATGCTAGAGAAGTAGACTGCTTGGAGGGCTTCTTGGCGAGATTCTTCTGCTGCTTTTTTCGCTACAATAGCACCGTCTCTTTCTTCTTTCGCATTTTTCTCTGCTGCTTGAGCTCGAATTTTCTCTTCTTTGAAGTCTATCGCGTTTTTTTCAGCTTGGCTTAATGCTTTTAAGGCAACACTTGTTTTTTCGGCAATTTGAGAAACAAAGAGAGACAAAGATATGCTCAAAAGAAGCAGGGCGGAGACGGAGACTAAAGTGATGGCTTTATTTCGAGCGATTAACTTGCGAACCTTGACTAATGAAGTCATAGGCTTGGCTTGAATGGGCTTATTTTGGAGATAGTTCTCTAAGTCTTTTGCTAGCTCTTGAGCACTATGATAGCGACGAAAAGCTTTCTTCTCTAAGCATTTCAGGCAGATCGCTTCTAGCTCAATAGGAACATCAGGGTTTAAGCTCCGAGGAGAAAGAGGCTCTTCGCCGTAAACTTGTCGAAGAATATTGAGATAGCTCTCTCCTTGAAAGGGAGGTCTTCCGGTTAGAGCTTGGTAAAGGGTAGCGCCGAGAGAATACACATCGCTTTTGGCACTGACATTCTTTCCATCTGCTTGCTCCGGTGGCATGTAAGCGGGAGTTCCCATCATTTGGCCTGACTGAGAGAGTTTTTCGTCTGCTTCGACAATTTTAACTAAGCCAAAGTCCATAATCTTGGGGTCGTTATCCTTCGTTAGCATAATATTCGAAGGTTTAATATCTCGGTGAATCAAATTGTTTTTATGAGCCAAGTGAAGCGCTTCGCTAGATTTTTTCATGATAGTGGCGATTAGTTTCATACTCATGCGCCCTTGCTTAATTCTCTCAGAAAAGCTCTGTCCTATGACGTGCTCCATCGTAAAGTAGTTTTGAGGAGTATAGCCTACTTCGTAAACTTCCACAATATTTGGATGCCTTAACTTCGCCGTCGATTTTGCTTCGCGCAGAAAGCGTTTGAGCTGCTTTTCATTGACCTGGTCTCCTGCTAAAATCACTTTTAAGGCGACCACTCGGTCAAGTTTGGTATCGTAGGCTTCGTAAACCGCTCCCATTCCTCCTCGCCCTAGCTCTTTTTGTATGAGGTAGTGGGCGAACATTCCCCCTGTGACAATGGGGGAATCAGCTAGACAGTCGAGACTTCTTTGGCATTTTTGACAGCGAACTACGCTGTCAGGGGAAACATTAGGGAGAAAATAGTTTTCTTGGCAACTCATGCAAAAAAAAATGGCACTATCAATTTGACGAAGAAGTTTATCGACTTGAGCATCATTTAAGTGACCTTGAGATATTAATATCTGAGGTAGATCACTTGTTTCTCCTGAAACCGAATCCATTTGCCGAGAAGCCCAGCAGCTCTGTAAGCTTTCTCGAGCAACTAAATTATGCTGTAAAAGAACTTGAGATAGTATTTTATCACGAAAAGAAATCATGGATCTTTCCTTCTAGGAAACGAAAAAAATAAAAAGTTAGTTGCCAAATAGATCGACAGATCCGTAAAATCAGCTACTCAATAGAGTTTGTTACCCAATTTTCCCCATCACTTGAGCTCCAAACTATTTTATTGATTAAAGTAAGGTACTTTTCCCCGTTAAAAACCGCTCTTGGTGGATAAAGAAGGGGGTCTGTCTTTTGCCATTCCTTTCCATCTGAAGAGAGAAAAGCCACGGGCTCAGATTTTATTCCGGAAGAAGTTCCATAAGCAATGAGATTTCCTCTTTGGTAGTCCAGCATACTTAAGCTTATCCCTCGTGAAACTTTTGTCTTTTCCCAAGTTTTTCCATCACTTGAGCTTAAGATAGTTCTTTCCCGGTCAATAGCAAAAAATTTATCCTGAGCAAAAAGCAAATCTTGGCCTTGCCACTTTCGTACTCCTGGCTTTTGCTCTTGCCAAATAAGACCATCTGTAGAGAGATAGAAACTATTTTTAGTAGCAGCGACAAAAACACCCTTTCCAAAAACGACTCTTTCAATGGAGCTAGGTATATCGGTTTTTACTTCCTTGCATTTGTTGGGGTGATTTCCCGTAAAGACGAGTGCTTTCGAGGGATTAGCTTCTGCTCCCACGAGGACAAAAATTCCATTGCCGTATGCCGCCCCCATTAAAATGCCTTCCGTTTCCATTTTTTGCTCTATCCAATTTAGACCATCAGAAGAAGTCAAGACCATACCTTTTGAGCCAGTAGCAATAAAAGTGTTTTGAGCAAAGCAGAGATTTGTTAGTTCGGTTGTTTTCGGCCAGAGAAAGCGTTTCCAGGCTTGTCCATCAGAGGAACTGTAGATAAGTCCTTGAAGATTTCCTCCTTGGGAATGGTAGCCCACAGCAACAACTTGATTTTGAGCATACTCCAAGTCATAAATACCATTAAAGTAGTGAGAGGAATTAGAGCAAGAAACCAAAGTCCCCCAGAGTAAGACTACTGCTCCCCTAAAAACTAGGAATCGAAAAACGTTGAGCATACCAGTCCTTTCTTTCGTGACAAATTTAAATTTTTTCTACAGGTGCTAAGAGGGAGATATTCTAACTTTTTTCCCAGAAATTTGCTATAATGAGTTCTCTAGAATTTTTATCTGAGAAAGAAAGGTTTTTCTATGAGTAGCGATTCCTCTTCCTACTATGATCGTTCAGAACAGAAGAAAAGCTTATCTGAGCGTATTCGCAGTAAGTTACCTTGGTTCTTCTTACTTTTAGCAGGATCTATTGCCGCCTTCTTCTTTGCTCCTCTTGAGTACCAAAAAGAAATTCTTCACCAAAAAAATAACCTAGTCCGGTGGACAAAAAGCCTCTTCGGGCAGGAGCAAGTCGTAGGGCGCGATCTTGAATTTATGGGATTATCTTACCAAGTTCGCTCTTTCCAGCCAGACCAAGAACGTCGGATTCGCATAGAAGTTATCGTTCTGGATCATGCCTCTTTAAATCTTGCGGAAGCAAAACAACTAGGTTTTCACCTTTATCAGTCTCATGGAGCAAACTATGAGCAATGCTATGTTGTTATCTTCTTGCAAGATTCTGAAAAATCTGTGGTTGCTTTTGCTACTGCTATTTTTTCAGAAGGGCGACTAAAATCTTTCGTTCAACAAGGAAAGAAAAGCGAATAGCCCTGAGTAGTCCTTGATTTTTTATCGGTAAATGATTATGATAGCCGCTAATTAAAATCCAACCAGACAATCTTTCCTTTCAAAATCCAAAAAGGTAGAAAAATGGCAAAAGTACTATTGGAAAGAATTGGTAACTCTCTAAGCAGTTTCCTCCCCCAAGAAGCCGCCCAGCAAAATCAGGAAAAAATAGATACCTTAGAGCAAGAGTACCAAGTTCAGAGAGCAGAAATTAAGGCGGGTTGGGGGCAAAAATATATTGATCGCGTCCATAAGCGAGGAAAAATGACTGCTTGGGAGAGAATAGAGGCTCTCAAAGATGAAGGAAGTGAAGTTTTTCCCATGGGAACGTATGTTAATTACGGGCTGAAATTTGGAGAACGCGATTCTCCGGGGGCAGGTGTTGTCACCGCTTTCGTCAAGGTACATGACCGCTATGTCGTTGTTATTGCCAACGATAATACGGTTGCTTCAGGCTCTTGGTGGCCGATGACTCCCGAAAAAATCCAACGGGCCCAAAAAATGGCTTTAAAGCTCCACTTGCCTGTTATTTATTTGGTCGATTGCAGCGGTCTCTATCTACCCGAGCAATCTCGTAGTTTTCCTGGCCCGACAGGGGCAGGGCATATTTTTAAGATGAATAGCGTTCTCAGTGCTCAGCAAATTCCCCAAGTAGCGGGAGTTTTTGGAGATTGTATCGCTGGGGGTGGCTACATGCCGCTTATTAGCGATGTTGTTTATATGACTGAGCAAGCGTACATGGTAATTGCCGGAGCCGCTCTAATTAAAGGGGCCAAAAGTCAGAACATCACTTCTCTGAGTATTGGAGGAGCAGATATTCATGTTCATCTTTCTCGCTGTGCAGACTATCGTTGTCCTGATGACCAAACGGTTATCCAAAAAATCCGCGGAGAAATTAGCAAACTTCCTTCCAGTGCGATGGACTATTACCGCTTTGGACAAAAAGCCTCTTCTCCTCTGCATTCTGCCGATGAGCTAAAGCAGATTTTGCCTTCCGATCATCGCTTGGTTTACAGTATCTATGAAGTTATTGCTCGGCTGACGGACCTAAGTTTGTTTTGGGAAATTATGCCCAATGAAGGACAAGAAATTGTTTGCGGAATCGCTCGTATTAGTGGTCTTTACGTCGGTATCATCGCAAACAATGTCGAGTTAACCAACCACCCCGTTCAAGAAGGAAGCAAACGCCCAGGAAGTATCCTCTACCAGCAAGGCATTGCCAAAATCACAACTTTTTCAAGAGCGTGCAACAGCGACGGAATTCCCATCCTCTGGCTACAAGATATTTCTGGTTTTGACATTGGCTTAGAAGCCGAAAGGCAGGGACTTTTGGGATACGGATCAAACTTACTCTACACTAACTCGACAAACGAAACGCCCATGATCACAGTTCTCCTGAGAAAAGCTTCGGGAGCGGGCTACTATGCTATGGCAGGGGCTCCTTACGATCCAGTAATCCAACTATCGACTCCTCTCACTCGTTTGGGAGTTATGGATGGAAAAACTCTTGCTATTGCGACCTACAACACCAGTTTAGATGATAACTTTCAAATCGCAACCCAAGATCCTCAAGAACGGGCGAAAATAGAAAAAGGAATGCAACAGGTCGAAGAGCGAATCCAAGCGGATATGGACCCCAGAGTGACCGCGAGTTTACTCGCCACCGATGAAATCGTTATGCTGGGCGAACTGAGACCTTACTTAGTTGCTCTAACCGAAATGTGCTACCAAAATACAGGCTGCCGAAGAGTTAAAAATCCCCGGATTTGGTCTATTCATGATATCTGTGCCCTATCGTCCTAGAAGGAGAATTTTGTGAAAAATCTTTCCCAAACAGCTTTAGTCAAAAAACACGAAGAAGGATTCACCGTCCACTCTCCTCTTGTCGGTATGGCGCAAAATTTCCCTTCCGAGGGAACCCTACTCGCACCGGGATCTCTCATCGGACGAATCCAAGTAATCTCTCGTCTTTATAATATCTATCTGCCCGGTAATATCTCCGGGCGGGTAGGAAAATTATCTACTAGAGACAAAGTTAGAGCCCTAGACTACCAAGAGAAAATCTTTGATCTCTCTCCCCTTGGCTCAATTGAAGAAAGTGACGCATCGGTAGGAGAGGTTTCGCTTTCTTCGAAGGCATCTGATGGATGCTATGAAATTAAGTCCCCCACTGACGGCATGTTCTACGAAAAACCCTCCCCCGACGCCGCTCCTTATATTCAGGAAGGCATGGTTATCTCTCAAGGCAAAATTGTTGGTTTGGTCGAAGTGATGAAGACCTTCAATCAAATATTTTTTGACGATGCCTACGCTCCGAAGAAAGCCAAGGTGGTGGAGATTTGTGTGGGAGATGCGACGGAGATTACGAGCGGACAAACGCTCTTTCGTTTGGAGGCGGTGGAGTAAGGGAATGGTGTAAAACGTTTTTTTCTCATAGCAGTGGGGGAACGTAGCCAGGGGTTAAAACCCTGGCTACGTGCCCTAGTCGCTATGTGACCATAAATTAAAAGAAATTTCTTATTTCAACGCTACCCTATTCTTCCTCTTCTTCGCTTTTGACTTCCTCTTTAACTTCTTCTTCTTCTTCTTCGCCTTTGACTTCCTCCTTGACTTCCTCCTTGACCCAATCTCCTGTCCACCCTTCATCATCGGTCTTAAAGGATAGTTTTTGAATATCTTTTACCATATTCTCATCCCACCATTCCATGAGCTCGGGATTTTTCTTTTTTATTTTAGAAAGAAACTCGGCCGATAGGTATCTTACTCCATCGATATTTCGACAGAGGGAGAGTTGCTCTATGGTAATTTTGGCATCGCGTAAGTTGACTCCTCGGAGGAGAGCACCTTCTAAATCAACACCTAGTAAGTCTACTCCTTGCAAGTTAACATGTTTGAAGTAAGCTTCCTTAAAATCTATTGTGATATTAGGATTCTCCTCTCTCCACTCATTCCACTCTTTGCCCCCATCAGCTTTTACGGAGTCAAACAATCTTCTCAGTTGTTGTTCATCAGCCATTATATTTATGCCTTTCTGTTTCTAAAAAGCTCGACGATTAAAATTTTTATTTTTGCTAGTTGCGGCTCAAAATGTCTTGTTGATATTGATCTGCCATTGCTTTAGTCACAATCTACATTGCTTTAGTCACAATCTATGAAGATAAACAGTATCTCGTCCAACGACGCTCTCCTTCTTTAACCAAAACATCTTCTTTGGCCATCTTTTTTAGGAGGTAAGAGGCTCGGTTAAGATCAGCTTCTAAGAGCTTACGGCACTGTGTATTGTTAATAGAACCATGCTTTTCAAGGTACTCTAAGATGAGTTTTTCGTCCCCATCTTCTGTCTCAGAGAAACTCTCTTCGGGAACCTCTCTTTTTGCTTTTTTGGAGGAACGTTTTCGACTACCTCGTAAAATTAGGTCTTCTTGGTCGATCCATTCACTTTCGCTACGAATTAGGGCATTTTCTACAATATTTCTGAGCTCTCGGATATTTCCTGGGAAAGAGTAGTCCTTCAATGCTTGGATGGCTTGAGGAGTTATTTGGGGACTTTTTCGCCCCATTTTTTCGCAAAGGGTATCTAGAAAGTGAGAAACGAGAAGAGAAATGTCTTCTTTTCGTTCTCTCAGCGCAGGAAGTTCTATTAAGAAACTCGATAGGCGAAAGTAGAGATCTTGGCGAAAGCGTCCTTCTTCAATTTTGTCTTCAATGTCGGCATGAGTGGCTGCCACTATCCGGATATCAACTTTTTTAGATTTATTACTTCCGACCGGAGTGATTTCTCCATCTTCCAAAACGCGTAATAACTTGGCCTGCATTTCGTAAGGCATGTCTCCGATTTCATCTAAGAAAATGGTTCCTCCATCAGCGCATTCAAAAAGTCCCTTCCGATTACTCGTTGCTCCGGTAAAAGCTCCCTGGACGTGTCCAAAACAAGTAGACTCAAAAAGATCTGCAGGAATAGAGCAACAGTTTACAGGAATAAAAGCACCTTTGGCTCGCTTTCCTCCAAAATGAATAGCTCGGGCAATAAGTTCTTTTCCTGTGCCACTCTCTCCTAAAACCAAAACACTGGAACTATCGGCCTTATGTAATTTTCGGATATCTCGAATTATCTTGGCCATAGTTCGACTTTTTCCCATAAAATTGGAAATGCCCCAGCGTTCTTTTTCTTGCTCAGAGAGAATAGAAATCCTTTCATCAGCAGAGCGAAGCGCTTTTTCTGTTTGCTCTCGCTTGCGTTTTTCTCGTTGGAGAGCATTGATAGTTTTTTGTAAAGCCGCGTTGCTCTCTTTTAGTTCACGAGCGAGGTGACTAATTTGCAAGTGCGTTTCGACACGAGCGAGAACTTCTTCACTTATAAAAGGTTTTGTGACGTAGTCGACTCCTCCCACAGAAAAGGCTTTCACTTTATTTTCGACTTCACTTAAAGCACTCAAGAAAATGATGGGAATATCCGCATTCAATGGGTCTTTCTTGATCAATTGACAGGTTTCATAACCATCTAAACCAGGCATCATAATATCAAGTAAAATAAGATCTGGACGAAGTTGAGGAAGCATATCAACAGCTTGTTGGCCGCTTTGGGCAAAGCTGATTTGGTAGTCCTCTCGTTTTAAAATAGTTCCTAATACTTGAATATTTTTAGGAGTGTCATCAATGATAAGAATACAAGAATTACGAATGTCTGACATTAGTCATTTCCTTTAGCAAAGCTCTGTTTCATTTACCTACTTATTATCTCATTTTTTGCGGTAAAAGGGAAGTGTTTTTTCTTGATAAGAGAAAGCCCAAAGAGCAGTCCCTATGGAATTTAGATATTTTGAATTCGATTTTGGAGTATGCAAATACCTTGTTTTAAAAATGGGGTTTTTTTATAATGAGTGAAAAATTTATGACAATTTGATTCTCTTCTCAGAGAAAGCATCCTTCTATGAGCGAATTTAAAGCGGATATTTTAGTGATCGATGATAACCCTCAAAACTTACGTCTTTTAGTGAGCATACTCAAAGAACGTAACTATCGTGCTCGGCCTGTTACTAGTGGATTAATGGCTTTATCCGCTGCACAAGCAAAGGTTCCCGATCTTATTTTATTAGATATTATGATGCCCGAGATGGATGGCTACAGTTTATGCAAAAAAATCAAAGAAGAGGTTTCAGGAGAAATACCTATTCTTTTTATTAGTGCCCTGCGAGATGAAATGGATAAGGCGAAGGGGTTTGCTGTGGGAGCGGTTGACTATATTACAAAACCTTTTTTTACAGAAGAAATCATTGCTCGGATAGAAACTCATTTAAAAATAAGTCGCTTAACAAAAGAGTTAAAAAAAAGTAAGGAGCTAGCAGAAGCGGCTAACCAAACGAAAAGTGAATTCTTAGCAAGTATGAGTCATGAAATTCGAACGCCCTTGAATGCTATATTGGGCTTTACGCAAATTCTGAGTCCTCTTCTTGAGGTTCCCCAACAAAAGGAGTACCTTGACTCTATTCACACTAGTGCAAAATCCCTTTTGTGCTTAATCAATGATATCTTAGATCTTTCGAAAATAGAAGCAGGAAAACTGGAAGCTTCCTATAGGCCAACAAACTTTAGAGGTGTTTTACAAGAAGTAGAGCAGATTTTTCGCCAAAAAAGTTTGGCCAAGGGCTTGGAGTTTAAAATTTTAGTCTCCGAAAGTTTTCCAAAATATCTTATTTTTGACGAAGTGCGCTTGCGACAAATCCTTTTGAACTTAGTCGGGAATGCAATTAAATTTACTCACTCTGGCTATGTTCGCATTTCTGTCGAAGATATCATGGAAGAAGAAAACCGGATTGCGATTAACTTTGTTGTCGAAGATAGTGGGATTGGGATTGATTTACAAGAGCAGGAAAAAATATTTGAGCCTTTTGAGCAGCAAAAGAAGCAGGACTACCAAAAGTACGGAGGAACAGGCTTAGGTTTAGCAATTACAAAACGCTTAGTCAAAATACTCGAAGGAAAGATAGAGCTTTTTAGTGAGTTAGGAAAAGGAAGTTCCTTTCAAGTTCGTTTCTCTGGAGTGGAGATTTTCAATTCTTCTTTAGTAGAAAACCTAGTAGAAAACCTAGCAGAAAACCTTTGTCTTTCTGGGGAAAATATTTCTTTTAGTCATGTATCCGAAGAAAAAAAAGAAAAATCGGAGAATGTTTTTCTCCGAAAAGAGAGTTATGATACAAAGCTATTAGCTCAACTCCAGCAATCTCTGAAAAAAGAAAAATCGGAGTGGGAAAGACTCTCTCAAACTCTCATTGTCAACCAAATAGAGGAGTTTGGTCAGAAGATGCAATCTTTAGCCCAAAAATTTACTTACCCTCCTTTGGGCTCTTGGGGAGAGAAACTACAAAGAGAAGCAAGTATATTTGATCTAGAGAACTTACCCCAAACCTTAGCTACTTTTCTCGATGTTTTGGAAGAGGTTATGGAAGAACTTAGGGAGTCCCATGAAAAAATTTAAGTCGCAAGAGCCTAAACATAAAAGCGAAGAGAAAAACGAGCCAGTAGTTTCCGTGCAAAATAATTTTATTGCCCACATGAGCCACGAGTTACGCTCTCCCTTAAATGCCATTCTTGGCTTTTCTCAACTTCTCGCCCACAATAAACAACTTCCAGCAGAATCTCGGGAGCAAGCAAGTATAATCTATCGTTCGGGAGAACACCTCCTTGCTCTAATTAATCAAGTTCTTGATTTATCAAAGATGGAGTCAGGGCAGGAAAATTTAGAGGAAAACAATTTTGATCTATACGCTCTTCTCCACGAGTTAGAGGAAATGTTCATTCTGAGAGCAGAAGAAAAAAGATTAAAACTAGTTTTACAGTGGAATAAAAAACTCCCTCGCTATATCTGTGCAGATGAAAGTAAGCTCCGACAAATTTTGCACAACCTTTTTTCGAATGCGATTAAATTCACTTCTCAAGGAGGGGTGGAGCTTCGGGTGGAGGCCCAAACAAATCCAAGCTCCTCAGGCAAAGATTTAGAGATATTTTTTGAGTTGGAAGATAGTGGTTGTGGGATTTCTCGCGAAGAGTTTAGCAAAGTTTTTCTCCCATTTCAACAAACAAAGTCAGGAGAAAAAATCCAAGAAGGGACAGGCTTGGGAATGTCCATTAGTGCAAGTTTTGTCCGCTTAATGGGCGGAAAAATATCTCTCGAAAGCAAACTAAATAAAGGAAGTACTTTTCGTTTTTCTATTCAGGCTCAACTCCGAGAAGTCTATGATGTTCCCATAAAGAAAAAACATCGGAAGGTTTTAGGTTTAAAATCTAGCCAAAAGAAATTTCGTTTGTTGATTGCGGACGATGACAAAATTAACAGTCTTCTTTTACGAAAAATACTAGAACCATTAGAGGTAGAGTGTAAAGAAGCAGAAAATGGAGAAAAAGCGATAGATCTTTGGAGAAAGTTTTGTCCCCATCTGATTTTAATGGATATTAAAATGCCCTTGATGGGAGGACTTGAGGCTTGTCAATATATCAAAAATCATTCCCCAGAAAAGGCTCCCATTGTTATTGCTCTGGGAGTCTCTGGTTTGCCCCAAGAAAAATCACTTCTGAGAAGAGTGGGCTGTGACGATTTATTAGAAAAGCCTATCCAAGAATTTGCGGTTTTTGCTCTTTTAGAAAAATACCTGGGCTTGGAATACATCTACGAAGAAAACAAAGAAGAAATGGTAACTCAATCAGCGGAATTGCGCTTTCCCAATCAACTAGCAATGCTACCAGAGTTTCTTCAAGAGAAACTCGAAGAAGCTGCGACCCAAGCGGATTTAGAAAACATTCAATCTATGGTCGGGATAATTCGCCAGAAAAACCCTCTCCTTGCTCTTACCATTTCTGGTTTAGCTCACCAGTTTGACTATGGAAAAATTTTGGAGGGATTGGAAGAGGCGAAGAGTATCCGTGGGTGACAAATAGATGTGACAAATAGATGACAACCCACGGAAAACTAGTTTTATTTTTGCTCAGCAGCGAGTTTTTCCTTGTAACCATTCTTAACACTGTCAATCACAGTATGAACATAAGCCTGAATATCTTTCATATCTTGAGCTTGTAAGTCGGCTTTACGAATCATGCTAGGCAAGACTTCATCCCAAGCAGCGGTGGGTAACTCTTCAGGATATATTAAGCGGTGGCACTCTACACAGTTTTGTACCATGACAGGGCGACCTCGCTCAAGTGCTGTAATGTCCATATTCTCAGCAAGCATATCATATTTTTTTAGTTCAGAAGCTGTTGGTAGAACATAGTTAGCGCAAGAAACTAAAGTTATTGTAACGATAAAGGCACATAGATTTATTAGCTGTTTTTTATTCATCTTCTTTCCTTCTTTAGAATACCCACGCTAAACCAAAGTTATACAGGGTATCCAAATCTCCCTCGTTGTCATCATTACGTAACTGCACATCTGCTTTAAGAGCTAAATTAGCTTGGAAAAAGAAAGTAAAACCAAAGGTTACTTCTTCTCTTGTCCCTGCTTTATCTCTCTGAATACCGGAAGGTAACTTATGTTGGGTGTCAACATAATCATAACGTCCAAATATGACTAACTCTGATTTTCTAAAGCGTCCTGTTTTCCAGCTTTCGGGCATAACCCTTAAAGCTAGCTCGACGTTTCCACCCATAATCCCTTCGGCCACCCCGTTACCAATTTCACGAGCTCCATTGATATGTTCATAGGCAAAATTTCCGCGGATTTCTAGTCGTCCAAAAGCTAAATAGGTGAAATCTACCGCATAAATTTGTAGATCGGCATCAAGACCAGGATTAACTCCTTTGTTGCCGTTGTCAAGTCCTCCATAGTACATCGATAATCCTAGACGAAAGGCATCGCCCAAGTAGGAGCTGAGTTCAGGAGAAATATCAATACGCATTGTCAAAGCTGCTTCATTGAGACTAGGCCGTTCCTTGATCCGCCCGTCACGAATCCCTTTGACCGCATTAAACTGAGATCCATCTAAACCTGAAACGACATAAGCTTCGTAAGATAACCATGGTAGCGGTTGCCCAAAAATTCCTACACCATCGGCAGACCAAGTAGAAGGAATGATAAAAGTATCGAAGAGAGAACGTTCCACTCCATTAAAACTAGTGGGCTCATGATGATGATTGATATAGCCCACAGGAATAAGAATTCGCCCAATTCGGGCATTAATAGCTGGATCAAGAGCAAAGTCCAGGTGAAGTTGCTCTATAACTAGTTCTCCTCCTGAATCTTTGTTGACAAAACTGTGCTCAATTTCTATTTCGCTATGGAGCATAATCCAGTCGCTAAACTGATAACCAATGTAAAAAACGAGACGATGGATATCGCTAAAATCGTTATCATTTCCTTCTTGAAAATTAGCACTAAAATCACCATAGCCGCCAAAGCTAAAGCGGTTGAAGCTAGAGAAGGAATCAAATATGCTAGCCCGAGCATTGGCGGGAATTTCTTCATTCAATATACTACGGACTTCTTCGCGTAAATCACGGGAGCTGCTCTCTACTTTTTTTTCCTTTAGTTTTGTTATTTGCTCAGACATTTCTGTCATTTGTTTTTGCTCTTCTACTTTAGAGCTTTTTAGTTCTCTGAGCTCCTCAATGAGTAGCTCTATTTTTTCCTCTAGTTTTTCGATTTTCTTGTTTGCATTTTCATCGGTAAAAACGAGAGGTAAAGTGCAAATGTACATAAGCAAAACGATAATTCGTTTCATGGAAGACAGATATCCTTTCTAAATTTAGTTATTTTGATAATGAGACTCTTTCTCATTGATTTGTTTCGTTAATTAAATAACAATGTTATTTTGAATTTGATAATGAGACTCTTTCTCATTGTGTGGGGGAAAATCTCTTATTCGGTAGCTAGGGAATTATACAAAATCAAATTTTGTTTGCAAGATTTATTTTGATTTTTTGCATGATACTATTTCTAAATTTTCTCCGCTAAAGGATCTTCTGTCAATCCGAATTCTCCTCGGGGGTGAGGAAAAGGTAAATAATCAGGAGGAACAATATAAACAGGAACCGAACTGACATAAGGCTTTCCGCCCACAGGCTGAATTTTCACCCGAAGTTCGCAACGTATGTCAAAATCTAACATTCCAGAAGAAAGTTGAATGTAGTAGGGAATTTCTTGAGGAATTTGAATTTCACCAGAAATAGTTTTTTCTTCTTCAGGGGTAACCCAGTCGCCTTTTCCGTGCTCAACTTTGTTATGGTAAATTTGATCCAAAGGATTGGGGCCAAAGCACGAAAAACTTACTTCTACTTGCTCTATTTCTGTTTTTTTACGACTACTTAACTGAATGGAGTACTCCATCTTATCTCCGGGGGAAAAAATATTCTTATTTATTTTGATTTTTGATTGTATTTTCAAAAAAAGTGTATCTCTAAGTAAGCCCCAAGAGAAAACAACAAAGAGAAAAATTCGAGCAAAGAAAACTAAGGCTAAGTAAAAAACAAGGCCGACAACTATGGTAAAAGTTAAAGCAACAAGAAAGCCACTGTTGACCCAGCTAGCTAAAAAGCAAAAGGGAAGGGCTAAGAGGAAAAGAACAAAGAAACAGCTTTCATAGCTTTGATATTTCTCATATTTTTGAACATACTCGTCTTTGACAAATTTAGCCATGCGATAGTCTGGCAGATAGTAGATTTTCTTTAGTTTTTTGTTTTTACTAGGAAAGATCTCTACTTCAGTTTTGTTGACTACTCGAGGTACTCCATGAGCTAAAAGAGCTACTTTTAAAAAATAAGAAAATTTTCCATTCTCATTTTGATAAGAAAAAGGTCCTTCACCAGGAACTTCTAAAGAAAAGTTATATGTTTTTTTACTATGCTGGAGAAACTCTCCTTCCTTCAGTATCGTGAGTTGCTCGGAGGGACCAAAAAGAAACTTGCTATCTCCAAAGCGATTTTGTTGTTCTGACTCCCAAACTAAACAAAGAACAAGTTTTGCTTCGGAAAAGCCTTTTTCTAAGAAAACTTCAATTTCTCCTGTAATTTTATTTCCTTCTCGAAACTTTTTGGTCGGGAGAATAATACAAAGTTCTTTTTCTTCTATTTCTTTTTTCTTAATCGATTCTGCTTTTTTATTTTCGGGAATTGAATTTTCTGCTTGAGAGTCTTGGTTAACTTTTTTTTCTGTATTTTGGGAAAGAGAATTTTCTGATGGTTTTGTTGAGCTGGATAAGGGAGAAGTGGATCTTTGTAAACTTTTTCCCCTGCCATAAATAATCCCTTGGCGCGTAAAAATATAATGCAAGGGAGCAGAAATAAAAAGTAAGTAGGCCGTTAAAGGAATTTGGGCTAGATGACCATTTTGCTCTATTTGAAAGAGAGTGACATAGGAAACATAAATATAACCGAAGCTAACTAAGGCAAGGAGAAGTACTCCCTCTGCGAGAATTCCAGCAAAAAAACCATTTAGCTGCCGAGGAAGAAAACCTCTTTCGATAAGAAAAGTAAATAGGAAAAAACTCAAAATGGAGATTTGACCAAAGATTTCAGGAACGGTTCCTTGAGACCAAAGTAGATAGGTCAAAAAAACTATACAGGCCAAGCGGATGGTGTTATTTCGAGAAAACAACTTTTTTTGTGAAACAACTCCTCCTAAGACTAAAGCAATTGTTAAGCCCATCATGGCTTGAGAACTGTAGGTAAAAAAAAGAGCTAAGGCTGATATTACATAAAGACTCAGCTGGAAAATCATAAACAAGCAACCCACTTCTTGGATAATGGTTGAGCCAAAAGAAACAGAAGAGAAAAAAGGATGAACGGTTTCTTTTTCCCACATAGGCCCAGAAACAAAGGAAAGTAAAGTGGCTAAAAATATCCCTCCGACAAAAGCAAAGGAAAAAAATAGAAACATCTCTTCGAGAGTTGTTGGTTCTTTTTGAAACCATAGAAATGTTCCGACTAAAATTATTCCCAAACTTGTCATTTTCAGGGCGTTTTCTCTTTTTTCATCCAGGCGGCTCAAAAGGATCAAACGAAGTCGCCTGGGATCATGTGATTCTTTAGTGCTAGAGTTCATAAAAAGACCTTTTCCGGCTTTCTTTAGAGGATTTTAAACAGCTGGTCAGTGTGGTGTAAAATAGCGACTTGAGCCCCTTTATTGGGTAAATTATCTACAGTTAAGCGAAGAAAGCTCTGTCGAAAAGTACGCTCTTTGGAGCTGTCCTGAGAAAGAGAGCAAAGGATTGTGATAACTTTTTCGTTTTCGGAAATGCTACTGCGGATTATTTCGCCAGGAAGGATTTTTCCTTTTTTTTCTAAAGTACGAATCTTCCACCAAGGAAACAAAGATTTCCACAAAAAACTTATTCCTAGTAGGGACAAAAGAAGTACAACCAACATAAATCCCCATGGAATTTGCTCTCTACCTGGACCAACAAAGGAAATATCTGGCCGAGATTGGCTGAACATAACAGGTAAAGAATCGCCTATTTTATATTTTCCAATGTGGATGATTTGTTTCCCTGAAAATTTTTTTTCCTCCCCATTCTCCTTGTATGTGAATGTATAGAATACTCGAGCAGTATTTTCTGCTAAAAGAAATTTATTCCAGCGATTTTCTTCTATTTTTTCAATTACCGCTGTCTCTTCCAAAGTCACTGCAAAATACTTCCACTCTTGGTAATGAACCCAAGCATGAGCTAGGAAAAATCCTAAGAAAAAAAGGAGGCAAGGCAAAGCAATGAGAAGACATCCCCCGCCAATTTTTTGGGAGATGCGTTGAGGAAGTCGTTGAAGATCACCCTCTAGAAAATATTTATTCTCGGAATCGATCAAAAAAAGATTTTTAATATCTATATCTATTTTGCTCTTGTCCCTACTCATCCAAATCCTCTTTTTTAGGTTCAGAAATATCTTCTTTTATCTCAGTAATGTCTTCTTTTAGCTCAGAGATATTTTCCTTTAGCTCATCGAGATTCTCTTTTTCTTCTTTAGACTCCGCTTCATCTTCTAAATGGTTGTTAACTAGGGCAATTTTTTGCCATATTTTGGTGGAAAGATTGTGGCAAAGAGTTCCTAGTTGATCGACTGAGTTGAGAGTCGGAGCATCCGTAAATCGATTGACATAAGCATAGCCAATTTTACTAATGAGAGAAAGCAATTCTATGCAGTAGTTAAAATAGCGATTGAGTTCTACAGTAGAGTATGTCCGCACAGGAGAAGAAGGGGTTCTTTCTAAATCAGCGAGGTGAACTTCAGGATGTTTTGTTAACTGATGCATGTCAACAATATGAGCCATGGAAAGAAGCTCATGAATGGCTTTAATCGCTTGTTTACGTTTGAGTCGAGTTTCCAAAGAGATTAAAAAAATTAAAGAAGCGCCAATAAAAACAATAGAAGCGAGACCCGCTTCTATGGCTTGTATTAAATCGATTGCATTGGGAATCTTTTTCAGAGAAGGTATATGGAGAAGCAGCCAAATAATTAAAATAGAAATTCCAACAGCGAGTCCCCAGGAAGAAATTCGAATAGCGATATTCGGGCGACCAATTTTTTCGGAGCGCATTGCGGCATCCTCAGCAACTTCAGCCAAATCAGAGGTGATTTTACTTAACCCTGAATCAGGAAAGCGCTCTTCAATCCTATTTTCTAAGCTTTGTACAGTTTTAATAATCTCTTCGGATCGAATTTCCCGAAAAGAAGGATTTCCCTTTATCATCATAATAAAATTTCTCCCAAAGTTGTTTTTCATAAATAGCAAAAGCTATCTCAAAAATAGTTTCACCTGATCTCTTACTTAAATCGATATGAGTAGATATTCTAGTAGGCAAATCCAACTGGGCCAAGATATTTTTTAAAATTTTTTGTAATAAAAGAGTCCGAAAGAGGAACTTTCCAACTTGCTTGTTTTCTTCAAATCTATTATTATATATCTATAAGTCCCTTTAATTATCATACTCTAAGCGGTTGTTTTTGAGCTTATATTTATATCAAACACCCTAGTTAAGGAAATTTAGCATGTTCGCCAAATGGCAACCCCACCAAGTTTACTTTATCCTAATTATTTTCGGAGCAATGGTAAGCTTATGTTTACCTAAAGCAGGGCCCAAAGTTACCATTTGTTTAGAGTGCGATCCTCGTAGCCAAAAATGTTCTATTCCCCTCCCTTAAAGTCTATTGTTTGTTTTTAGCAAATGTCTCCCTAAGGAATTAAATATGAAGAAAATTACTCTTATTCTTGTTGTGATGACCCTTTTTCTATCTTCTTGTGTAGAAGAGAAGAGAGTTCTTTCCATCAAATCTGATCTATCTGGATTTTATGCCACTAAAATGATTATTGATTTTACTGAGATGGTGGACATGCTTTTAACCATGAAAAGTCCTAATATTTCAGAAGAAGAAAGAGGATTCGCTATTGAAGCTGCTAAGCGTGAAATGCAATCCAAAATAGAAGGGGGAGATGATCCTAAAATGCTCGAGAATCAGGAGGCTTTCAAGCAGAAGATTTCTGAGTTAGAAGGCATTGATTTGATTAAGTTTGACGTGGCAGCAAAAGATGGCAAGATGGTTTTGGTGATCAAAGTAGCTTTTGATCATGTCCGCTACCTTGCTCAACTCACTAAAATTGATCTTAATACGGTGACGCCTCAAAATCAAATGATGGATCAGGGAGCGATGCCTATTCCTGGAGCAAATAAAAAACAAGAGAGGCCTTTTTTTGACTTAGAGATTAAAGAAACGGGCGACACTTTAACTATTGCTCACTTAGGTTTGGCCATGCTCAGTGCAAACAAGTCAGGCTCATCTGATGGCAAGGAAATGGAAAAAGCGATGAGTGAGTTAAAAAAACTCGACGATATGTCTGAAATGATGCCGGGCTTGGGAACCATGATGGAAAAAGCCTTCCAGGGAATGAAAAGCTCTTATCTAATTCGTTTACCTTACCTTAAGTACAAGCTTGCTAAGCATAATGCTGATGACGAAAAGAAAAATGCCTTACAGTGGAATTATGCCATTGCTGAGATTATGGAAATGGCCAAAAAAGGCAAAATGCCTAAGATGATCAACGTTATTTTGAAAAAGAAGTAAATATTATTTTGGTCGACATTGTAGCCTGGTTTAGTAGCCTGCAAAGTCTTTATTTTCAGCGTGTCCCCCCCTGTTCGTTCCTCACGGTTCCCCCCAAAGGGGGAACAAAAAGGATTTTTCTGCATACGAAATTCATTTGCTATCGTATGCAGAAAATCCTTCTTATTCATAATCTTAGTCGAAAAATACTCTCATTTGACTGATGTAAGTAGGTAGAAGACATGTTTTCTCGCAAAAAACTAGAAGAGGAGGGGTTTTGTATTCTTCCCGAGATTCTTTCAAAAACAGATCTCAAAAAAATTCTAACTCGCATAGAGTCGATTGATCTTTCTTCTCAGGAAAATAACGAAAAGACGATCAGACAACGCAAATCTAAGCTCTATGCTATTCGCCATTTCCTCAAAGTTATCCCCGAAATCCGCCCGATTCTCCGTAATCTATCGTTGGAATCTTCTCTAAAAGAATTTTTATTACCGGACTCTTTTATTATCAATAGCATTCTTTTTGACAAGGTACCGGAATCGAATTGGAAAGTTCCTTGGCATCAAGATGTCATTATTCCCTAGAATAAAACTCTTTTCCTAAACTTTTCTAGTAAGTTTTTGCTCTCTTTGTTTTTACTTGGTAAAATAATAATAGAACCTATAAGCATAAGCTAATCATCGGAAAGAGACGGGAATGCAAAAGAAATGGTTTTTACGACTACATGAGAACGGAAAGGTTCAAGGACCTTATACGTCTGAGCAAATTTTATTGCTTTGTCAAAAACAAAAAATCCTTCCAGGGTATTTACTATCTTCTGATCAAAGCCGTTGGTCACCGGCAGCCAAAGTACTCAGAAAACTTATGAGCGAAGAGAAAAACTCGCAGGAAGTATCTTTTGAAATTGCCCATTATCAAGTGATGCGTGAAATAGGACGAGGGACAAGAGGAGTTGTTTACCATGCTTATGATACAAAGCAAAAAAGACACTGCGCCCTTAAAACTCTAAAGCCCGATACAAAAAACAGCAAAAAATCGATAGAGGATTTTCTTGAGAAAACCAAAGAAGCTTCTTGTTTGGAGCATTCGAACATTGTTAGTATTTATGAGATTGGCAATGAACCTTGTTACTTTATCTCTATGGAATATATTGATGGAAGAACCTTACAAGAATGTCTGGGAGATCATAAACTTCCTTTAGAAAACTGCCTAAAAGTATTTATCAAAATTTGCCAAGCAGTTCACTATGCTCACCAAAAAAAAATCGTTCATCGCGATTTAAAGCCTGAAAATATTATAGTAAATCAAGATTTAAATCCGAAAATTATGGATTTTGGCGTAGCTTGTCATTTTGATGAAGAAACTCTCTCTCAAACCGATAAAGTTTTTGAGATTCCAAAATATATGGCACCAGAGATAGCTGATGGAAAAAAAGCCTCCCCTCAAAGCGATATTTATTCCCTAGGAAGCATTCTCTACAAAATTTTAACTCATCGAGCTCCTTTTGAAGGAGAGAGTGCAATGGAGGTGCTTTATCAATTAGCAAGTAGGGAACCTATTGCGCCATCTCAATTAAATCCTGCGATAAAAAAAGAACTGGAATTGGTTTGTTTGTATTCCTTGAAAAAATCTCCTGTTAAGAGATGTCCTAGCGCTCTTTTTTTAGCGGAAGAGATAGAGAATATTTTAGAAAATGTCCCTATTAAAACTCGTCCTCCTGGAGTAGTTGAACGAATTTCTCTCTGGGGGCAACGCTATCCGGTCGCCATAGCTCTATTCATCCTCTCTTTTCTTATCACTATCCTAAGTACGGGATTTTATTATAGTAAATCTCAAGCTAAGGATCGCTTAGAAAAAATAAACTTTAAACTAAGGCAGCAAAAAGAAAGCATAGAGTTAGCTAAGAGGGAAAAAGAAGAGGCCTTTATTCTTTCTCAACAAAAACTTGGAGCCGCGCATTGGCAAATGGCGCAGTACCATATATCTCTTTGTAATTTCTCTAAGGCACTACCTAGGATTAAGTTAGCTCAAAAAATATTTTCCCAGAATAAAGAATGGGAAAGTGCTCAAAATTTAGCTAAAATTCAACTTCAACTGCAATACTCCATTTTACCAAGCCTTCCTCTTTTGACTGATGAGTGGGAAATCCCCTACAAAGTAGACTCTTTTTATGCCTGTTCTGAAGATTATATTGCGACTTTTAGAAATGGAGAAGTCTACATCTGGTCACAGAATGCCTTGAAAAAAGAAAAGCTTCGTTCTCTTTCTTTGGAGCAAAGCTTTCTCCGTCTGCCGGCAAGGAAGAGTAAATTTTTGTTTTTACCCGATCAAAAAACTCTTTTTTATCACAGTAAAGGAGGTATTGCCCTTTCTGATGTAGAGAAAGAGGAAGATCTGCATATCCTTACTCCTCCTTTTGCAGGATCTCCTACTGGCTTAGCTTTAAATTTTTCACATAATGGTCGAATCTTAGTTGTCCGAATAGAAAAAGAGCTTTTTCTTTTTTCGGCAAAAACATTAAAAAAACTCTTGTCTTTTTCTCTGGCAGAGAATTCTTCAATGCTTTCTCTCTCTCATCTTTTGGCAGCGGTTAATGGAAAAAATGGAAATATTATTTATAACACTGACTTTGGTATTGAGATTCAAGACCAACGGAAATCTCCCCAAAAAATATCTCACATTTCTCAACAAATAATGGCCCTAGCTCTTTCTCCAAAGGAAAAAGAAGTCGTTTATGGAGATGGAAATGGCCGAGTTTTTATTTACGATTTTTCCAAAAAAAGTGAGTTTTTACTTTTTTCTCACTCGGGAAAAATACGCTCTCTAAATTTTTCTCCCAACGGTCGTTTGTTGGTTAGTGTAGATCAGCAAGGGGATGTGATAGTTTGGGACATGTTGAGTAGAAAAACTATTTTGAAAATTCCCCTAGGGGAAGACGTTCATCTGGCTAAATTTACAAAGAGACATAGCCTCGTAACCATAAGCACTAAGCTGAAAAAAACAAAAGTGCGAAAGTGGTATATAGAGCCATCTCTCAAAGAAACTCTTTCTTTCCAAAAAGAGGATCAAGAGTTATATGAAAAATTTAAAAAATCTGTGCCCAATGTAGACTTTCTTTACCAAACTCCTATGCAAATAAGCCAGCAAAAATCTTACCTTAGTAGCTCTTATTACTTTTATTTTTCTCTTTGGAATTTACAAGAGCAGGGATATACTATTCTCCACCACAACAATTACTTTCCCATTAGGTCTCATTCCATCAGTCCTTTAGAAGATAAATTAGCAATTAGCTATGGACGAGAAGTTTGGGTCTATAATTTACCTAGCCCGAAAACCTCCCCCCCCCTCGTTCTTGATGAAAAAACAACCATGGCTCCTCTTTGCTTCTCTCAAGATGGAAAAATATTGATCGTTGTCCAAGGAGATAAAGGACAAGAATTTAGTTTTTATGATTTAGAAGCTCAAAAAAATGTTTTAAGAAAGTCCAGTAGCATAACAATCGAGGCTCTTGCCGTAGATCCAGGTAATCGTTGGCTTAGTTTGGGCCTACAGAATGGAGATATTGAAATTCATCCTAAAGAGACCTGGTTAGAGACACAAAGAGAAAAAGAATACTTTCTCGGCCAAGGAAATAATAGTAGGGTTAGTTCCTTAGCTTGGCACCCATTTAATGAAGTTTTAGCAGTGGGAACAAAAGAAGGAGAATTAGTTCTTTGGCAGAAAAATCCGGGAAGTGAAAATTATTGGTTCGAAAAAAAGGTGACCCACCTAGGCTTAGAAATTAAAAATATCAAGTTTTCTCCCAATGGAGATAAGGTCTGTCTATTCACTCAAAAGAATAGTTTTATTTATAGTTTTTCTTTGAAAACACTAGTTCCTGTTCTTCTGGGGTATTATAAGAATGGAATATCTGCCCTTTCTTCTGACTGGGAACTTTTAGCTTTTCCTTCTCAGAGCGGAAATATTCTTATTTTCAGATGGCCTAATGTAAAGTTTGCTAATTTTTCCGGTAAAGAGCTTAAAGCAAAATTAGAAGAATTGATTTTAGAAAAGAGCAAAGTAACCTATGGAAAAAAAGATTAAAAACCGTATTTTTGTAATTGTTTCTCCAGGGTGTGAAGAAACTTGGACACAGCTTAAAAATATAATCCAGTATCATTTACCAGTGGAAATATTGCCTCCTTTCTATCTTTTTTATTTTTTAGCCAAAGGAAAAAAAATTGATTTTTTAGAAGGAATTAAATCGTCGATTAATTTCAATCGGTGGTTGGGCGATCACTTATCCATATCTGTCTCAAAAATTGCTTTTAGCAAAAAAAAATTCATCCAGCAGTATATCCAAACTTTAGATGAATATACTCTTTCTCAAGGTAAAACTTGTTGGCTAAATGAGGCGGTGCTGAGAATTTCTCACATCAATTTTTTGAAAGATCATTTTGATAATTATAAAATTGTCCACTTGCTTAGCGAACCAAAAGAACTTTCTTCTAAAGAATCTCCCAAAGGGGATTGGCCTTTAGAGCAAAATGAAAAAACAAATATTAAACAGTGGTGGGAAAATTTTGCAAAAGCTAGTTCCTATTCTGGGCATGACAATCATTTTGTTTTGTATGAGAAAAATCTATATGAGAATTTTTCCCAAACCCTTACTGATTTCACAAGTTTTTTGAATTTAGATCGGGTAGAAGGAAAAACTATATCTGAACTCAAAAAAGGTTTTGAACGTTCTCTTTTTAGTCCTGATCATATTATCCAAAAACAATTGGATTACGCTTTAAACTGTTTCTTAAATTTTGATAAAAAATAATATGGAAGATAAAATAAAACAGCGACTATTTATTGTGGGGTGTCCTCGCTCAGGAACTACTCTTTTACAAGCTATGCTAATGGCTTCTGGCCAGATAGTTTCTTTTCCAGAGTCGGCAGCTTTTTCTCGCCTTATTGAAAGAAAAAAATCTTTAAAGATATTTAACACAATAGCCAGTTCTTGGAAATTAAATAGTTGGCTTAAGAAGGAGCTAGGAATCTCCATGAAGATATCTGGTTCTAACCGCATCGAGTGTATTCAAAATTTTGCTCAAGCCTTGGATGAATATTGCTTGAAGCAAGGAAAGTATATATGGCTAGAAAAGACTCCTGAGCATTTATACTATATACACTACATTGAATATATTATTAAGAACTGGAAAATCATTCATATTATTAGAAACCCTTATGATACGATTGCTTCGTTGTATGAGGCTAGTATTCTCTGGAAGACTCCCAAAACGATTGAGGAAATTACCACAAACTGGTTACATCGTTTTTCCATCTCGATGTCCTACATAGGAAAACCGTATCACTACTTCATTACATATGAAAACCTTGTTCAATATCCTCAAGAAGAAATGAGTAAGCTAGCTTCTGCTCTAGAGATAAATTTGCCTGACTACAATCAAGTTAATCTATCAGATTATTCTTTCATTGCGATAGAAGAAGGAAAAATACCTGCTTGGAAAAAAAACAATGCATCTCAGAAAATAATCACCCAATCTCGGAATAAATTTGAGAAGATTTTTACCCTTAAAGAACAAGAAGGGATTAGAAGTAAAATTAAAGAAAGCGAAAAGCTTTTAAAAAAATGTGCATTTTACGAAAGATCTAGTTCTCTGTCTCCAGATGCCTAAGTGTAGCCCTCTTTCTCTCTTTTTGATGTTTTACAGGCTTCTCACACACGGAAACAAAAAAGGGCTAAAGGATAGAAAAATAAGAAGGTAGCGTATAAATAGTGCGTTTTAGTTAAAAATAATATGAAAAATAAAATAAAACAACGATTATTTATCGTAGGATGTTCTCGATCGGGAACTACTCTTTTACAAACGATGTTGGTGGCTTCTGATGAGATAGCTTCTTTTCCAGAATCAACAGCCTTTTCAGGTCTTATTGAAAATAGAAAATCTTTAGAAATAGTCAACGCGATAATCAGTTCTTGGAGATTAAACAGTTGGCTTAAGAAGGTGCTCGGAGTTTCGATGAATTGGACTGCTTCAAACCGTGTTGAATGTGTCCAAAACTTAGTGAAGGCTTTGGATGAATACTCCTTAAAGCAAGGGAAATATATATGGCTTGAAAAAACACCTCAACATTTATACTACATAGACTACATTGAGCATACCGTTAAGAACTGGAAAATAATTCATATTATTAGAAATCCCTATGATACAATTGCTTCGTTGTATGAAGCTTGTATTTTTTGGGAGAGACCTAAAACGGTTGAGAAAGTCACTTTGAGGTGGTTATATAATTTTTCTATCACGATGTCCTGTGTAGGAAAAGCTGGTCACCACTTTGTCATATACGAAAACCTTATTCAAAATCCTAATGAAGAAATGAGTAAGCTTGCTTCAGCTCTAGAGATAAACTTACCCGATTACGATCAAGTTGATCTATCCGAGTATTCATTTCTTTCCCTAAAAGAGGGGGTCATTCCCCCTTGGAAAAAAAAGAATGTGTCACAGAAAATTATCACTCAATCTCAAAATAAATTTGAAAAAATTTTCACATTTGAAGAACAAGAATGGATTAGAAGTAAAATCAAAGCAAGCGAAAGACTCCTAAAACAATGCACGTTTAGTAAATGATGGTTAAAAAAGGGAGGACAGCTTCGCTATAATCTCCCCAGTTGATTTTAAGCACACTTCCCAGCCTAGCATCTTTGAAGAAAGGATACTATGAAAGATTTCTCGAAAATTTCCTCTTTGAGTTTTTCTCAGTCCTTAAAACATTCCTTGTCTTTTGGCTCTCGTCATATATTGATTGGCAATGGATTTAGCATTGCCTTAAAAGATATTTTTTCCTACCGCTCTCTTTATGAAAAGGCTGATTTTAGGAAGCTCCCCGTTGATGTTCGAAAAATTTTTGAAAAATATGAAACAGAAGATTTTGAAAAAGTGATGAATCTAATTTCTCACGCTAAAGAGGTGATAGGCTGTCTTGGTTATAAAAAAGAAGCTGAGCAATTAGATTCTTATCACCACCGAGTGCGCGATGCTTTAGTGAGTACTTTAGCAAAAATTCATCCTCCTTTTCCTAATGCCATTGCAGAAAATACCGAAAATGTAGATCAAAAGTACCAAGCTTGCGGTGAATTTCTCAAGTCCTTTGATAAACTCTACACGACAAACTACGATCTTATACTTTATTGGGCGATTATGCGCGGCGGGATAAAATGTGACGATGGTTTTAATCGCAAAAATCCTCAAGGCAAACTTTACTGGAACAAAGAGCAACTCGCGAAACAAAAACTTTATTATTTACACGGGGCATTACATCTGTTTAACGATGGATTACACGTTGAAAAAAAAGCTTTTGCCAAAGAAAAAACTCCTATTCATAAACAGATAACCCAAGCCTTAAAGAAAAGTCAGTTTCCCCTTTTTGTTTCTGAAGGAAAAAGCCAAGACAAGCTAATGAAAATAAAAAGGGTTCCCTACCTTAGTAGCTGTTTAGAAAGCTTAGGGCAATTAGAAGGCGCTCTTTTTACCTATGGATTCTCTTTTTCTCCGGGAGATTTCCACATTTTAGATACGATAATGCATTCAAAAATTCGTGCTCTTTACATTGGAGTCCGAGGCACCTTAAAACAGAAAAAGTACCGAGAACTTAAGGCTTATATTGCTCAGGCTGCAAGTAATGCGAGAAACAAACGACTCGAAATCTACTCCTATGATATTCAAAGTACAAATGTTTGGGGAAAACAAATGTCTGAGGAAAGCATTGACATTACTAGGGAAAGAACCTAAAATGGGCCAAAGTTTCTAAGAAAACCACTCAGAGGAATGAACTATGATTGAAAAAATTGCTCAAGCTCTCACAATAGAGGGTTTTGATGGATGGCTATTTTATAATTTTAAAAATATAGATCCATCGGCTAATCATATACTTAATATGCCGACAGATGCCTTGTTTAGTCGTCGTTGGTACTACTTTGTCCCCGCCAAAAGTGAGCCCATAAAACTCGTTCATGCGATTGAAGCAGGATCATTGGATCACCTACCTGGAAAAAAACTCATTTATGCCGGTTGGAAAGAGCTTCATGCGAAACTAGCCCAGCTTTTAGAGGGAACAAAAAGGATTTGTATGCAGTATTCCCCTTTTAATGCCATTCCCTATGTTGCTTTTGTTGATGCGGGAACAATAGAGTTAGTCAAAAGTACGGGAGTAGAAGTTTATTCCTCAGCCAATCTGATTCAATCTTTTGAAGCGACATGGAGTGATCACTCCATTGAATTACACAAAAAAGCTGCTCAAAAGGTAAGAAAAATTGTTGACCAGGCTTTTGCTAAGGTGCGAGACTCTTTAGCTCAAAAAGAAGATCTGAGCGAATACAAGCTTCAACAGTTTGTCATTGAAAAGCTGGAAGAAGAAGGCCTCTTTTTTGATCATGGACCTATTGTTGCTTTCAACGCCCATAGCGGAGACCCTCATTTTGAACCATCTTCTGAAAATAGTCCTCTTCTCAAAGAAGGGGATTTTATCTTAATTGATTTATGGGGGAAAGAAAAAGAGGAAGATGCCGTTTATGCCGATATTACTTGGACGGGCTATGTTGGAAAAGAAGTCCCCGAAGTTTATGAAAAAGTTTTCTCGATAGTCCGAGATGCTAGAGATGCTGCTGTAGAGTTAATTCAGAAAAAATTTGCGGCAGGTGAAGAAGTTTATGGGTATGAGGTAGATGATGCTTGTCGTGGAGTCATTGATTCCAAAGGTTACGGAAAATACTTCATCCATCGAACAGGTCACAGCATCGAACGTGAACTTCATGGTAAAGGAGTGAACATAGATAACTGGGAAACTAAAGATGAGCGAAAACTGATCGACCGTATCGGTTTTTCCATTGAGCCGGGTATTTACCTGGAAGAGTTTGGAATTCGTTCTGAAATAAATGCTTATATTAAAGACAATCATGTTTATGTTTCAGGAAGTACTCCTCAAGAAGCGATTATTCCTATTTTACTAGAAAAATCTTAATTCCTTTTTAGGAATGATATTAAAATTTCTGGTCGATTTATTTAGAGAAAGGAGAGGCGCATTTTTTTCGGGAAAAATTTCTTTGCGCTAAAAAAAATATGCTAAAACGAGTTAAATTGTTCGCCTTTGCTTTAGCCGTCTTATTTTTGATTCTCATCTTGGTTACCCAACCTTTTTCTGCCAAGAGAATTAGAGTGTCCGCTAAAGTGATAAAATCAGATGTCTATGTGAATTACAACAAGATGGGACAAACCCCTCTAACAGTAGCACTTCGCAAGGGAGACATTGTTTCTGTTATCAACAAAAAGTTTCTTAACTCAGAATTCCATTATTTGTACAAAGGGGAGAAGTCCCTTCACTTCTCGGATGCTGGTCGTAAACTCCAAGTCAATGGAGAGACTTTTGGTCTTCATTACTATCCCCTAGAGGACTCTATTTCGGAAAAAGGACGCGGAGGTCAGATTGAATACATCGAGTTAGAAGGAGAGCTAACCCCTAGCATTTCAGATATATTAGCAAGACGAAGCGATGTTAAAATTCTTCGGGCAGAGAGAATTTTAGGGGATCAACTAATTCTTCTCAAAAAACTTCCGGCCTTGGAAGCTCTCGATTTAGAAAATAGCAAAGTAAGTAATGAAAACTTAAGCAGCTTGTCTTCTCTTCGCCTCCGTTATCTTAGACTACGGGCTACTCAAACCAACGACGAGGGGCTAAAAAATATTAGCAGTCTGACAAGCTTGAGAGGGTTAAATCTGTGGGGAACTAAAGTTACCGATAAGGGCTTAGAGTATTTGAAAAATATGACTAAGCTCAACACTTTAGTTTTAGGCTATGCTCCTATCACAGACAAAGGGTTAGAGCATATTCAAAGCCTAACTCGCTTACAAACTTTAAACCTGTGGGGAACTAAAGTTACCGATGAAGGTTTAAAGTCTCTTGCCCAGCTACCCAAGTTGCTCCATCTAAATCTGTACTACACAGAAGTAAAAGGAGAAGGGCTTAAAGATATTCAAGGCATACCTCTGGAAAGTCTTTATCTTAGCAAAAATGCTCTACCCCAATTAGCCCCATTGCAGAGTTTAAGAACTCTTTCTCTTTACTTTACGGATTTAAAAGATGAAGACTTAGTTCATCTAAAGGGAATGCCTCAGTTAGAGTTTTTGAACTTAAGAGGAGCCCCTATTAATGGAGATGGTCTCCAACACTTAAAAAACAATAAGAATCTTCATACACTTGTTCTAACGGGAACCAAGTTAACCGATGCTGGCATCGAAAACCTAGCCCAAATGGATCAACTGAGAAATCTTGACCTAAGTAGTGTCGAGATCAATGATGAACAAATTAAAAAACTAAGCGTTCTAAAAAAGCTGTACTCTTTAGATATATACAATACTAAATTAACAGACGCTGGAACCAGTTCCTTAAAAAAACTGACAGAGCTTGTCTGGCTCAATATGTCCTATACCGAGATAACCAACGAATGCTTTGATAATATAAATGAAATGTACAATCTCGAACATCTTTATCTGGGAGATACCGATGCCACTTATGTGGGGCTTATCAAAATGAAGAATTTGCGTAAGTTATCTCTTCTCTATATGCCGGGAGTGAATATTGGCGAAGAAGGAATTGAAAAGCTTCAGCAAGTTCTTCCGGGCTGCTATATTACGAAATAAGCGATTGTAAAGGCATCCATAAAAGATGTCTCACATAAAATTTAGAAAATTTTTCAGAGGAGCAGAGGATAATGCAAAAGATAGGATGGGTTTTAGGAGTCGGGCTATTTTCTTTATTTCTGTGTTGGTCACAAGTTCCTGAGGCATTACCTCAGGGAATGACAGTTTCTATGATGAAGATTCTTGCCGTTACTTCGCTGATGGCCTGCTTTTGGATCACTGAAGTTATTCCTATCCCAGCAACTTCTCTCATCCCTTTGGCTCTTATTCCCCTTTTAGGAGTGGAAATATTTGATAGCGAAGGGAATATGAGCGCTCTGAGTACCAAAGCGATTGCTCCGGCTTACGGAGACCGGATGATTATCCTCTTGATGGGTGGTTTTTTTATCGCAACGGTCATTGAAAAGGTTAATCTCCACAAGCGCATTGCCCTTAACGTAATTCTTAAAGTGGGAACAAATCCTCGGCAGTTATTGCTAGGATTCATGATCGCAACGGCCTTTCTCTCCATGTGGATTTCCAACACCGCAACAACTCTGATGCTCCTTCCGATAGTTTTGGCTGTTGTCGCAGAGTTAGAGAAAAAATTTCCTAAAGAAGAACTCGCTACCGCTTTTCTTTTAGGCATCGCTTACTCTGCTTCGGTCGGAGGAGTAGGGACTCCCATCGGAACTCCTCCTAATTTAATAATGCTCTCTCAGTACAACGAAACTCGCTTGGCTAATCCTCATCTGGGATTAGAAGAAATCAGCTTTGCTAGCTGGATGGGAGTGGGTATTCCCCTAGTCATTGTTATGATTCTCGTTATGTGGGTTTACATGGCTTTCATCCGTTATAAATTCCCTGGAGGAAAATCAGAAGCGGGAGGGGAGATCATTAAAAAAGAGCTTGAAGAACTCGGAAAGATGAGCAAACCGGAAAAAATTACCTTGGTTCTTTTTGCTATCACCGCCGCTCTCTGGATTTTCCGTAAAAATATCAACTTAGAGTTTGTCGTTATACCAGGTTGGTCTAACTTAATGGGGCTAGAGAAATTCGTGGACGATGCCACTGTTGCTATCCTAATGGCCCTCATTATGTTTAGCTATCCCTTAGGAAACGGTAAAAAACTCCTCGACTGGAACACTGCTAAGAAAATACCTTGGGGCATGCTCCTTCTTTTTGGAGGAGGAATTGCCTTAGCCGTAGCTTTCCGAGAAACTCAATTATCTGAATGGCTCGGAAAGGTTCTCGAAAACCAAATCCAAGGAGTCAGTCCCTTACTTATGCTTGCGATAGTATGTTGTTTTATGACTTTCCTAACCGAAATTACATCCAACACCGCTGTCACAACAGTAATGATGCCTATTCTAGCTATTACTGCGATATCGATTAAAGTTCACCCAGCCTTTTTAATGATGCCAGCGGCTATCTCCGCTTCCTTTGCCTTCATGCTCCCCGTCGCGACAGCTCCCAATGCCATTATGTACGGAACCGAGCGTTTTACCATTGCTCAAATGGCTAAAACAGGGTTTCTCTTGAATCTAGTAGGGGTTGGTATCATTGCTTCTCTTTGCTACGTACTGGGGTACATTTTTATCTTTTAAGATATTGTCTAACACTTGTCAGAGAAATTTAGGCGTAACGGACAACCACAAAAAGTTTACCTAAATTCACAGACAATGTAGGGACAACTGCGAGGGCCGTCCGCAAGGATCCTCGCAGTTCCGTTACGCCTGCTCAAACCTAATTCCCTACCCATTTAGGCTCCAGATGGAGTAATTCAAAAATGCTGCAAAGCAAACCCACAAAAAATAAGGGATCATAAGCCCACCTGCAATCTTCGATATCCTCCAAAACACCACGATAGTAGCAGCAATGGCTGCCAAAAGTGCTAGAATATCAAACATGGCCCAAAGAGGGTTTTGCAATCCAAAGAATAACGCTGACCAAATTAAATTTGCAAACAGTTGCACGGCAAACAATACCAGTCCCAATTTTATGGAGTCTTTTTTCCGGCGTAGCCACACTAACCACAAACTTACAGCCATAGATAAATAAAGAGTCGTCCATACTGGCCCAAATACCCAATTTGGAGGAGACCAAATCGGCTTTGTTAGATTTTGATACCAGTTATCAACAGAAATACTTGTAAATATAGAACCAATGGCAGCTACACTAAAGCAAATAGCTATACTGATAGCTAAACTTAAGTAATCATTTTGTTTTTTTTGCATAGTCTTTTCCTTTTTGAATAGGTATAAGCCAAATTTATTACTGTTTAGCCCTGACCTTTTCTTCATAAACGCAGGTGCCAGATGAGCACAGATTATCTTTTTTACGAGGAAGATAGGGGCGTATTCGTGCAAAGATAAAATAACCAACATGCGCTATTGGATTTACCAAACGATTATCAAAAATTTTTGCAAGAATGGCAAAGCCATCGATATTTTTCCATATAGCGATAAAAGCATCTACTCCTTTGCAGATCTGCCCATCAACAAGTTTTACATGCAAATTTAAGTACACATCTTCATCTAAACCATGCTCTTCAGGAGAAAAATTGTTACTAATGTCGACAAAGTGAATTTTTTTTCCCCTATCTTTCTTCATATAGTAGGAAATCTCAGCCATGCATAAATTACACTTGCCATCGTAATATGCCGTTATTTTTTCATTCATTATTTATCTCCTCTTTTTTGGTTTTAATGTTGAATATATTATACACTTAAATGCTGATAAGTCAAATATGTTATTCGTTTTGTTTTTTAGCACACTCCCCAACGGCGTTTAAAAAACACATCTTGGCGAGTTAATCGTGGAAAGCAGAAACGTTGCGAAGCGGGATGAACCCCACTTTGACAAAAAAATCTTTGCTAACTTTTTATTTCCTTGGTACTTGCGGCACTAAAATATAAGGTTCTTCTATAATTCCAAAAAGTGTTTACACGCTAAAAAATTAAAGTTATAATACAAAAACCGTACTAAAAACACTAAGTTCTCCCTAACAAGTTATTTAAAACCGTTTTTAGGAACTTCGTAGTCAGGAACTACGTCTTTTATAGCTATGAAAAAATCTCTCAACAATGTTTTATACGCCGCCTCTGATTTAACCAACTTTGTTTCTTGCTCCTATCTATCCTTTCTTGATCGCTTGAGTTTAGATAGCCCGTTAGAACGTTGTGAAGTAGACGAACAAATCGAGTTGATCCAAAAAAAGGGACAGGAACACGAGGAAGACTATCTCAATAGTCTTCGGAATTTGGGAAAAGAAGTTGTCGATTGTCGCTTAGACAAAGAAGTCAGCGATGAAGAAAGAGCAGAGCACACAAAAAAACTCATGAAAAAAGGAGTGGAAATACTCTACCAAGCCTATTTCTTTGAGAATGAAATTTGGCATGGGTACAGTGACTTTGCTGTTCGGGTAGATACGCCTTCTGATTTAGGAAACTACAGCTACGAAATATTAGACACTAAGCTGGCTCGTTTGCCTAATCCGAATTTCATGATCCAACTCTGTTTTCACTCGGAGCTTTTAGAAAAAATTCAAGGGGTTATGCCTAAGCAAATCCGTCTGGTTTTAGGAGATAAAGAAGAGCACTCTTATCCTATTTCCGATTATTTTGCTTACTACCTTAAGATCAAGGAAAGCTTCTTTAATGCGCTCACTCGCTATAGCTACGATAACGAAAAAAAATATCCCAGTCCTTGTAGTCATTGCTCTATGTGTCACTGGCGCGACAATTGTAAAGGCCAATGGGAAAAGGACGATCATTTAAGTTTAGTTGCCAATATACGCAAAGATCACATTGCTAAGTTAGAGTCCATAGATATTTGCACGATGGAGGCATTGGCTGAAAGTGACCCTCGCTTAGAAGTTCCTAAACTCAATCCAAAAATACTTCAACGTTTGCAGAAGCAAGCCCGTCTCCAAGTTCAATACCGAAAAACAGGAGAGCCATGCTACGAGCTTTTAGTGCCTGAAAAAAGCTACCTCGGTTTTGCTCTTATGCCCAGTGCAGCAAAGGGGGATCTTTTTTATGATATCGAAGGAGATCCCTTAATCAAAGCTTCTCAAACAGATCATAGCTACGATTACCAAGGTGGACTAGAGTACTTGCATGGCGTTTATTACCAAGAACTAGAGGGAGAAAATTCTTCTTCTCTACAAAGCGATTGGGCTTTCCGAGCTTTTTGGGCTTTGGAAAAAGGGGAGGCTGAGAAAAAGTGTTTTGAAGATTTGATTGATTTTTTTACCGACCATCTTCAGAAATATCCCCAAGCCCGTATCTATCATTATGCTCCCTATGAGATCAGTGCTATTAAGCGTTTGATGTGCCAATATGCCACTCGAGAAGAAGAAGTGGATAACCTCCTTCGCCGAGGTATGCTCATCGATCTTTACAAAGTAGTTCGCCACGGAATTCTTGTCTCAGAGCCCCGCTATTCGATTAAAAACCTAGAGACTTTTTACATGAAAAAGCGCGAGCAGGATCTCAAGTCGGGAGGAGCTAGCGTTGCCTACTTTGAGAGATATCTCGAAACGAAAGATCCTAAAATTAAGGAAGAGATCGAAGAGTATAACAGGATTGACTGCGAATCCACTTATTTACTCCGCAACTGGCTGATCGAAAGAAAAAAAGAAGCGGCGGAAACTTTGGATGTCAACTTTCTCTTCCGAGGCCATGAACATGATCGAGAGGAGGGTGAATCCTCGGACGAGGAAGAAGAAGAGGGGGGGGAGGGGGGGCTGAGTGAGAAAGCCCTAGAAGCTATTCGTTGGAAAAAAGAATATGAGTCTCAACTCTGTGGTAAACTACCTGAGCGCCCAGAAGAGTACACTCCTGAAAACCGATTTTGCCAACTCCTCTACTATCTACTCGACTACTACCGCCGAGAAAAAAAACCAGAATTTTGGGAGATGTTTTCTCGTTTAGAAAAATCTCCCTACGAATTGATGGAAGACCCAGAGTGTTTAGGGGACATTGTTCTCGATAAAAACATCCCTCCGGAAAAGTACAAACGATCCTACCTTTATACCTACCGCTTCCCCCTCCAAGAAACGAAGCTAATGGACGGAAAGGCTGTAATGAATCCAGACACCCAGGAAAAATATGGTCCGATCCATTACCTCCATGTTCCCAGCCGCACTCTACAACTAAAATTCAGTGCCCAACGGAAAATACCAACCTACTTTTCCCTGATTCCTTCCAATATCATTTCGACAAAAACTCTGGAATATGCTCTTCGCCGTTTTGTTGATTCCGTTATTGAAAATACGATTAATCCTAGTGTCAGACAAGATGAGACAAGAGATGATGATAAATCTGAGCAATCTGATGGAGAAATCGAGCAATCTGATGGTGCCAGACACGATGAAAGGGAAGAAAAATCGCTTTCAGAGAGAATCAAGGAAAGAAACCTCTACCCTTACTCTGCTCTTTTGGATATCCTTCTTAAGGAAAAGCCTCGTCTAAAAATACCTTCCCAAGGTAGGTTGCTTTCACGGAACTCAGATGACCCTCTTTTTCTGAGTGAACTAGGGGAGCTTATTTTAAACTTAGATGAAAGTTATCTTTTTATCCAAGGTCCTCCCGGGACAGGAAAAACCTACACCGCTTCTCATATTCTCATTCATCTTCTCAAAGCAGGTAAAAAAGTTGGAGTGACATCAAATAGTCACAAGGCGATTAATAACCTTCTTCAAGAGGTAGAGACGGTTGCTCTTGATGAGGACTTTTTTTTCCGGGGATGGAAAAAATCAAGCAAAGATAGTCCCGAAAACTGGATTAATGGCCGCTGTATAAAAGACGCTTTTGATGTAAAGACTATTTTAAATGAAAAGGAAGAAACTCAGCTTATTGCGGGTACGGCATGGCTTTTTTCTCGAGAAGATCTTGACCAACATTTAGACTATCTCTTTATTGACGAAGCGGGACAGATCTCTCTTGCTCATACAATATCCCTCGGAGCTTCGGCCAAGAACATAATCCTTTTGGGAGATCCTATGCAACTTCCTCAGCCTTCCAAGGGAATTCACCCAGGGGAGTCCTCTAAGTCTGTTTTAGAGTATATTCTAGGGGATCGGGCAACTGTTTCTGCTCAAATGGGAGTCTTTCTCAACACCACTTGGAGAATGCATGGCCTAATCTGTCGCTTTCTTTCCCAACAAGTTTATGAAGATCGTCTTCTTTCTCGTTCTGAAAATGACGTTCAAAAAATTCTTCACAACTGCCCTGCTATTATTCCAGCTCACTCTGGAATCCTATTCTTACCTGTTTCTCACAAAAGTAACTCTTCTAGCTCAGAGGAGGAGGCTTTAAAAATTAAGGAACTTTACCAGGCACTTTTGATGGCTCGTTTTCTCGATAAGAGAGGCCAAGAAAAAGAAATGACAGAGGAAGACATCCTTTTAGTGGCACCTTACAACCTTCAAGTGAAGAAAATCCGTGATATTGTGGGGGACAATGCTCGGGTGGGTACTATTGATAAATTTCAAGGCCAACAAGCACCTGTTGTCATTGTTTCGATGACCACTTCTAGCGGGGACGACCTTCCCCGTAACTTAGAATTTCTTTTTAGCCAAAACCGAATCAATGTTGCTCTATCACGAGCTAAGAGTTTGGCCATTGTTGTCGCTTCTCCTGAACTCATGAAAATAAGGTGCCGCACTCTAGAACAAATGTCTCTTGTTAATATGCTTTGTGCTGTCGAACACTTTTCGGCGAACAACTTTAATTTGGAGAAAACGGACTTTGATGACGTTCAAATGACATTTTTTTAAGGAGAACACTTTATGGAAAAATGAATAATTACCAAGAGTTATTATCTGTTTGCCATAAGTGATTTTTCCTCCATTGACTAGGCTTTTTATTTTGACTCTCTTCTCCAGAGTGGATATACTAAAAAATAAGTAAATAATCTACTCTTGGGAGAAAGTCGATGGATGAAATTATTATTTTTTATTGTCCGTTTTGTGCAAAAACAACGCGCTTTTATCAAAAACAAAATCCACTAGGATTAACCAAACAATGCAAGGCTTGTCAAAACTCTTTTGTTTTAGATAATAGTACAATGAGTCCTCCTAGCACACCGGGAGAAAATCTTCAGTCTGTCACTAATCATGTAGTAAATCCCTCTGGAGAAAATCTTCAGTCTGTTACCAGCTATGTAGTAAACCCCTCTGTAGGAGAAAATCTTCAGTCTGTCACCAATTATGTTGTAAATCCCTCTGTCTCCGGTTCCCCTGAAGTTTCGAAAGAGAGTAGTCCAGAATCTTCTGATCCTTCTTTACTTCAATCGGTCACATCCTTGCCCAGTGCAGCGGTTTTAGAGGAAGAAGCCTCTCTAAAAACATCTCCTCAAAATCTTCTTTTACCTTCAGAAAAAGATCCTTCTTCCGATAATGAAGATGAATCAACAGAATTGCAAAAACCCCAAGAAAGTTTCTGGCAACTTACAATAATAGTAACAAAGTCTCTTTTTCAAAGTTTTTCGGATTCCTTTGGTCCTATCTTAAATTCAACAGGGCTTATATTTGTAATCACAGGAATACTATACTTTTTTTTAGCAAGAGACTCTCCTAAGTATCCAAAAGAAACCTCTCTCCTAGATATCTTAGCGATCAGTTCTAGTTTAGCTTTAATCTATATTGCTTTGGCAGTCCTTTATATATTCTATACTCTTGGAACGACCAGAGAGAGCGCTTTTTCTGTTAAAATACTTGCGCTCGTTCTTACAGTGGTTACTTTAGCTCTAACCCGTGTGGGAATAGGAATAATTCCTTTTGCTGCAATTTACGTTCTTATTACTTGTATTTTACTAGGCATTGCTTACCACCCAGAAGAAACCAAAATGCAGCGGGAGGTGTTTATAAAAGCGTTTATGACCTTTGCTATCTTATTTTCTCTCTACCTTCTGCTCGGGGGTGATATCGACCAACAATCTCTAGGTCAAATCTAGGCTGGTCACTTAATGCCTGTCCTTAGACTAATTTTGGGAAAAGCTATGGATCAAGAAAACATCATCATTTTTTATTGTCCATTCTGCACGCAATCAACACGTTATTATGAACGACAAAGTCCTCTAGGACGGACAAAGAAGTGCAAAAAATGCCAAGGTACTTTTGTCTTAGATGAAAACTCTATGAGCTCTCCTGATCTCAGAGGAAGTGATCTTAGTTCTGTTACGAACTTTGTTTTAAACTCCCCTCCTCAAAATTTACAACCCAAAATAGAAAAAGAGAGTTTAACTTCATTCTCTCATCCTTTTTCCCATTCTCTCGTTTCGTCTTCCATTTCGTCTTCCATTTCTAAAGAGCCTATGGATGAAGATGCTAGTGTTTTTTTAGATCCGACAGAAATTCATAATCTCATGGATGAAGATAAAAAAAATGATGAAGAATCCTTTGCTGTCAGTCAAGACTCCTTGGCTATAGAAAGGAAAATAGAAGCGCAGACGAGAGTAGTTCTTTTGAAGAGTCGATTGAAAAACTTTTTTACAAAAGCTTTTTTTCTTCTTCTTGTATCATTGATTGGTCTGGCAATATATCAGGGAACGGGAGAACTGAGAGAGTTTAGAGAACTATCCCAAGAATACAAATTTTTTAACACAAGTAAAACATCTTTTAGTCCCATACAAGGCAAAGTTTTTATCTCGGTTTATGGGAAAGGTTACAACTCTACCTGGATGAAACAACTCCCGCATTACTTACGCCCAAAAACCTCAAATGAGGTTGAAATCATTGCGGTGGTTTATACAAAGAAAAAGCTATTGACTTCTAAGTATAAGATAAAGGGTTTTTCTCAGCCTGGAACCGTTTATGGATATCATTTGACTGTTAAAATTATCGATAGAAAAACAGACGGAATTGTTGTTGAAAAATCATTTCCTGCTGAGAAAATCCTCCCTCTAAATTTGAAATTTGACACAGTCACAAATAATGGTGCTACCAGCTACGAATATATCATCGAAATAGACCAAAAAAAGAGGGAGGAAGTTGTCTACTTTATCCAAAGTACTATCGAAGAGTTCAAATCAAAAAAGAAAAAATAGTGACATTTTTTTGTAAAGAGCTTTAAATTTCGATCTTAGTGGCAATAACAACCTGAGAGGAAACACCGACGGGAGCAACCGAAGCAGTATAGTCGATAGACCATTTGTCTTTGGGCAGATAATCAATAATATTAATCGCCCGGCATCCTCCGATCCAACTGGGATTTAGTTTATGCACTAAACTTAGCATTGAAATGACAACTTTCGAAAACCAAGTTGTTCCACAACTGAGGCTTGCTAGGCATATTTTCCCGTCTTTTGCTAAAACACGGTGAGCTTCGGACATTAGAGTATGAATATCTTCTTGCGATAGTAAATCAAGGACATAGTTAGAGATGAATCTGTCAAAAGATGAGTTAGGAGCATTGATTTTAGGAGCTCCGTCGGTTTGCTCCACTTTGGCACGGTCTTTAAACTCTTGTAAACGAGAGATGCTGAGTTGTATCATGGTGGAGCTGAGATCTACACCATGATAGTTCGCACTTGAAGATAAATGATCTTGTAAAATTTTTTGAGCAAATCGTCCTGTTCCACATCCAAACTCAAAAACGCTTTTTGCTTTTTCTAACTCTGCTTTTTCGATAATTTTATCTGTAGCAGGGTCTTCATAATATGCTTGGTCGTCTTGTTTTTTTCCCAGCCGATCATAGAATTCTTTTGCTTCTAGATTGTTTAAAGTGGTGAAACCATCTTTATTTTTACATGGCATTTTTCTTTTTCCTAGAAAATGAATAACAGATTCCGTTATTTTTTAGTCATCTATCTCTTGGGATATTTCTTTCAAAATAACTTTAGCCCAAACACGATGAGCTGCTCTATTGATGTGTAGTCCGTCACCGTTGTCATATTTTTTAAGAAGTAAACCATCTTCTCCCATAAACTCTTGGTCTAAAGAGATATAGTTTGTTTTGAGCTTGGTGGCAAGCTCAAAGAGCTTTTCATTGTACTCCTTAAGATAGGGAGCCATCTTACTATATTTCTCTCCTCGGACAGGGAAGCATGCGATAATATGGATTTTAGCTTCGGGAACATTATCTATAATCCCTTGGACAACCTTTTCGTAACAGTTTATGACAGAACTTACTCGAGGCCAGCCACTGCCCATTGTTCCTGCTAAGTTATTTCGCCCATTAAGAATAAAGACATGGGCAGGATTTGCTCCATAAACAGAGTCCTCCAAGCGATTGAGAATTCCTCTTCTCCCTAAACCGATCTCATCTCCTGAGATTCCTCGATTTAAGGCAAAAATTGCTCCGGGTAATTGGTTGTATTTAAAAAAATGCTCACAACTAGAAGACCCTAAAAGAACAAGTGTTTTTTGCTTGGGGAAGTACCTTTTCAGAATCTCGTTTTCTGTTCGGAATAGTTCTTTGCGCTCGTAGTAACGCTGTACCCATTTGTTGTCAGAATCCTCTTGCCCGAAAAGAAAAGGGCTACTGAGAAAAGAAACAATTATAAGCCAAAGTATTATCGTAAATATGTTTTGTCGCTTCATTTCAACTCCTAAGTATGGACTAGCAAAAATTAGATTGTTCCCTATTCTATATTTAGATAGAACTTTCGTCAATCTTAGAAATGAAAACTCCTAGAACAAGCCCTAACTTAGACCTGTCTTAAAATGAACTTGCACTACTTCTCCTATTGTAGTAAATTTGGATAGTCCAACTCTATTTTTAGGATATGCTTGTAAATGAAAGATGATTTTTACGCGGTGAAAGCTTGGCAGAAGAATAATATTCGCGGCCCTTCTTCTCTATTTTTGAATAAAGAACTGAGCTGGCTAAACTTTAGTCATAGGGTGCTAGAAGAAGGTATGGACCCTAACACTCCTTTAATGGAAAGACTAAAGTTTCTACTCATTTTTACAGCAAATATTGATGAATTCTTTATGCTGAGGTCTGTTCATATAAACCAAAGCCAAAATCGGAGAGAATTACGTCAGAGTATAAGAAAAAAAATTTCCACTCTTCTAACCCTAAAAGAAAATTATCTGGAAGAAAAAATCCTTCCCGAATTTAAAGAGCATGGCATCGAGATCTTATCCTTTTCTCAACTTTCCGTGGAACAAAAGCAAAATGCTCATGACTATTTTCATAAAAAAATTCTTCCCTTTTTGTCTTTTCGAAGGGTTTCTTTTTCCGACTTTCCCTTTTTAAATAATCTGACTTTTTATCTACTTGCATTCTCAGAAAATAAAGAAGACATGCCCTTAGGATTAGTAGAGATTCCTTCTATGCTTCCCCGTCTTATTGCCATAGATAATTTTAATTTTTTGCGTTTAGAAGATCTCATCCGCTACTGCTTGAATGATTTAGCAGCTTGTGATTTTTCTGTAAAAGAAAGCTTTCTCATTCGAGTAACTCGTAACTTGAAGTCGACTTCGGTACAGTTGCCGACATTGGATGTTCTAAAGGCCGTAAAAAGTGAATTGATAAACAGACAACACCGAGAAGCTGTAAGACTAGAGCTAGAGAAAAATTTGCCGACTAAAGTAAGAAGTTTTTTACTGAAGGATCTCGATTTAGATGAAAACGATGTCTATGTGATGCCGCAAGGAGATGGAATAGAGGCTTTGAATTCTGCGAAAGAGTTTTTTCCTCAGCTAAGATGGCCTCCGTTTCAACCAAAAATGCACAAGCTAGATCTCTATTCTTTTTTGGCCCATGAGGATTTACTTTGCCATCATCCCTACGATTGTTTTTCTGTCGTTCTAGACTTTATTCAAAAAGCCGCTTTTGATTCCCAAGTTGTTGCGATTAAGGTGAACATTTATCGTACTTCTCGTCGATCTGAGTTTCTTCAAAGTTTAATCTCCGCCGCTGAGAATGGCAAAGAAGTATTAGTTGTCATGGAATTAAAAGCTCGTTTTGATGAAGAAAATAATATCAAGTGGTCAGAGCGACTAAAAAAAGCAGGAGTAAAGGTAGTTTTTGTGGAATTAGGATTAAAAATCCATGGAAAAATGGCTCTAATAATTCGCCAGGAAGGTGGACAAAAAATGAAATATGCCCACCTAACAACAGGAAACTACAATGAAGAAAGCGCTCAGAGCTATGTAGATCTAGGATTGTTTACTTGCAAAAAAAAGATTGTCGCAGAAGTTTCTCTTTTGTTTGAACTGCTTGAGCAATCTAACACTCTTTCTCAAAAGTCTATATTAGATAGCACTGCTACCATTGAAAGTTTTCAGGAAATTTTTGTTGCTCCCATTAATCTAAAAAAATGCCTACTTCAAAAAATAGACCAAGAGATGGAGTACAAAAGTAAGGGGTTTATTCAGGCTAAAATGAATGCTCTGACCGACTATGAGCTCATTAAAAAACTCTACCAAGCTTCTCAAGAAGGAGTTGAAATCAAGCTTATTGTAAGAGGTATGTGTCTCTTAAAACCTGGTCTTCCAGGGTTCAGCGAGAACATTAAAGTGATTTCTATTGTCGATCAATTTTTGGAACATAGTCGAATTTTCCATTTTCGCTCAGGTGGTCAAAACCAAGTATATTTATCCAGTGCCGACTGGATGCCTCGAAATATGGATGAACGTATCGAAATTATGTTCCCGCTTTTAGAAGAAAAAATAAAAACTCATGTCATAGAAGAAATCTTCCCAAACTATTGGCAAGATCATGTCAAAGCGAGAGTTCTTATGGCCGATGGTTCTTATCAAAAAAGACAGAAAAAACCTGGACACTCTATCAGTGCCCAAAGAAAATTTAGGCAAAATGGTTCCGAAAAATCTTAATCCAGCTTTTATTGCAATAATAGATATAGGTACTCACTCTGTCCATTTAGTGGTTGCTCGAATAAACTCTCAAAATAAAATAGAAATTTTAGCTTCGCAAAAAGAAAAACTACAATTGGGCAAACTCCTAGACGAGCAAAACTTGTTTTCTAAGGAAACTATGGATAGAGTTTTGGAAGTAATCCAGAATATGAAGAAGGTCTGTCTCTCTTATTCTGCTCAAATAAGGGCCGTGGCTACCTATGCCTTTCGCAAAGCAAAGAACTCTCCTCTTTTAGTCGAAAAAATTTATTCTCAGACAGGTATCAAAATAGAAATAATTGACGGACTAGAGGAAGCTTACTATACCTACTTAGGAATATGCTACTCTCTTCCCTCTGCCGAGCAAAGAATTTGCTTAGCCGTTGATATAGGAGGAGGCTCCAGTGAAGTCATATTGGCAAGTGAAGGACAAATTTCTCACTCTATTTCTCTAGACTTGGGAGCAGTTGTTTTATCACATCAACACTTTGCTCAGAGAATACCAACTCTAAGAGAAGTAGAAAATCTAAAAGCAGAAATCTCCCACCAAATCAAATCTATCCCCGCAAAAATGAAAAATTTGAAATACGAATTAGCAATAGCTTCTTCGGGAACAGCGAAAACCCTAGCAACAGTAAATCAGATTCAGAGCAACTTCTCCCTAGGAAATAAAGTTTATAACCCTGCTTTTACCTCAAAAGACTTGGCCCAAGTTGTCGAACAATTGTCTCAATTACGATGCCCGAAAAAGATAAGAGACCATTTTTTACTCAGCAAAAAAAGAGCCGAAGTTCTCTTGGCGGGGGCCTTGATCCTCCAAGAAATCTCCCTCTTATTTGAAGTGGAAAATTGGACGATTTCTTCGAGTAACTTAAGGGAAGGTTTAATTATGGATAGCTATCAAAAGAGAGAGTAGAATTACTGTTTAATGGTAACTATTTTTATAAATGGCCACCATTAAACATATTAGATCAAGCAAAACAAGGCAGGTGTGGGGAAGAGGAACAAAGCAATTCTAGTTACTGGAAAAAACGGCCCCATTAATCAATCCAGAACGGAAAGTATCCAGTGTGGCATTCATTTTCTCGGATTGGTCTCTGGTAAAAATGTTCATGGCACCATCATCGCTGTAATCCATGTAATTTTCAAACATATTATCTTGACCACATTTGATGAGGGGATGCTGAGGAGATCCAAAGTTTGGAGAGTCGGATCTAGGAGTATCATTGATCCCATCATCGACGAAGCAAGGTCCATCTCCCCAAATATGACGCAGTCCTAAATAATGTCCGACCTCATGGGTAGTAGTGCGGCCTAAATGAAAGGGAGGCCTTACTTGTCCTGTGTCACCAAAACTGGAGAACAACATCACAACACCATCTGTATCTTCAGGTCCTCCAGGGAACTGGGCATAACCAAGCAAATCGTCGCCTAAATTGGCAACCCACATATTGACATAGCGAGTAGTATCCCAGGCGTCTTTGCCGCCTCTGCTATCAAACTTCATGGCATCATCTGCAGAAAACGATGTTGTGTTTGTTTGGGTTCTCGTAATTCCGGTGGTCGAGTTTCCGTTTGGATCTACCTGGGCTAATCGGAACTCGATATTGGTATTAGCGCCACTAGGATGAGTGTTATGACCACGAGTATTTGCTTTTCGCTGGAAATCTTCATTGAGTACCCTAAGTTGAGAATGGATTTGCGGATCTGAAATATTCTGCTCAGAGGTCTTGAAGATGATATGAACTACCACTGGAATTACTCGCACTTGATCGACTAGAGTTTGCGGAAATTCTCTTCTGACTTCCCGCTGGCGTTGTATGAATTCATCAGTGTTATCAATATCCCGATAAACCCCAGGATTACTCTGACCTAAAAAGTGCATATGTTCGATAATACCGCAGCTTCTTTTTCTTTCCTGAGCAGATAAAGCTCCCAAAAATAACAGAATAAATATTAGTAGTGTAGAAATAGTTTTTTGCACAATCAAACTCCTAGACCTCGCTGTGAAAGTAGGGCGCATCCTTAGCACGAATAGAATTATATAGCGATTTTAGTGCCATTTAAAAGACAGGAATAATAAATTAATTTCTAATTTATTATACTCCAAGTAGTTAAGGAAAGAAGAATATTTTTTTGTTTTTTTTCCCCTCGTTATTTGTGAATTTTTTTGTGATAAAATGTAACGAAAAGTAACCTGCGGCTTTACTCTATCATCCTAAGTTTGCTCCTGATGTCAAATTATGTTATTCTAATTTTGACAAATAACACTTCGATTAGGGCGTGTCCTCATTCAGCTTTTTTACAATGTTTTGAGAAGTTAGAAGTATAACTTTTTATCCTAGTTTGTTTTTGCATAACGTGGTGAACTGAATGAGAACAGCCCTATATATTCAGTTTTTAGAAAAAGGTTTCTTATGAAAGTTAATTTAGCTTTCTTTTTTTCACACAGCCGAAAATGGATGGCTTTACTTGGAGTTTTGTTTACTCTAGGATTCGTCTTTTTTCTATGGCCAGAAAATTCTTTTGAACCCGTTTTCCTACAAGCAGAAAAGAAAGATTTTCCTGTTTTTGTTGTGGCTAAGGGACATTTAGAAGCGCAAAACTCTATTACGATCACTTGTCCTTTGAATTCCGCTAAGATCAAGTCTTTAGTGACAGAAGGGGTGATTGTAAAAAAGGGAGAAGTGTTGATTCAGTTTGATGATGAAGATTTAGCTCATGAAGTTTTTAAATTAGAGCTAGAGCTTGTGAGCAAAGAAAAAGAAAAAAATAAGGCCGTCGCTGAGCTAGAGGCAGATAGGGCAGAAGCTCTTTTGAAAATTGAAAAGCTGAAAATTGATGCTTTGATTGCTGATTTGCAACTGAAGGACTTGCAGAGTCTTCCGCGAGAAAATGACCTACGCATTGCCCGAATGGAGTTTGAGCAAGCCAAGCTAGTGCAAAAAACTGCTCAAGAAGAGTATCAGCGAATTAAAAGCAATATCGAAAAGGATTTAGTCAAGGAGGTGGAGTTAGGGAAATTGGAGATGGAACTGGAGAAGGCTAAGTCAAAGTATCGAGAAAGTGATTTAAACCTGAAGCTAGTTTTCTCTGGTGCCTCTTATTATCAAATGGAGCAAGAGCGGTTGAAGAGAGAAAAGCTGAATTTGCAATACCAAGAACTCGAAGCCAGTTTGCCCGATAAGATGAAAGAAAAACAGAATCAAATTGAAGAGGCCCAAACCAATTTCGAAAGCACTCAAAATCGTTTAAAAAAAGCCCGGGAAAAGCTGAAGGAAGCAACGATTATATCTCCCCAAGCCGGTTTGGTCATATATCGGAAAGTTTGGGGGCAAAAAATTGCTGCGGGAAAGAGTTTCTGGAAAGGGGTTGCTCTTCTTGATATTCCTAATTTAGAGCTAATGCAATTAAACGGGAAAGTTTTAGAGAATGAAATCTCCCAAATTGAAATTGGCCAAAAGGCTTCCATCGTCGTGGATGGAATTCCCGACCGAGAGTTTTTGGGAGAAGTGCGTAAAATCGGTAAGGTGGCGGTCGACACAAGTGAGCGAGACATTGTTGGTTGGCTAGACCGGAATAAAAAGAGTGCCACGGGAATCAAAGTTTTTGAAGTTTCCCTCGAAATCAAAGAAAAAACTCCCCTTCTTTTACCACAAATGACTGCCAAAGGCAAAATCTCTATTCAGAAAATAGCTCAAGTGATTACCCTTCCTCAAGTGGCAATCGAAAAAAAACAAGGAAAAGCCTATATTTATATCTATGAAAACCAGCAAAAAAAGAAAAGAGAAGTTACTTTGGGAGTTTCTTCGGGATATGAAGTTGTTATCACAAAAGGTTTAAAAGAGGGAGAAAAAGTTATCATTGCTGCTAATAGAGGGGGAGAAAAATGAAGTTTTATCTGTGGCTTATTATTTTTTGTTGCACCTTGCTCTCTTGTCAAAAAAACTCGGATTTTGAATCTAAAGCAAATGCTCCTGTCCACGTTGTAAAAAGAGGTTTTTTTCCCGTTTATGTTGAAGGGAGGTGTGAACTTCGTTCTCAAAAAGAAGAGGTCATTCGGATTCCTGCTCCTCTTCCTCAGGTTAACATCAATGAATTAAAGCTAAATTATGTGATTGAAGAGGGAACAAAAGTTGAAAAAGGGCAGCTTCTGGCTCAGTTAGCCTCCGATGAAATAAAAACGCATATGACCAAACTGGAGTCTGAAATTAAAATTTCTCAGTCTCGTTTAGAGAGGGCCGAGAAGAAACTGGCCATTGAAAAAAGTAAGTTGGAAGCCGAAATCACTAAAGTGCAAATTGAGGTCAAAGAAAAAAAAATTGAGTTAGATTTACTCGAGTTAGCTCCTGGAGCACGAGATGAACTGAAAGCCCATTTAGCTTTGTCCGAAACTCGGCAAGAAGCAAGAAATACCATGAGAGAGCTTTTGTCCTATCAAATTTTATCTCAACGTAAGCTCATTTCCTCTTCTGAACTAAAGGAAAAACAGCTTCAAGATGAAAAAGCTCAAGTGGTCATTCAATCTAAGAAAATTGAACTGGCTATTCTTCAAGAAGGAGCGGAGCCACTCAAGTTAGCAAAAGCTTTACAAGACTATCAAAAAGCTCAGTACTCCTTAAAGCAGGCGCAAAATAATTTAGAGCACAAATTAGCGAGCTTTGAGGTGGAGATTCGTAAGGCAGAGCAAGAGCTTTACCGCCCTCAAAAAGCTTTGAAAAATTATGAAAAGTTCTTGGGACAAACTAAAATCATTTCTCCTAGCAAGGGAGTGGTTCTTTATAAACGAGTTTGGTCGGGTAGTGGGATGGAAAAGGTCAAAAAAGGGATGCAGGTTTGGGGAGAGGAGTCGATTCTTTCCATTCAAGACTTGGAAGAGATGGAAGTGATGGTCGAAATTCCCGAAAGTCTAATTTCTCAGGTCAAAGAGGGGCAAGAAGCTCTAATCAAAGTGGATTCGGTTAAGAATAAGCTCTCGGGGCAGGTTTCTCATTTTATTGGGAAAGTAAATGATATTGGGGAGGTAGCTCGCTATAAGGAAGAAGAAAAAGCGCACGAAGAAGATAAGGAAAAGGAGGTTTTTCCAGAAAAAGTCTTTGAGGTTATCATAGAGTTGAACAACAAAGATCCCAGATTAAAACCAGGCCTAAATGGTAGTGTGCAAATTACGGTAAAAGAGTGGGAAGATGCTTTAAGTGTTCCTATTACAGCGGTCTTCTCAGAGCAATCTCAGGATTACGTTTTTCTTCAGCAAAAAGAAAGAATCGAAAAGAAAGAGATAGAAGTCGGAATTATTTTTCGTGATCGAGCCCAAGTAGAGAAAGGCTTAGAAAACGGAGATAAGGTTCTTCTAAAACCGAATATCTTTTCTCCTGCTGCTTCGTTTTGGACGGTTTCTTTAAACAATGGAAAAGAACTAGAGTTGCGTTCCGCTCAGAGAGTGAAAAAAGGTACTTTAGAAAAGAAGGTCATTCAAAGTGGCGAAGTTTTTCCTCTTCATTCTTTGGAGGTGGTGGCTTTAGTTTCGGGAGAGATTAAGAGTATTGTGCCGGAAGGAAGTGAGGTTAAAGAAGGGGAAAGACTTTTTGTTATTGGGAAAAGTAAAAATGATATCTCTTTAGATGGAATTCAGCTAAAAATAGAAACCCACCAGACCGAAGTGAGCAAACAGAAAAACGAATATGAGCTGGCTTTAAAGAATGAGAAACTCAAATTGGCCAAAGCTCAGCTCGAAGTAGACTATGCTGAAGAGGAGTGGCAACTCTTGCAAAAAAAGCCTTTTCCTCTTGACCTAAAAAAAATGAGGAATGCAACCACGCAAGCAGAGTATGCTTTTATTCTAGCAGGAGAGAAGAGGAAGACCAAAGCGATTCTTCTAGAGCAAGGACTGATTTCGGAAGCAGAGTTTAGTAGCGTTCGTTTAGAAGTGGAAAGTAGCGAAGCGAGTTTTAAAATTGCTCAATTGAAAGAAGAATTAATTCAAGAAGGGGCGAGCAAGGAGGAATTAAATTTGGCCCAAGAAAAGCTTCGTTTGGCCCAAATTCAATATGAGCAAACAAAGCGGAGTTCCAAAAGTGAAATTCACAAACACGAAGTGGCCTTAGAAGTGGCTCAATCTCAGCTAAGAGAACAGGAATACTTGCTTCGACATGAAAATGAAATTTGGGAGAAAGGGATTCTCTATGCTCCGATGACAGGGACGATTCGCTACCAACGAGGCTATACTGGCAAACCCGAGATTGGCAAAAAAGTCTATGCCGGAGAGCCTATTATTTTGATATCAAACCACTCAGAGATGATGGCGAAGCTTAAAGTCAATGAAGTCGATCGTCATTTTTTAGAGGTAGATCAAAAGGCTCGGGTTCAATTTCGGGCTTTCCCCAAAAAAACTTATGCGGGAAAAGTGGTCGAAATCTCTCCCTTGGCTAAAGATCGAAGCGAAGATGCTAATAGCTTTATCGCAATAAAATTTTCTGGGGTGATTGTTTTTCAGGTGAAAGTCGAGGTGGAAAAAACTAGCTTCGAGATAAAACCTGGAATGAGTGCCATGATAGAAATCTTGACCGAAGAAACTCCCGATAGTTGGATTGTCGATAAAGCGGCTATTTTCACAGAAGAAAAAGGCTCTTTTGTTTTTTTTCTTCGCTCGGGAAAGATAGAGAAAACTTTTGTTGAAATCAAGGCCAGTAACGAACGAGATGTAGCTGTTTCTTCTCCCGAAATTCATCTCCAAGATATCTTTTGTTTACCCATCAGACCTTCTGATCCCTCCTAAGTAGGGAATCAAAAACTTCTGATCCCTCAATAGCAAGAAAAGAAAATTTATGAGTTTGATTCATCTAGAAAAAGTTGCCAAGCACTATGATTTGGGAAGTCAAAAAATCCCTGTCCTCTTTGATATTAACCTAAGCATTGAAGAAGGCGAATTTCTTTCTATCATGGGCCCCTCGGGCTCTGGTAAATCTACTCTTATGAATATCTTGGGTTGTCTCGATTGCCCGAGTGAAGGGGTTTATCATTTGGGAGAAATTGCCATCCACACTCTCGAAGATAAAGAGCTTTCTCGGATTCGCAACCAAGAGATTGGTTTTGTCTTTCAAAAGTTTCATCTATTGAGTGACTGTAATGTCATACAAAATGTTTCCTTGCCCCTTGTTTATCGAGGATGGACAACGAGCAAAAGAAAGCAAAGGGCCCAAGAGTTAGCAGAACAAATGGGAATAGCCACTCGAACTCTCCATCGTCCGAATGAGCTTTCCGGAGGACAAGCTCAAAGAGTAGCGATTGCTCGGGCCATTAGTGGAAAACCTCGTCTCATTCTAGCGGATGAGCCTACAGGAAACTTGGACTCACAAACGGGGCGAGAGATTATCGAGCTTTTACATCAACTGCACAAAGAAGGCAATACCATTGTTATGGTGACCCACGATGAAAAAGTCGCCTCGATTGCCCAGCGCACGATCTACATCAAAGATGGTCGGATTACCGAAGAGAAAATCCGAGAAAAGGCCACTGCAAAAAGTTTTTCTCCTACTCCAGGCTCTTCATCTTCAGGTTTAAGTTGGCCAGATCTTTTAACGATTTCTCTACGTGAGGGGCTTTGGGCGCATCCTCTGAGGACTTTTCTTACGATGTTAGGGGTTCTCTTTGGAGTGGCTGCCGTAATGGCAATGTTGGCGATTAATGAAGGAGCTCGGCAAGAGGCGATTAAGCAAGTTAAGCAAATGGGCTTACACAATGTCCGAATTCAAGCTTTGGTAATGAGTAAAGAAGAGCTACGAGAAGCTCGTGAAAATTTATCGCAGGGGCTTACTCAAGAAGATTGGCAAGCTCTAAAGACTATTCCCACGATAAAGCATGCTGTGCCGATTAAGAAAATCTCTGCCGAAATTTCGCGCCATCACCGTAAAGTGCGGGGCCGTATTTTGGGAACCCTCCCTGAATATCAGAAGGTAGCAAACTTTTACCCTTCCGAGGGAAGATTTATCCTGAACGAAGATATCGAGCACTATCGAAATATTTGTATTATTGGAGAAAATATTCGCCGAGAACTCTTTTTTAACCAACCGGCATTGGGGGAAAAAATCTACTTGGGCCCAGAGGTTTTTGTTATTGTCGGAGTAATGGAAAATAAAAATGCTCCCGAAGGAGTACTCAAGGCGGTGAGTTCAGATAATCTCAACAGCGATATTTATATTCCAATTACCGCAGCCCTCAAGAAATTTCAAAAGAATCCTCTGGCCAATGAACTCGATGAAATTTCCGTTATGGTAGAAAGTGCCCGCCAAGTACGTCCGACGGCTGCAATTATTGGTCGTCTCTTAAATAAGCTTCATCATGAAGTCGAGGACTTTAATATCGTTGTTCCCGAGGAACTTCTTCGGCAGCAGCGCAAAACCCAAGAAATTTTCGATATTGTCATGGTCTGTATTGCCAGTATATCCTTGATCGTCGGAGGGATCGGGATTATGAACATTATGCTCGCTAATGTGACAGAAAGAATTCAAGAGATTGGAATTCGCCGGGCGATCGGAGCAAGCCGCCAAGATGTTCTTCGCCAGTTTTTGGTCGAGGCGCTTGCCTTAAGTGTCATCGGAGGAACAATCGGCATTGCCTGTGGTTGGGGATTTACGGTGGTCATTTCGGCTTATACAGGATGGGAGACTTTTATCACTCCCTTAAGTATCTTTTTGGGCTTTGGGGTTTCTACGGTAGTGGGAGTGGCTTTTGGAATTTATCCGGCTTGGCAGGCCGCTTTATTGGACCCCATCCGGGCATTGAATACTTGAAGTAAAAGATGGAGATCACTATTTATAAGAGAAGAAGTTACCAGTAAATGTTACAAGCTCGTTACAGTGAAATAAGCCATTATCTGTTATATTGATAATGCGGCGAAAATTTCAAGCCACTTTATTTTCCATCGAAAGGATGCATGATGAAAAAAACATGGATATTAACTACGCTGTCTTTAGTATTTGGTGGTAGCTTTATTTACGCGTGTTTGCCAGGGCCACCTTCCATGAATGATCTTGTGCAATCCAAATGGATTGTAATGGCAGAGGTCGTTGATATTCACGAGACCAAAGCCGATAGATGGGATCACACTATCAGGGTAGATTATAAAGTGAAAAGCGTTTTGGTTGGAAAATTTCAACCAAAATCCATCTCTGTTGATCATTCACCTTACTTGTCAAAACCATTTGTGCCACAGAAAAACTCATCTTATATTTTGTTTTTGTCTGAGTATGACAAAAAGGCTTCCCTCTACCATTTTACCAATAGCAAAAATATAATGGGAATGTATGCCAAACACACTTGCTGGTTAGCTAAATTTCTAAGTAAGAATGATGTCAAAAAATTGCAAAAATTTATCTTAGAAAAAAGAAACCATTATGATCAAAAAAAATATGACGATGATCATAAAATAGATGTTTTATGTACCAAATGCAATACCAATGAGAATGTCGTATGGCAAATCAAGTTTACTAAAGAAAAAAATACTTGGGAATACTGTTGTATCGAATGCCAAAATCGATGGCAAAACGATCTTTTTGAAAATTTAAAAAAACCTCTTTGATATAACCTTCTTAATAAAAAATTGTACCAGATGTAAAAGCTGATAATTAAAACCATTATTTATTTTGAGGACAAAAGAATATTGCCTGTAGAAGTATATTTCTGTAAATATGTACCAAGCAAGTTAGAGTCTATTTTTGGATAAGTGAGGTCATTCTATAAAGATAAGTGAGGTTATTGTTTCTTTTTGTATTGCGTAATAATTAAAGCAAATCCTAGAAAGAGTAGCGCAAGAGAGTTAGGCTCTGGAACGACAGTCACCTCAGTAGCAGAACCAGAAATAACGAAATTGTCGACAAATCTAGAGTTTGTGCCAAAATTGGTCATTTGAAAGCCGATGGTATGGACTCCAGCAGTCACTGCTAGGGAATTAACCGCAGGCGTAACAAATTTAAAGCTATCGAGGGGAACATCACCAAAACTGGTGTTGGAGAGGATTACACCATCTAGTATGATGGAAAATAGACCCCCTTGGGTGCTTTGAAAGCCATTTGCTCCATGAGCTACAGCATTTACCGCAATATTTAAAATGCCCGCTTGCAGAACTACATCTTGAACGAGTCCCAGTTTGTCTCCTCCTGTAGCATCGGCATTGGGGACTAGAAAGGCACTATTGGAACTGGGTCCACCGTTGGTGGTAAGGAAATTTGTCGTTGAGGCAAACATCGTCGCACCCACCTCTAACTTTGTCCAGCCATTAAGTCCGTCTTCAAAGTCACCATTGACCAAAGGCGAGGCTATGAGATGTACTCCCATTCCCAAAGACAGCGCTATAATCATAAATCCTAATAATTTCATAATATTATTGTTCCTTTTCTACATTGATCGGCAATATTTTTGAATCTGTATTATTATAGTATATATTCTGTATTTAAGCAATAGAGTTATGACTATGCATCTTAGCTTTTGATTAAGTCTGTTTCATCAAGCTACGCTATTGAATTCCGCAATAAACTCTTGGGCCGTTCGTTTATTTTAAGTTTCCTTCCGGAAACAGAGCTAAGTGTGCATAACATAGTGGACTGAATGAAAATAGGCCCTAGCCAAAAAAACAGTTATTATTTCAAAAAAATGATTACAAATAGTGTTTTTGCCAGGAAAATGATTACGGAATAGAAAAGAGTCTCTTTGGCGGAGATATTTTTTTCCCTAAAGATATTCTCAAGGCAAAGGAATATTTCCTGTAGCAGCATATTCCTGTATATATGTGCCCAGTAATTTAGCATCTATTTTGGGGCAAGGAATACCTTGTTTTTCTAA
>JAJDCR010000056.1 GCA_029260735.1 Planctomycetota bacterium
CCCTGTCGTTTATCCGGTCTCTGACTAACGCAGGAAGGGTTTTACTGCTGAGATCCCCATAACTCGGCTGTTATCCTATCGCTTCAAGCACTTTGAAACTTCTCTTGCGCGTTCGTGGCGCACTATCATCCGCATAGCGTATATAGTGTAGGCGCTTGAATGATTCGTCTTTATCTAAAGAGGCAGGTATTTGTAGCATCAATTTTCTTTTGTTATACACTTGCTGTATTAGGTTTTCCCTTCCAGGAAATTGTTTACCATACTTTTCTTTTTGGTATTTAATTCTGCGACGGATGTTTTTTAGATCTTGGGATAATCTTTGGTATTCAGGATTTTGCTGTCTTCCTTTTCCACGAAAAAACTCTTTTGCTTTTTGTTGCATATATGAATCTAATTCGTGAAGAAACAGCTAGAAGGCTTGTCGCGTCTACTTCATATTATAAACTACTACTATACAGACAACTTGCATACAAGGATCATTTTCAGGCTAAGCAAAGCGAAAAAACATGGAAGTGGTGGTTGTTCTCTCGCTTCGCTCTTTTTAACTGAAAAAGAACAAAGCAAAGTCCTTGCTGCCAAAATTAATTGAAAAATGGTATACTGAGAGAAATTATCCAAAAAGAAATAAGAACATCTTGGGAATGTCCTATGTTTTCAGTTGTTTTGTTTGAAGAGAAACATCGTTCTTGGAAGTACAAAGCAATTGGTAATGCTATAAGAAGGATTTATGTAGAGAAAGAGACCTTTGTAGTAATCTAAAATACAAAAAAAGAGAGGCTAAAAATGGAAAACATGGCACTTTTCAATCAAAATAAAAAATTAGGTAACATTTTAGATCATAGTGTTATCGATGGGAAAAAGGTTCAACCAGATTTTATAAAAATGAAGTTGAAAGTTTCTAATTATGAAGACTTTTCGGGTTTGGACATAGTCCAAATTCAAAACAACAAAGGAGAAAGCCGAGATATAAAAGTTCAGGATATAAAATTTGACGCTGATAATTATGTTCATATCCTAGGATTATTATAGAGAAAGTTGCTTACCGATGAGTAACCATAGGTGTCCAATGGCCAATGAAGAGCAATTAAAACAACTGCTTGATTCCATAGAAGAAGATAACGAATGCAAAGCTTGGAATGAGTGGCGAGAAAAAAATCCTCATGCTGATGTAAATCTTCAAGGAGCTGATTTACAGAAAGCAGATCTGGCAAAAGTCAACTTGTATCAAACTGATTTATACCGAGCTAAGCTATGTCAAGCCGACTTAAGGCATTCTAATCTACAAAATGCCGACTTATACCACGCCGATCTACTCCAGGCGAAATTGCAAAAAGCTAATCTACAATATGCTTGCATGCAAAATGCTGACTTGTGCCAAGCAAACTTTGAGGGAGCCAACTTGTATAGAGCGGATCTTCGACTAACTGAAGCACGACAGGCTACTTTGGTTGGAGCAAACTTAGAGGAAGCATCTCTGCGTAACGCTGTTTTGATAAGGGCAGATTTAAGAGAAGCATGCTTGACAAACACTAATCTGTTTGGAACATTCTTACATGGGGCTAACTTAGAGAAGACAAACTTAGTAGGAGCTAATCTAGAAAAGGCTTTGCTATCGGAAGTCAACTTAGCTAACGCAACAATGACTCAAGCAGACTTTGATACCATCGTGGCTGAGCTGAGCGATGAGCAAAAATCACAAATTGTTATAGTGCCTGGAATACAGCCCCAGAAAAGGCCCATCAATGTAAGAATATCACAATCTGATTTTGAGATCTCCCACCAACTAACCAATTGAACAAAAAGCACAGATCATCATCGTACCTGAATTTAAAAAGTAAATTTTGCATCCTCTTGAAGAGGCGAATGAGCCTTTTTATTTTGGTATTTCAAGAGTTCTATTATTTGTAGAAGAAACACTATCTTTCAATGTTTGACATTGTACACGAACCATTAAAAGAGCATTGAGTAACTTCTTTCTCTGTAACTCTATCTCAGTTATTCCAAAAAAGACGTGTCCCCAATCTCCAATATTTTTAACTTTAGCTATGGCCTTAGCAAACTGTCTATACCTTTCAATTTCGGGATCAATGTTTGTTTGTAGAGCATATTTTTCAAACTCTTCGCGCTCTTGATGAAATTTTCCTTGGTTAAGCATAGGCCCAACTTTCAAAAAAGCTGTAAGTTGACAACACCATTTTTTAATTAATTCGCTAGGTAATGGTTTGAAAAGTTTATCCTCTTGGTCATAGATTAGTGGTGCCATATTTTCCGATTCTTCGTAATCACGGGGGTTTATGACACAGTATGCCCAACATCCAAAACGATCTAAATAATCATTTGTTGCCAATCTGCTGTGATGTTCAAAGTAATCTCCAGTCTTGATATCATATAAAGTATGAATGCCATTTTCCTCTTTGACGCCTTTACCAGCACCGGGATCCAAGAAAAACGCAAAACAAGCGCCCGGAGGAAAGAAAGGTAAGTGTTTATACCAACTGTGACACTCTGCAACGTGTTCGGCAAATTGAATTGTTTGTTTCTCTGTTGGCAATGAAAGGTTAGTGAGTATTTTTAAATAGTTTATCAATTTTATTTCCTTGCTTAGCCTATTTTTTCTATGCCTGCAATCATTATTATATAATACACCAATATAAAAAAACACCAATAATACCTCATTGATCAGTTTTCAAATACATCCATTGGGTTTATTTTATTTAGATTTAATTTTCATTCTAATTCCGATTTTGAAAACGGATGAGCATTAAAGAAATTCACATTCATCATCCATGGATTGATGTCTAATAGTAAATAGAGGTAAGTATTTCTAGGGCTTCAATTTGCAGAAAAAGCTATTTTTGTCCATCTAACTAACGTGTCTTATCCGGCACTTAAGTAACCCTGTGAGCCTCCAAACTATCCAGTCTTTGTTCTTCCAACATACCTCACTCTTTTCATCAATGCTCACGTCCTCTCGAACCCGAGCTCTTCTCACCGAAGAAACCAAAGCTCGCGCCAAACTCATCGCATATTCTCAGCAACATCACGATACTGGCAAGCTCTCACCAATCTCCCAATGGCTCACGATTCTTTGGCATTATGGGAAATGTGGAAAACCCATAGGAAATTCTTACTTTTTTCTGATATATGGGTTATAATTGAATATATTAGGCACATATATATGCAGTCATTGTTTTTTTCCTCTATCTTAGTTGCAAGTTATAATTGAATATGTTAGGCACATGTATAGGAGGTTCTAATGGAAATTACAGGTAAAGTGACAGCAGACGGAAAAATTGACGTCCCTGAAAATATTATAGCTGATATGGGTTTAAAGCCTGGTGTTGACGTTAAAATCACTCTTGAGCCTATTTCAGATGAAAGAATAAAAGCGGGTGATGCTCAAAAAATTATAGGCATTGGTGATAAATTTAGAACTAAAGATAAGCCGTCTTTCTCTGTAGAGCAGATGGATAGCATCATAGCAGATGGGGCAAATAGGGGACGATTTCATTAATGATAGGAATTGATACAAATGTCCTGGTTCGCATTGTCTATGATGACTTATCGGCTCCAGAGCAGTGCGAAAAAGCGCGGTCGCTTGTGAGTAGTACTTATTTACCTTTGTTAGTAAACAATATTGTTTTGGTTGAAACGGTATGGATATTAGGGAGATATGATCTTTCTAAGAGCGAAATTCTAGAGATACTAGAAGGAATTGCCAGCAACTCTGTATTCAAATTTGAAAATCCTATTTCTGTCAGGAGGGCGTTGTCTGCTCTGAAAGAAGGTAATGCAGATTTTTCTGACTACCTACTAGTAGAAACCAATCAAGGCAAGGGATGTGATACCACCTACACTTTTGATAAGAAGGCCGCAAGGAACTATGGGTTTACTCTTCTTGAGGAAGAGGTAGTATAGCATTTTCATTACTGTGAAAGGTAGCTGTTACCTCCATTGCTTCTATAGTAAAGAGGAGAAAACCTGCTACCTTACTCCACAGACAAAAGAAAAAAGCCGTATAAATTGCCATAGAGCGAATCCATCGAGCTTGTCCTAAGTAGCCCTGAGTCGCCAAACTATCCAGGGCTACGCACTATTTCCCAACATAGCTGACTCCTTTCATCAATGCTCACGTCCTCTCAAACCCGAGCACTTCTCTCCGAAGAAACCGAAGCCTATTCCAAACTCATCGCGTATCTTCAGCAACATCACAACACTCGGCAAGCTCTCCGATCTCCCAAAGGTTCACGTTCCTTGGTTACTCCGAATAGCAATGTGATTGAGCAATATCTGCTAGCAAGGATTAGATGGCTTTGGTATGATATTATATGTGATGGTGGGACAGGATAGTAAATCCAAAGTATGGCCTGACTTGGGACTTTATCTGTGATAATACAAGGAAGGTAAATACTCCTTGTTCTAAAATAGAGGATTCAGAAAGAAAAGAAGATAAAACAATTGGATTTCGTCAAATTCTTTTCGAATTTATGAAATCTACTCTTGAGTTAGCCAGTAATGGCAAGCAGAATAGGTTTTTACATAAAAGGAGCTTCATATGAAAAAAAGCGAAGTTATGGCACAACTAAAAGCTGATAAGAATGAGCGCGGCATTAAGAACTGGAATGATTCTTGTGCTAAAAAAACTAACTTGAAAAGTTTTGGGATAGGCCTGACCAAATTGAGGAAAATGGCAAAGCAAATTGGCAAAAATCCTAAATTGGCAGCAGAACTCTGGAAAAGTAGTGTCTATGATGCCAAGATTATCGCTCTTCTTATCGACGACCCCAAAGTTATGACCATGGATCAAGTAGAAAAACAGGTCGATCAACTCGTTGGAGGTTATCTAGCCCATGTATTCTGTTCCTGTGGCGCTCCTCTTACCAAGACGCCTTTTGTCAAAGAAGTGGCTGATAATTGGATGAACAGCAAAGAAGATATACGCCGCAGTTGTGGATTCGAATTACTCCATGGAATCTCCAAGTTATCAAATAAAAAGGCTCCTGATGATTCCTACTTTGCCGAATGTATCAAGCATATCAAAAAATCATTTAAAGACGAGTCTACCTCTACGCAGCTAGCAATGGGCTATGCACTTATAGGCATCGGTGGTCGCAGTAAAAAGCTCAATACAGCTGCTTTAAAAGTTGCACAAAAAATTAGCCCCATTGATTTTGACCCCACTGGAAAATGTAAACCCTTTGATGTTGTTAAGCACCTCACGAGTGATCATATTAAGAAAAAACTTGGTGCTTAGATTGTAAAAGCTGATACATAAAACAAAAAAAAATCATCTCATCTTGCTTATCTATTTGAAATGAATGTTCATAGATTGATGACTCAATGTTCACCTCCAGCAATGCTCCAGAAGCCAATCTGCAAAGAGCTATCCTGTACACAGTTCTAGGATATTTAGTTTTCTACAAATTTTAGAAATGAGAAATATATGGCTGTTTGGCAATTTGTTTTAGCACCGATTCCCAAGAAATGGGCAGAGTGCTACTCTTACAATCAATCATTGCTGTGGGAAGATGATAATGATGCTAAGATGAGCAAATACTATAGTACAGATATCGCTTGGAAAAACTACCAGTTAAAAGATAATTTTCGAGATATCTTTTCAGGAGTACTTCCTATAGAGAAATCTCTTGCTCAGTGCAGATAGCAAAATTTACCTTTTTTCACATAGGCTCCACCTACATACCAGATTTTACTGGCTTTTCTTCTACGTTTCTTTCGTAATTGTTTGGTTATCGTCAGTGAAAAATGATCTACCCAATTGCGCACTGCTTCGTGAGTGAATTCAAAGCCTCTTTCCAAAAACATCTCTGCAATGTCCCGCAAGCTTAGCACTGCCAATAAAACTATATCTGTTGAGAATTCTAAAAAATTGAACTTCGTGTTTGTCCGTTCGTTGTACTCTCTTTTGCAACTCTTGCATTTGTATGCCTTATAGCCCAATTTTGTTGTTCCTATTTCCCTCGAATTTTTTGATTTGCAGTGCGGACAATTCATGGCCGTTCTCCATTTTTTTGAAGAATTATACCATAAAGCTGTTTCACTTCGAAATGAAGGCTGAGTTCTGACAGATCCCTCCAAACTCTCTCCATAATTAGCGTGCTCGTAGCGTATTATACGCTATCTCTTAATTTTAGCCAAAAACGGTCTAAACCCCTTACTTTACTTACATTTATTACTTTTCGGACAAGCCCGCGCACACACGAAAACCAAGACTAACGTTCCGTAGGACAGGCGAGTCCCCATTACGGAACGCCGACCGAAGGCGAGAAACACTATTGGTACCCCAGCCCCCCCCTCGGTTAACTCGTACCAAGGCCCCATTATTAATCCATGCAGAGCCATTTGTAGGTGCGCCTTTGTAATTATCTTTATATTTATCCTCACACCATTCCCATACATTACCGTTCATATCGTATAAACCAAACGCATTTGGCCTTTTATTGCCCACATCTATCGTGTTTTTTGCACTTCCCCAATTACCTTCGCTATAATGAGCATAGTTCTTATCTATACTACCTCCCCAATAGTATTTACTAGTTGTTCCTGCTCGACACGCATACTCCCACTCTGCTCCACTCGGCAAGCGTAGCCTTGATTTAGAACAAAACTTCTTCGCATCATCCCATGATACTCCCTCTACTGGTTTGTTTGCTCCTTTGAAGCTAGATGGATTATTCCCCATTATTTTTTGCCACTGTCCTTGAGTTACTTCATATTTCGATATCAAAAACTCCCTAACATTCACTCGGTGCACTGGCCTTTCACCACTACGTCCATCATTACTCCCCATCATAAAGCTGCCACCTGGCACCAAAACAAACGCCATCCCTGTTTTGTTATGGATATACTCATCCACTCTCTTTGTTACTCCCCCAGCGGAATAAATATTGCGACCAAGATAGCGGTATCCTTTTAGCTTGAGATCTTTGCCCGTTTTTTCTATTTCAACTTTGTTATTGTTTTCGACTGGTTTTTCTTTTTTTACTTCAGCCTCATTTTCGTTTTTTGCGACGAGTGGATTTTTTTCAGAAGGGACTTTGATTTCCACTTCTGTTTTGTTATCGTTTTCAAGTGGTTTTTCCTCTTTTGACGGACTATCTTCTAAGGGAATCTTTCCATCTTCTTCTGGAATTTCTGCTTTAGCTGAAGTTAGGGTTACTTTTTGGCGAGTCGATTGTCCTATATAAAAAGCAAGGAAAAGGGCTAGTAGCATCATTAGGAGAAAAAAAGAAGCTTTATGCTGTCGCATAATTCGATTCCATCTAATAGATCGAGCTTTAACACCTTTTCCTTGCTCAAAAAAAGATAAATCCTTCACTAAAACTGAAATACTTTGGTAGCGTTTTTCCTTACCTTTTTCTAATGCTTTCAAACAAATAGAATCCAATTCCTTGGGAATGCGATTCTTTATTTTACTAGGCGTGAGAGGATCCTTGTTAAGAACTTGGTAAATAATATTAGAGGGAGTTTCGCCGCTAAAAGGTGGCATACCAGTAAGCATCTCATAAAGAATAGCCCCTAAAGAATAGATATCACTTCGTTCATCGATCTCTCGAGTTTTCCCTTCCGCTTGCTCAGGAGACATGTACTGTAAAGTTCCGATGATTATGCCACTCTGGGACAGTTTTTGGCTTGCTTTGCGAACTTTGGCCAAACCAAAGTCCATCACCTTTGGATTTTGATCTTTGTCCATCATTACATTGGCTGGCTTTAAATCCCTATGTATCACCCCCTGCTTATGAGCATAGTCAACCGCCTGTGCTATCTTTTTAAATATAGCTATTTTACGACGTACTGACATAGACGTGCTTTGAAGAAGCTCCTTCAAAGAAACTCCTTCAATTAGCTCCATAGCAAAAAAATACTGTCCCTCTTGTTGCCCTATATCCAAAACCATCACAATATTTGGATGCTGTAAGCGAGCTGTTGCTCGAGCTTCTCTCAAAAATCGTTGAACCCCCGCCTTTTTTGCGTTCTCTCCCGAAAGCATCAACTTTAAAGCTACCATTCTCTCCAACTCTGAATCGTAGGCTTTATAAACTTTTCCCATACCACCGCTACCTATTTCCTCAACTATTCGATAGCGACCAAATTCTTTGCCTTGTTTTTCTTCTCTTTCTATCTCAAATAATTGAGTAAAATTATTCCCTTCTTTCTCCATTATTTGGCTTGGAGTAAGATCTTTCGTTGAGTTCTCGGGCTTAAATATTTCACCACATTTATTACATTGGATTTTTTCTCTTTTAGCTGGAATATCTAATTCTTTTCGGCAATTCGGACAAACAGTCTTATACAATTTCATAGTTGATTACACCCACTAAAGGGTACCGTGCGCACATTCGTCCGTAAATATGGTCTAAGGATATATTTACCGAATCACCTTATTTCTATTAAGTGTGTAATCCCCGTACAAGATAATATTTTTCCATGAAATGGGACTAATGTTGCTAAGAAAAGAAAGATCAATATCTTCAGGTGGTGTATGAGTTTGGATGACACGATGAATTTCCTTAGACCATATTTACGGACGAATGTGCACAGTACCCTACTTTTTGTACCAATGGACTTCAGGCCCCATTACCCGCTACTATTGTTTTTTCAAAACAATCAACAATCCCTCAATAAAAAATATGACCACTCAATCACGTCTATCAATCAAGTTCAGGAGGAGGATCAAATAAACTATAAGAATCCGTTGTTAAAAACAACTCTTTTAATCCATCTTGCTTAAGAAAATCAAGTGCATCATTTACTGACTCAAACTCATAAATTTTAACCTCACCTAGATTTGAAACCAATTCTACCAAAACCTTATCAACTTCTCTTTCTATTGAATCATCAAGAATTTTTTCAATTAATGACATAAGACTACTTTTTACACATTCGTTCGGATGGTCGTGGGATCTAGATCCGCAGAGTAGTAGAATGGTTTGAGGGCGATCTCCCATCCGCTCTCTTTTTGCCATTTCTTCCTTTTCTCTTCCAGATCAGAATAGGCCACAGTCAAGGGCAAAGAGATTTCTAGTAGGATAGCATTTTCGCTAGAGTGGTGGTGTGTGATCTGCATTTCGGAAAACTTTTCGCAGTCAATGAGTGATAGAAGTTCTTTCTGTGAGTAAAGAGAAGCTGTCATTGATTGATTATGATCCTGTTATAAAACTAGTTTTGAAGAAAGTGATAAAAACGAAGTTTTCCGGCAATATTGGGTTTTCTTTAGAAAATCTAAAAACAGCTTATTCACCATAAGGCTTTTTCCAGATTTCTTGGGCGAGCTCTCTCATTTTGCTATTTTGGTTTTTCAGAGCGACCAAGAAAATTTTTCTAACGACTTCGTTCTCTGGATTAAATCGTGCTAGAGAGTGTAAGATTTCCATACGAATAGAGTAGTCTTTCTCCGTTAAAAAACCTTGTCCCAAGCATTTGGCGATGTCTTTTTGGTGATCTGGATCGCTAGCGTAGTTCTTTAAGAGCTTAGTGGCAAAAAAACGCATTCCTTTTGTTATTTGAAATGGGCCGGCCATTTTAGTTCGGTCTAGAAAAATTCTTTTTAAAAAAGGGGCAGCTTTATCTTTATCTAAGGCTAGAACTGTTTCCATAATGGGTAGGCGAACGGAGTCGTATTTCTCTCTGAAATAGAATTGAATGAGTTTTTTTACGTGCTCATGGGCATCGAGGGTTTCAAATGCTTTGACTGCTTGAATGCGTACGGTTTGATAAGGATCTCCTAGGCTTCGAGCAATTAGGTCTAGGTTTTCCTTGTCTCCTAAGGCAGCTAAACCAATGATGGCTTTTTCTCGAACGGTTCTCGAATCGTCGTTTAGGAGTACTTTTCTCAGTATGACAGAAGCCTTGTCTACGCTTTCTTTTTGTCCTGCTTGCCCATCTTCTCCTGCCATATTTCCTAAAAGCTCGGCCCCGTTACGTCTCACAGTACGAGCTTTGTCTTTGAGAACATGGTGGATGATAATGTCCATCGCGTCAGCTCGCTGTTTGCCTTGCCACTGAGCGAGAACTCGGCAATACTCTTCGCGAGTGACAATATTCATCTCAGACCAAGCATCTTTGAGAGCGCGAAAAGCCAGAGGGATTTGTAATTTTCCTAGTTCTTGTACGGCTTGAATTCGTTCGCTAATTTGCCGAGAGGATATGAGCTGTTTTTTTAGCTTGGCAACAAGCTCGTATGTTTCCCTGTCGGGAAATTTTTGAGTTTTTTTATCTCCAATTGCTTCGCTTTCTTCAACTTGCTTTTCTTTTTTTACGAACTCTTCGGGTTCTTTTTTTAAGGGAGTTTCTTTTTCTTCTTCGAAATCTTCCTTTTCTTGAAAGGGCTTTATCTTACTGTGGTCTCTTTCGTAAATGCCAAGTCCTTTTCCTTGAGGATTTTCGTCTGGGGATTCGTTTTTCTCTAGATGGAGAGATTCATTTTTAGCGAAAAGAGTATCCTCTAGAGAAGGAGTGTTTTTTTCTTGAGGAGAAATTTCCTCTTTTTCTTTGCTGTATTCTGGTTGGGAGTCTTTCTTGACTGAGAAAAGAGGATGTTTTTGGGTGTTCTTTTCTACTCTAAACTCTTCATTTTCACTCAAATTCTGATTAGAGCTTTCTTCTATCTTCTCTTCAGTAGAATTTATCATTACAACAAGAGTTATCAGAATAAAAACAGATAAAACGGATACTATCCATTTCGTAGTATTTTCTGAGCTAGAGCGACGTCTTCTTTTCTGAACTCGAGAACGAGATCTTCTTCGTTTTTGCATTCTCCAAATCTCCTCGTTTTAATAAAAGCTTTTTATTTCTACTGATAGTTTCATGTTAGCAAAACACATTTTACTTCGCTATAGGAAAAAATCATTTATGGATTTTCAGAGGACAAAAAGCGAAGTGTTAAATCTAGTATTTGAAATCTAGGAGAGTTTCTCCTCGATTAGGGCTTTTCCACGCAACGGAGAAATAAACAACGTTTTCGAACCATATTTCGGTCAAAAATGAACAGTTTTAGGAAAAAAAATAATATAGAAACGTGCAGGATATAGATTTTATAGGGAATACAAAAGAAGCGTCAAATGAAATATTGAGTTTTCGTTTGACCCATGTTTTTAAACCTGATACTGCAATTTTTATTAGAAGGGCATACAAGAGACTCTGTAGCGTAGAAGATCAGATATATGAGTTTGAGGAAACATATCCAAAATTCAAAAAACTTGAGAAAATGTTAGAAGAATTTATGACTTACATTAAGCGCAACAGTCCAATGATGCCAAACTATGGTAAAATATGGCGAGCAGGTTTCCCTATATCTACCGCTTTTGTTGAATCCACTGTGAATCTATTTATTTCCAAAAGATTTGCCAAGAAGCAACAAATGCAATGGACAGAAGAGGGCATACATTTGTTGATGCAAATTAGAGCAAAAACATTCAATGGTGAATTAGTTGATAGCTTCAAACAGTGGTATCCT